>CANJMO010000062.1 GCA_947475845.1 Caulobacteraceae bacterium | reverse complement strand
GGCGTAGCCGCCGGCGGTCTGGGCGTTCTTGAACTCCTCGTCCTCGACCGCCAGGAACTTGGCCCCGAGGCTTTCGACCTGTTCCTTGGTGGCGGGGCGCACGTCGGTGGCGGTGACCACGGCGCCCAGGCGCCGGGCCGTGGCGATGGCCTGCAGACCGGCGACGCCGACGCCCATCACGAACACTTTCGCTGCAGCCACTGTGCCGGCGGCGGTCATCATCATCGGCAGGGCGCGGCCATAGACCTGGGCGCCCTCGATCACGGCGCGGTAGCCGGCCAGGTTGGCCTGGCTGGACAGCACGTCCATCACCTGAGCGCGGGTGATGCGCGGCACGAACTCCATGGCGAAGGCGGTAGCCCCAGCATCGGACAGGGCCTTCAGCGCGGCCTTGTCCTGGTAGGGATTGAGGATGGCCATGACGATGGCGCCCTTGCGCAGGGCCTTGATCTCTTCGGCGCCGGGCGCGCGCACCTTGAACAGGACCTCGGCGCCCTTCAGACAGGCGGCGCAGCCCTTGGCGATCTTGGCCCCGGCGGCTTCGTACTCTGAATCGGGATAGGAGGCGGCGTCGCCGGCCCCCGATTCGACGGTGACTTCGAAACCGGCGGCGATCAGTTTTTTTACAGTATCGGGAGTGGCCGCGACGCGGGTTTCATCCGCGTGGCGTTCCTGCGTGACGGCGACTCTGACGGTCATGCCTTACCCCGCAACTCAATGTGCAGAGCTAAGCGGCAGAAACGCCGCGCGTCCAGCAGTTTGTTAGAGCTTGTGCTTTTCGCTCAGGACCAGGGTGCCCAGTCCGATCAGGACGGCCGCGCAGACGAAGCCCGCGAAGCCGCCGGCCGGCGTGCAGAACCACATGGTGATCCACAGCAGGACGGCCGAGATGTAGAGCGAGCCCCACTTGGTCAGCTTGATGAAGCCGCTGAAGGTGCGCTCGTGCTCGTCGATGGCCATTTCCCCGCGCGTATAGTCGGTCCCGTGCTCGGCCATGGTCGCTCTCTCAATCCAAACAGTGGCGTGGGGTTAGCCTATCCGGGCGCGCCGCTCAAGATGGCGCGGGGCGTTCAGGCGCCGCAGTGCGTCATTTGCTCAAGCCAGAGCCTCGAACTCGTCCACCAGCCGCTCAAGGCGTCCGAGGCCGCGCTCCCAGAACGCCTTCTGGCGCGGGTCCAGGCCGAACGGTTTGAGCGCCTCGACGTAGGTCTTGGAGCCGCCGCCGGACAGCAGGGTCTCATAGGCCGGGGCGAAGCCCTTGGGGTCCTCCAGCCGCTTTTCCATCAGGGCTTCGACCAGCAGGTCGCCGAAGGCGTAGGCGTAGACGTAGAAGGGCGAGTGCACGAAGTGGCTGACGTAGGCCCAATAGTGCTCGTAGCCGGGGTTCAGCTTGACCGCCGGGCCAAGGCTCTCGCCCATCACCTGCAGCCACAGCCCGCCGATATGCTCGGGCGAGAGCTCGCCCTGCTGGCGCGCGGCGTGGAACTCGCTCTCGAAGCGGTGGAAGGCGATCTGGCGGACCACGGTGTTGAGGCCGTCCTCGATCTTGCCGGCCAGCAGCAGCCGTCGCTCGGCCCCCTTGGCCTCGGCCAGCAGCCGGTCGAATACGAGGCCCTCGCCGAAGATCGAGGCGGTCTCGGCCAGGGTCAGGGGCGTGTCGGCCAGCAGCGTGCCCAGGGGCGAGGCCAGGGTCTGGTGCACCGCATGGCCGAGCTCGTGGGCCAGGGTCAGGACATCGCGCCGCTCGCCCATGAAGTTCATGAACACATAGGGGTGCTTGTCGGCGGTGACAGGGTGCGAATATGCGCCCGACGACTTGCCGGGGCGCGGGCGGGCGTCGATCCACGGATGGTCGAAGAAGCTGCGGGCCTTGTCGGCGAAGGCCGGGGCTAGCTGGTCGAAGGACGACAGGACCAGCGATTTGGCCTCATCCCAGTCGTACTGACGGGGCTGTTCCTGATCCAGCGGGGCGTTGCGGTCCCAGTGATCGAGGGTGCGCTTGCCGAGCGCCTTGGCCTTCAGCGCATAATAGCGGTGCGACAGGCGGGGGTAGTGCTCGACCACCGCTTCCTCGAGCGCCTGCACGGCCTCCGGATCGACCTCGTTGGCGAGGTGGCGCGAGCGGGCCGGGTCCTTGAAGCGGCGCCAGCGGTCCTCGATCTGCTTCTCGAATGCCAGGGTGTTGAGGCACAGGGCGATGGTCGGGGAGTTGTCCTCCAGCGCCTTGGCCAGGCCGGTGGCGGCGGTCTTGCGCGAGGCGGGGTCCGGGTCCGACAGCCGGTTCAGGGCCTGAGGCAGGTTGAGGCTCTCGCGGCCGACCTTGACCGTCATCCGGCTGAGGGCCTCGTCGTAGAGCCGGCTCCAGTTGGACAGGGCCGGAGCGCGGTCGTTGACCATCCGCTCCATCTCGGCCGACAGCTCGTGGTCGCGCACCAGCCGCACCCGCCGCAGCCAGGGCCGGAAATGGGCGGCCTCGGGATTGGCGCGCAGGGCGGCCTCGATCTCGGCCTCGTCGAGCTGGTTGATCTCCAGGGTGAAGAACAAGGACTCCGACCCGATCTGCGAGGCTCGGGCCCGCATGTCGCCCTCGAATTTGGCCCAGGCCTGGTCCTCGCGCGCCACCGAGGTCTGCAGCGAGGCGTAGGCGCCTACGGCCCACAGCTTGTTGGTAGCCTGTTCGTAGAGCCCGATGGCGCGCGCCAGCACCGCGCCCAGGCGCTGCGGATCGCGGCGGGCGGCGACGAGCTTGCCCTTCAGCTCCAACAGATCGGCGTTGGCCTGACGCGCGGCTTCCAGGTCCTGCTCGATGCGCGGGTCCTCGCGCCCGGCATACAGATCGTCGAGGCGCCACTCGGGAAGGTCTGCTGCGTGCTTCGGGGCTTCCGGGTGGGCATGGATCGTCATGGGACCGATATGGCCAGGGGATCGCGGCAGGGGAAGGGGTTTCGCATATGAAGGGAAACCTTTCGGCAATCTCTGATCAACACCCCCTTTACGCCTCCCGGCGCATAACCGTCCCGAAATGAAACCTCCCCTCAGAAGAGCGGAGGATCGGAGACGGCTTCCAGATGCCCAAGACCGTGCTTGTCGTGGACGACGATCCCACCCAGCGGCGCCTGATCCAGGCGGTGCTGGAGCGCGAGGGATTCGGTGTCGCCCAGGCCGAAAGCGGCGAAGACGCCCTGACCCGGCTGGCGGGCGGCGGCGCGGCCGACGTGGTGATCCTCGACCTGTCGATGCCCGGGATGTCGGGCATGGAGACACTGAAGGAGATGCGCGCCCGCGGGTTCGATCCGCCGGTGATCGTGCTGACCGCAACGGGCGGGGTCGAGGTGGTGGTCAAGGCCATGCAGGCCGGAGCCCAGGACTTCTTCATCAAGCCGGCCTCGCCCGAGCGCATTATCGTCTCGATCCGCAACGCCCTGCAGATGGGCGATCTGTCGGCCGAGGTTCAGCGCTTGAAGAAGCGCACTGCAGGCCAGTTCTCCTTCGAAGATCTGATCGGCGACAGCCCGGCCATGAGTCAGGTCAAGAGCATGGGCATCCGCGCGGCCAAGTCGACCATCCCGGTGCTGATCCTGGGTGAAAGCGGCGTCGGCAAGGAAGTCATCGCGCGGGCCATGCACGGCGCCTCGGACCGCTCCTCCAAGCCGTTCGTGGCCGTCAACTGCGGCGCCATTCCCGAGAACCTGGTGGAATCGATCCTGTTTGGCCACGAGAAGGGCTCGTTCACCGGCGCGGTCGACAAGCACCTGGGCAAGTTCCAGGAGGCCTCGGGCGGCACCCTCTTCCTCGACGAGGTCGGCGAACTGCCCTTGGATATCCAAGTCAAGCTGCTGCGCGCCCTGCAGGAGAGCGAGATCGATCCGATCGGCTCCAAGCGCTCGGTGCGGGTCGATGTGCGGATCGTGTCGGCGACCAATCGCGACCTGGCCCAGGCGGTCAAGGAGGGCGGCTTCCGCGAGGATCTCTACTACCGGCTGAACGTGTTTCCGATGGACACCCCGCCGCTGCGCGACCGGCGCGAGGACATTCCGGCCCTGGTCGCCCACTTCGTGCGCCGCTTCAACGTCGAAGAGGGCAAGCGCGTGGTCGGCGCCAACCCCGAGACTCTGGCCCTGCTTACCGCTCACGACTGGCCCGGCAACGTCCGCCAGCTAGAGAACGCGGTCTATCGCGCCATAGTCCTCTCCGAAGCGCCTTATCTGCAGCCCTATGATTTCCCGGCGGTGTCGGGCCTGAAGCCACCGTTCGAGGCGGCGATGAGCGGACCGGCGCCGAGCGCGGAGCAGCTGATGGCGGCCCTGCCCAAGGAAGCGCCGGTGCGGGTGCTCGACGAGCGCGGTCACTTGCGCAAGCTCGACGAAATCGAGCACGACCTGATCCAGCTGGCGATAGAGCTCTATTCCGGCCACATGTCGGAAGTCGCCCGCCGCCTCGGCATCGGCCGCTCGACTCTCTACCGCAAGGTCAGGGAACAGGGTCTCGAAGGGTTCGAGGAAGCGGTCTAGTCCGGCGGCGTCTGCGAGGCCCGGGGCCCCTGGACGCCGGTGTAGCTGTCGGCGTCGGGGGCGTTGCGTTGGTTGGTGCAGAGATTCTCACCGAGGACGGCGCCGGCCTCGCGCTTCAGGGTTCGGCGCGGCAGGCTCCACACTCGGGTGAAGGCGCCGGGATCCTCAATGGTCACCTTCAGTTCGAGCCGGTCAGCGGTGATCCGTCGGTATCGCTCGACGATGCGCAGTTTGTCGGTATGCGGATAGCCCTGCACGTCCTGGTCGAGATCGACGTTGGTGGTCTCGACGACGAATGTGTCGCCGTCCCAGCGGCCCACGGAATCGCCCATGTAGGTCGGCGAGGCGTCTTCGCGATGCTTTGCGCCGATCAGGATCTGCCGCCAGTTGTTGTTCTGCTCGAACAGCATTGTCACCGACTTCGGCTCTTCTAGGATGCGGATGCCGGGCCCGCGCGGCTCCACCATCATCTGCGGGATGCCGGTGGGCAGGCAACGCGAGGAGGTGTCGGCGTAGGGATGGCCGTCCTCTTCGTCGGCGGCCCGTCCGACGATGATCTTCAAAGCCCACAGCTGTAGCGGCGGCGGATCGCCTTCGGCGGTGCGCACGGACTCTTCTTCGGCGGGATTGCTGGCGGCCTCGGCGTTGAACCAAACGCCGGTCAGGCTGCCCGGCCCGCGCGGGGTGGTCTTGGCGATGGGCGCGCCTTCGGGCGGGACGCCCGCCGCCATCTCGGCCTTGTAGCGGTCGTCCATGAAACGGGGCGCGGGCTGAGCGAGCGCCGGCAGGGCGGCCAGGGCGGAGGCGAGGAGGACGGTGCGAACCATGCTCCTGTCTACTCCGGCCGGACGGGCCGCACCATCGAGGCGGCGGTGCGCGCGCGCTCGCGAGCGCTGTCGACGTCGGCCGCGCGGGCCAGGGCCACACCCATGCGGCGGCGCTCGAAGCTTTCGGGTTTGCCGAACAGGCGCAGGTCCGCGCCCTCGACACGCAGGGCCTCGGCCACGCCGTCGAAGGCGATGCCGGCAGCCTCCATGCCGCCGTAGATTACCGCGCTGGCGCCCGGTTCGCGCTGGGCCACGTCGACCGGCAGGCCGAGGATGGCGCGGGCGTGCAGGGCGAACTCGCTGAAATGTTGGGTGGCGAGGGTGACGAGGCCGGTGTCGTGCGGGCGCGGGCTGACCTCGGAGAACCACACGTCGTCGCCCTTGACGAACAGCTCGACGCCGAACAGGCCGAGGCCGCCCAGCGCGGCGGTGACCTTGCCGGCGATGTCCTTCGAGGCGGCCAGGGCGGCCGGCGTCATGGCTTGGGGCTGCCAGCTTTCGACATAGTCGCCCTTGACCTGGCGGTGGCCGATCGGGGCGCAGAAATCGGTGCGGACCTGGCCATCAGGGCCGATGGAGCGGACGGTCAGCAGGGTGATTTCGAAGTCGAAGTCGATGCGGCCTTCGACGATCACCAAGGCCTGCTCGACACGTCCGCTCTCCAGGGCGTAGCACCAGGCGGCGGCGACCTGATCCGGCTTTTCGACGTAGCTTTGGCCCTTGCCGGAGGACGACATCACCGGTTTGACGAAACAGGGGAAGCCGACCGCCTGCGCGCCCGCCGCCAGCTCGGCCTTGGAAGCGGCGAAGGCGAACGGCGAGGTCGGCAGGCCGAGGTCTTCGGCAGCGAGGCGGCGGATGCCCTCGCGGTTCATGGTCAACTGAGTGGCGCGGGCGGTGGGGATGACCACGGCCACACCGTCGGCTTCGATCCTGGCCAGCTCGTCGGTGGCGATGGCCTCGATCTCCGGCACGATCAGGTGCGGGCGTTCCTGCTCGACCAGGGCGCGCAGGGCCTTTGCGTCGGTCATGGCGATGACGTGCGAGCGGTGCGCCACCTGATGGGCGGGGGCATTGGCGTAGCGATCGACGGCGATCACCTCGCAGCCGAGGCGCTGCAGTTCGATGGCGACTTCCTTGCCCAGCTCGCCCGAGCCCAGCAGCATCACCTTGACGGCGGTGGGTGACAGGGGCGTGCCGAGGCGCATGGGCGTCAGGCCAGCAGGCCGGCCTTGGCCGCGGCGACGACGCCGCCGGCGGTGATGCCGAACTTTTCGTAGAGCACCTGATAGGGCGCCGAGGCGCCGAAGCTGGACATGCCGACGAAGCCGCCGTTCTCGCCGATGAAACGCTCCCAGCCGAGTTTGACACCCGCTTCGACCGCGACCCGCACCGGCGCATCGCCGATCACCTGGGCCTGATAGGCGGGGCTCTGCTTGTCGAACAGCTCCCAGCAGGGGGTGGAGACCAGGCGGGTGGGCACGCCCTCGGCTTCTAGTTGCTTCTGGGCTTCCGCGGCGACGCCGACTTCGGTGCCCGAGGCGAACAGGGTGACCTGGGCCGGGCCGGAGGCGGCGATCAGCTCATAGGCGCCCTTGGCGGAGAGGTTTTCAGCGGCGCTGGTGCGCACCGCGGCGGTCTTTTGCCGCGACAGGGCCATGACCGAGGGGGCCGTGCGGCTCTCGATCGCCAGGCGCCAGCATTCGGCTGCCTCGACCCCGTCGCCGGGACGGAAGACCAGCAGGTTGGGCATGGCGCGCAGAGAGGCCAGGTGCTCGACCGGCTGGTGGGTCGGACCGTCTTCGCCGAGGCCGATGGAGTCGTGGGTCATGACATGGATCACGCGCACGCCCATAAGGGCGCCGAGCCGGATCGCCGGGCGGCTGTAGTCGGCGAAACACAGGAAGGTGCCGGAGAAGGGGATCACGCCGCCGTGCAGGGCCATGCCGTTCATCGCCGCGGCCATGCCGTGCTCACGCACGCCGTAGTGGACGTAGCGGCCGTCGTAGTCGGGGAAATCGAAGTCCTTGGCGCCCTTCACATAGGTGTTGTTGGAGCCGGTGAGGTCGGCCGAGCCGCCGATCATCTCGGGGATGGCCGGGACCAGGGCGGTGAGGGCGGCGCCGGACAGCACGCGGGTGGCCTCGGCGGTGGGATGAGCGACGAGGTCGGCGATGTGGGCGTCCAGGCGCTCGAAGGCGGTCGAGGGCAGGTCGCCGGCCATGGCGCGGTCGAACTCGGCGGCCAGGGGCGACAGGGATTTGTGCGTGGTCCAGGTCTTGCGGGTTTTGGCCCCGCGCTTGCCGGCCGCGCGCCAGGGACGCAGGACGTTGGCGGGAATCTCGAACGGCGGCGCGGTCCAGCCCATGGCCAGACGGGCGTCGGCGATCTGGTCGTCGAACAGGGTGTAGCCGTGGCTGTGCGGGTCGCCTTCCTTGGGCCCCGCGCCCTTGGAAATCTTGGTCTTGCAGGCGATGAAGCTGGGCTTGGACTGCTTGGTGGCCCAGGCCAGTGCGCGGCGGATGGCGCCGTGGTCGTGGCCGTCGACGGTCTTGGTCGCCCAGCCGGCGGCCTTGAAGCGGGCGACCTGATCGCCGGTCTCCGAGATGGTCGCCGCGCCGTCGATGGTGGTGTTGTTGTCGTCGAACAGCACGGTCAGCTTGTTGAGCTTGAAGCGGCCGGCGATCGAGATCGCCTCGTGGCTGACGCCCTCCATCAGGCAGCCGTCGCCGGCGATGACCCAGGTTCGGTGGTCGACCATTAGGTCGCCGAAACGGGCGTTCAGGTGGCGCTCGGCCATGGCCAGGCCGACCGAGGTGGCAATACCCTGGCCGAGCGGGCCGGTGGTCACTTCCACGCCCGGGGTGTGGCCGTATTCGGGGTGGCCGGCGGTGATCGAGCCCCACTGACGGAAGTTCTTGATCTGCTCCATGGTCACGGCCTTGAAGCCGGTCAGGTGCAGCAGGGCGTATTGCAGCATCGAGCCGTGGCCCGCCGACAGCACGAAGCGGTCGCGGTCCGCCCATTGGGGATCGGCGGCGTCGAACTTGAGGAACTTGGTCCACAGCACCGTCGCCACGTCCGCCATGCCCATCGGCATGCCCTGGTGACCTGATTTCGCCTTGTGCACCGCGTCCATCGAAAGGACACGGATGGCGTCGGCCATGACGGTGGGGGCGGCTGACATGCGAGCGGACTCGTTCGGCGGGAGGACGTCGGTTCTAGGCCACGGCGCCGCCCCGGGGTCAAGGACATGACGCGCCCCAACCTTACATCCTTGTTTGCGCTACCGGCCTTTGGCCTAGTTGAGCGCCGGTTGACCGCGCTTGAGCGCTTCCGGCGCAGGCCCGGCGCGGTCTATAAGGCGGACGAACCACGAAAGGCCGAGCGGATGATCCGAGACGAGGGCGCGTTGAGCGCGCTGGAGACAGCGGCGCGCAGGCTGGACCGGGCGATCTCCCTGCTGGAGACCCGGCTGGATGGCAAGACCGCCACGGCGAAGGCCGAGGTCGATGGCCTGTTCGACCTGGACCGGGCCAAGCTGGCCTCTGAACTGGACGCCGCCCGCGGCCGCGAGCGGGAGCTGCAAGCCGCCGGCCAGGAAGCCGCCAAGGCACTGGACCAGGCCATCCACGAAATCCGCGCGGCGCTCAGCCAGCGCCAAGGAGCCTAGCCATGGCCCAGCTGACCATCGAAGTGAACGGGCGGCCCTATCTGGTGGGCTGCGAGGACGGCCAGGAAAGCCACCTGCGCGAACTGGCCAAGGTGTTCGACGCCCAGGTGCAACAGCTCTCTGGCAGCATCGGTCAGCTGGGCGAGACCCGCCTGTTCCTGATGGGCGCCCTGATGATGGCCGACGAGTTGGCCGACGCCCGCGCGCGGCTGGCGCATCTGTCTGGGGAGGCGACCCGTCTGCGCGCCGAACTGCAGACCGTGGAGACCCGCGCCGCCACCGCGCTCGATTCCGCCGCCCAGCGCGTCGAGGCTCTGGCGGGGGCGTCCGGCAATACCGTGATGTAGGAGTTTTGCGGCGGCGCTTGAGAAGGCGCGCCGCGAGGCCTAGATATAGAGGCGGCGGGTCTTGCTGCGGCTCGCGTCGAAAGCAACGAAATCCCGGGGACCTTAATCATCCTCATAGGGAGCTGTCCCTCGCCGAGATCGTGGTTTCGGAGACACGGCGCCCACCTGGTTATCCAGGTCCGAGGGGATTCAAACGCTTTCACGGTCCTCGCGGCGCCGCTACCTTTTGCCCTGGTGGTTCCTGATCACGCCTGACGTCGCCATCGCCAAGGACGAACTCCGCCGCCGGATGCGCGCGCGGCGACGGGATTTGGCGGCTATTGATCCCGGCGCGGCCGAGGCGGCGGCCCGGCGCCTGCCGCTTGAACACCTCCCCGACATCGCTGTCGCGGCCGGCTATCATGCGCTGGGGTCGGAAATCAGCCCGTGGCCGGTGCTGCGCCGCCTGGCCAATCGCGGTGCCCGCATCGCTCTGCCGGTGGCCATGGCCATGGACGCGCCCCTGATCTTCCGCGCCTGGTCAGCCGATCAGGCGATGGAGGCCGACGCCGCCCGCATCCCCTCGCCGACCGAGGACGCTGCGACCCTGGTTCCGCAACTGCTGATCCTGCCGCTGCTGGCGTTCGACCTGGACGGCTACCGCCTGGGCCAGGGGGGCGGCTACTACGACCGCACCGTGGAAGCCCTGCGCGCCAAGGGGCAGCTGTGCGTGATCGGCCTGGCCTACGCCGGGCAGCAGGTCGATCGCGTCCCGCGCGAGGACCACGATCAACCTGTGGACGCCATCGTCACCGAAAACGGCTATCATCGGGTCCAGACAAAGGACGTGTGATGCGCATAGCTTTCTTCGGCGACGTCGTCGGCCGCTCGGGCCGCGAGGGGCTCGCCGACCATCTGCCGGGCTTAAAGCGGCGGCTGAACCTGGATTTCGTGGTGGTCAACGGCGAGAACGCGGCGGCCGGCTTCGGCATCACCGAGAACACCGCCAACGAGATATTCCAGGCCGGCGCCGACTGCATCACGCTGGGCAACCACAGCTGGGACCAGAAGGAAGCCCTGACCTATATCGTGCGCGAACCGCGCCTGATCCGGCCGCTCAACTACCCGATCCTGGCCGACGCGCCGGGACGCGGCGCCAATCTTTTCGAAGTGGCGGGCGGACGCCGCATCCTGGTGATCAACCTGCTCGGCCGGGTGCACATGGACGCGCTCGACGACCCCTTCGCCGCCGTCGACAAAGCGCTGGACGACTGTCCGCTGGGCGTGGCCTGCGACGCGGTGCTGGTGGACATGCACTGCGAGGCGACCTCGGAAAAGATGGCCATGGGCCACTTCTGCGACGGGCGGGCCAGCTTCGTGGTCGGCACCCACACCCATGTGCCCACCGCCGACGCCCAGATCCTCAACGGCGGCACCGCCTATCAGACCGACGCCGGCGCCTGCGCCGACTACGACAGCGTGATCGGCAACAACAAGGAAGAGCCGCTGCGCCGGTTCACCACCCGCATCTCCAAGGAGCGCTACACCCCCGCCAGCGGCCCGGCGACGGTGTGCGGGGTGTTCGTCGAGACCGACGACCGCACCGGTCTGGCCAAGCGCATCGAGCCGATCCGCATCGGCGGGCGGCTGAAGGAAACCGTACCGTCGCTTGAGGCAGTGATCGCCTAGGCTTGGCGTTCGGCGCGACCTGCCGTCTATTGTCCTGAAAAGACACTCGGGGGCGAGGATGCGGCTGGGCTGGTTTTCCAAACTGACGCGCGTGGAGCGCAACACCTTCTTCGCCTGCTTCGGCGGGCTGGGCCTCGACGCCTTCGACACCTCGATCTACGCCCTGGTCATCCCGGCGCTGATCGCCACGGCGGGGATTACGCGGCCGGAAGCCGGGATCATGGCCTCGCTGGCCTTGATCGGCTCGGGCGTCGGCGGGATCGCGGCGGGTGCGCTGGCCGACCGGTTCGGACGGGTGCGGGTGCTGCAGGCCACGGTGCTTTGGGTCGCGCTGTTCACCTTCGCCTCGGCCTTCACCAACGGCTTCGCCCAGCTGGCGGTGGTGCGCACCCTGCAGGGACTGGGCTATGGCGGGGAGGCCGCAGTCGGCGGAGTGCTGGTGGCCGAGATGGTGGCGCCGGCCCTGCGTGGGCGGGTCACCTCGGCGGTGCAGAGCGGCTATGCGGTGGGCTACGGCCTGGCGGTGGCGGCGTTCCCGCTGGTGTTCGCCGTGGCGCCCGAGGCGATGGCCTGGCGGGTGTTCTTCGCCCTGGGCCTGCTCCCGGCGGTGTTCGTCATCTTCATCCGG
Source organism: Caulobacteraceae bacterium (assembly GCA_947475845.1). Taxonomy (GTDB): domain Bacteria; phylum Pseudomonadota; class Alphaproteobacteria; order Caulobacterales; family Caulobacteraceae; genus BOG-938. The sequence goes on along the minus strand of CANJMO010000062.1, from coordinate 1,991 downwards.
CGACTGGTGCCGGAATCGCCGCTCTATCTGAAGACGGCCAAACCCAAGGGCCTCAGCCTCGCCGCCATCTTCGGCCCGGCGCACCTGAAGCGGACCCTGATCGCGACCCTGATGTCCACGGGGATTTTCGGCGGCGCCTACACCATCCTGACCTGGCTGCCGACCTATCTGCGCACGACCCAGCACCTGTCGGTGATGTCGACCTCCGGCTACCTCGCGGCCAACATCTTCGGCTCTTTCGTCGGGCCGCTGCTGTTCGGCCAGATCTCAGACCGGATCGGTCGGCGCACGACCTTCATCGCCTTCCTGCTGCTGCAGGCGGTCAACGTCGGGGTCTACCTCAGCGCGCCGATGACCATGGCCAGCATGATCGCCATGGGCGCGGTGATGGGCGCCCTGCAAGGCGGCCTAGCCTCGGGCATGCTGCCGACCTTCGCCGAGCTGTTCCCCACCCAGATGCGGGGCGCGGGCGAAGGCTTCTGCCTCAGCGGCGGACGGGGCATCGCCTCGATCGTCCCAGCCCTGGTGGGCATGGGCGCGGCCGGCGCCGGCGGGCTGGGGCTCGCCATGGGGATCGGCGCGATCGGCTCCTACGCCGTGGGTGTCACGGCGGCGATGGCGATGCCGGAGACGCGGGGGGTGTCGCTGGAGGCGGACGCGGAGTCCGTCTGATCCGATATGTTCTTTATTTGTTCTTTACTTTTGACTCGTTTTGAATAACAATCATCTTCGCAAATTAGGCTTTGTGGGGTGAGCGGAATGGCCAGACGTCAATCGACGTACGAGGGCGAAGTCGTCCTCGACAGCATCGAAAACTGGATGGCGCGGCGCAAGGCTGATGTGCAGCGCCTGGAAGGTCAAGCGGCCGCGGCCGGGCGCCGGGTTTGGAACGAAGCCACGCGGGCCGGACAGAACCTGCTCGCGCAACAACCGAGCGATCTGAATGCGCTGGGCGCTCGTCATCTCGAACGACCGAACGGTCCGGACCCGAACTCGCCCGCCAACTTTGCGGCGCGCCGGCTCGGCAATGTGGCCGGCGTGGCGCGGGGCGCCGTGCATTCGGCGGAAGGCGCGGCGTCTACGGTTGGATTCGCTGCGCGCATCGCCAATCCATACGACCGGATTCTAAGCGGACCAGGCGCCTCGGCGCCTGCGCAGCTCGCTCGTGCGGCCAATGGCGTGGTCGGTTAAGAAGCCAGTCACCGAGGAGTCAGATCCGCCATCAATATCGATCGCGGAAGCGTGGCGGCGGTGGAAGACGATGCCGAGTGACTTGACCCCCTGAAACTCCTCCAGAAATAATTAGAGTCCGCCCCAAGGAAGGGACGGACGAATGAAACGATCAAGGTTCACGGAAGAGCAGATCATCGGGATCCTGCGGGAGCAGGAGGCGGGCGTCCCGGTGGCGGACTTATGCCGCAAGCACGGGCTCAGCTCGCCGACGTTTTACAAGTGGAAGGCCAAGTACGGTGGCCTGGACGTGTCGGAGGCCCGGCGTCTGAGGGCGCTGGAGGACGAGAACGCCAAGCTCAAGCGGATGCTGGCGGACGCGATGCTCGACAACGTCGCGCTGAAAGATCTGCTTGGAAAAAAATGGTGACGCCCGCTGCCCATCGGGAGGCTGCGGCGTATCTGCAGTCGACCTACGAGATGAGCCAGCGGCGGGCGTGCCGGGTGATCAGCACCGACCGCACCAGCGTGCGCTACCAGGCCACGCGGCCGGACGACGCCCATTTGCGCGAGCGTCTGAAGGCCCTGGCCCAGGAACGACGGCGCTTCGGCTACCGCCGGCTGCATGTGTTGCTACGGCGCGAGGGCCATGCGGTGAACAAGAAGCGCGTCCAGCGCCTATACCGCGAGGAGCGCCTGACGGTGCGCCGCCGCGGCGGCCGCAAGCGCGCGATGGGGACCCGGCGACCGATCGAGACGCCGCTGACAGCCAACCAGCGATGGAGCCCGGACTTTGTCTCCGACCAGATGACGGACGGGCG
>CANJMO010000061.1 GCA_947475845.1 Caulobacteraceae bacterium | reverse complement strand
CTGCTGAAGAAGGTCGACGAGCTCGAGCTCTCGGTCCGTTCGGCCAACTGCCTGAAGAACGACAACATCGTCTACATCGGCGACCTGATCCAGAAGACCGAAGCCGAAATGCTCCGGACCCCCAACTTCGGCCGCAAGTCCTTGAACGAGATCAAGGAAGTGCTCGCCGGCATGGGTCTGCATCTGGGCATGGACGTGCCCAACTGGCCGCCGGAAAACATCGAAGACCTGGCCAAGAAGTTCGAAGACCAGATCTAAGACGACTACAGCGTTGCTTCCGGGCCCGCCGGCGACGGCGGGCCCGAGTCCATTGAAACCGCACTGCGGTGGAGGGCTCCGGCGCATCGATATGACCCGGCCGGGGACAGGCCGGGATGTGTTTGATCAGGCGCTGCTGCGCCAAGAGGGCCCCGGCCCAGGAGACTTAAGATGCGTCACGGATACGCCCGCCGCAAACTGGGCCGCACGTCCAGCCACCGGACCGCGCTGTTCGCCAACATGGCGGCGAGCCTGATCAAGCACGAGCAGATCGTCACGACTCTGCCCAAGGCCAAGGAACTGCGTCCCTTCGTCGAAAAGCTGGTGACCCTGGCCAAGAAGGGCGATCTGCACGCTCGCCGTCTGGCGATCAGCAAGGTCCGCGACGTGGATCAGGTCGGCAAGCTCTTCGCGACCCTGGGCCCGCGCTACAAGGAACGTAACGGCGGCTACATCCGCGTGCTCAAGGCCGGCTTCCGCTACGGCGACAATGCCGCCATGGCCGTGATCGAGTTCGTCGACCGCGACCCGGCTGAAAAGGGCAAGGACTCGGGCCCCGTCATGGTGCACGCCGAAGAGTAAGGCCAGCGCCTGCTGCCAGAAATCAAAGCCCCGGGGTCCGCTCCGGGGCTTTTTTCTTGGGCTGCCGAGGCAGCGCTCTAGCGTCGCATTGAGCCGGGCGGGGATTCGCGCCTACACAGGGATAAAGCAGGAGCCAGTCCGCGTGCCCGAAGGCGACACCATTGACACGCAGGACGCCGCGCCGGTCGCTACCGGCCGCGCGGCGCGTCCCGCCGCCCTGGGCTTCATCTTCGCCACCGCCCTGATGGACGTGATCGCCCTGGGCATCATCATCCCGGTGCTGCCCAATCTGATCAAGGATATGGCCGGTGGCTCCACCGCCCAGGCGCTGCATTATGTGCTGATCTTCTCCACCAGCTGGGCGCTGATGCAGTTCTTCGCCTCGCCGATCGTCGGCTCTCTGTCCGACCGATTCGGGCGGCGGCCGGTGCTGCTGATCTCCATCTTCGGCCTGGGCATCGATTATCTGATCATGGGCTTCGCGCCCAACCTGGCCTGGCTCTTCGTAGGCCGGCTTATTTCGGGCGTGACATCGGCCAGTTTCTCGACCGCCGGCGCCTACATCGCCGACATCTCGCCGCCGGAAAAACGCGCCCAGAACTTCGGTCTGATCGGCGCGGCGTTCGGTGTCGGTTTCGTGCTGGGACCGTCGCTGGGCGGGCTGCTGGGCGGGATCAATCCGCGCCTGCCGTTCTGGGTGGCCGCGGGCCTGGCTCTGATCAACTGGTGCTACGGTCTGTTCGTGCTGCCGGAATCCCTGCCAAAGGACCGCCGCGCGGCCTTCAGCTGGCGCAAGGCCAATCCGATCGGCTCCCTGCGCCTGCTGGCCGACCACCCGGGCCTGCTGGGCCTCGCCTCCGTCTTCTTCCTCTACATGCTGGGCCATCAGGCCCTGCAGCAGATCTTCGTCCTCTACACCGGCGAGCGCCTGAAGTGGACAGTGCAGAACATGGGCATTTTCCTGGGCGCCACCGGCGTCGCCTCGATCCTGGTGCAGACGACCCTGGTCAAGCCCGTGGTGCAGAAGGTCGGCGAGCGCGGCGCCATGCTGATCGGGCTGGCCGGCGGCGCGGGCGGCTTCGCCATCTACGCCCTGGCCCCGACCACGCCCCTGTTCTGGTGCGGCCTGCCGGTGTTCGCCCTGATGGGGCTGGTGCAGCCATCCGCCCAGTCCCTGATGTCGCGCCGGGTGCCGGCCAACGAGCAGGGCCGGCTGCAAGGCGCCAATTCCGGCATCATGAGCATCACCGGCCTGATCGGGCCCAGCCTCTACACCACCGTCTTCGCCTGGGCGCTGACCGGCGGGGCAGGGCTGCATATGCCTGGCCTCGGCATCCTGATGGCCGCCGGTCTGGTGGCCGCCGCTTGGCTGCTGGCTCTGCGGTTCGCCAAGCCGCCATCCGTGCTGCCGGGTTAGCCGCCGGGCCGCCATCTTTGCGCCGCGCCGCTCTGATGAATAGACTTTCCCCAAAGACGCCCGTGGAAGCCACCCGTATGCGTGCGAACGCCCTCTGTATCCTGTTGATCGGCCTCGTAGCCGCCTGTTCCGATCCCGCCGCTAAGGGGCAGGCCCAGACGCCGCCCGCCGACGCCGCCCTGCTGGCCGGGCCGCCCCTGCCGGCGCCCGCCCGCCGCGCGCCAGGCGACGCCGCCACGGTCAAGCTGTCGTTCGCCCCGATCGTGCGCCGGGCCGCCCCTGCCGTGGTCAACATCTCGTCCAAGCGCGTGGTCCGCCAGCAGGTCGATCCGTTCTGGGAGATGTTCGGCGCCGGCGTGCCGCGCGACCGCGTCGAAGGCTCGCTCGGCTCCGGCGTGATCGTCCGCTCGGACGGGGTGATCGTCACCAACAACCACGTCATCGAAGGCGGCCAGGAAATCACCGTCTCGCTGTCGGACCGCCGCGAATACCCCGCCCGAGTGCTGCTGGCCGATCCCAGGGCCGATCTGGCGGTGCTCAAGATCGACGCCAAGGACCTGCCGGTGCTGCCCATCGACCGCGGCGAAGACCTGCAGGTCGGTGATCTCGTTTTGGCCGTCGGCGACCCCTTCGGCGTCGGCCAGACAGTGACCAATGGCATCATCTCGGCCCTCAACCGCTCCGACGTCGGGGGCGGGGCGGTGTCGTCCTATATCCAGACCGACGCGCCGATCAATCCAGGCAACTCCGGCGGCGCCCTGGTCGACATGGACGGCGACCTGATCGGGGTGAACAGCTTCATCGTCTCGCGCTCCGGCGGCTCCGTCGGCGTCGGCTTCGCCATTCCCGGCCCCGTGGTGCGCCAGGTGGTCGAGACCGCGCTCGGCGGCGGCCGCTCGGTTGTACGTCCATGGCTGGGCGTGGCCGGCCAGGCGGTGACCTCGGAAATGGCCCGCACCCTCGGTCTGGACCGACCGCAGGGCCTGCTGGTGGCCGACGTCTACCCCGGCTCGCCGGCCGACCGCGCCGGCCTGCATCAGGGCGACGCCATCCTGGCCATCGACGGCCAGAGCATCAACGACGAGACCTCGCTGAGCTTCCGCGTTGGCACCCACCGCGCCGGCGACAGCGTCACCGTCACCTACGAGCGCGGTCAGACCGAACGCACCACCAAGGCCACGGTGCAGCCGCCGGCGGCCACCCCCGCCCGCGACGAGCAAACGCTGCAGGGCCGCCATCCGCTGGACGGAGCCAAGGTGCTGAACCTGTCGCCCGCCGTCGCCATCGAGCTTGGGGGCAATCCCTTCGCCAAGGGCGTGCTGGTGTCGCAGATCACCAATGGCCTGGTGGCGCGTACGGGCATCCGCCCCGGCGACGTGATCCGCGCCATCAACGGCGCCCCCGTCGGTACGGTGGCGCAGCTGAAAGCAGCCCTGGTCGGCGGGCGCACCTGGCGCATCACAGTCGACCGCGGCGGTCAGCAGATCGAGGCGTCGTTCAACCTCTGACACCAGGCCCGTCATCGACTAGATTGTCGCCATGACCGATCTATTCGAAGCGGCGGGCCTGGCGCCGGAGGCTCCGCGCCCCCTGGCCGACCGCCTGCGCCCGCAGACCCTTGGCGAGGTCGTGGGCCAGGACCATCTGCTGGGCGCCGCCGGCCCCATCGCCCGCATGGCGGCGGCCCATCGCCTGTCGTCGATGATCCTGTGGGGCCCGCCCGGCACCGGCAAGACCACCATCGCCCGCCTGCTGGCCAAGGAGGCCGGCTACGAATTCCAGCAGCTGTCGGCCGTGTTCTCCGGCGTCGCCGACCTGAAGAAGGCGTTCGAGGCCGCCCGCGCACGCCGCGCCTCGGGCCAAGCCACCCTGCTGTTCGTCGACGAGATTCACCGCTTCAACCGCGCCCAGCAGGACGGCTTCCTGCCGTTCGTGGAGGAGGGGATCGTCACCCTGGTCGGCGCCACCACCGAGAACCCGTCGTTCGAGCTCAACGGAGCGCTGCTGTCGCGCTGCCAGGTCTATGTGCTGAAGCGCCTCAACGACGAGGCGCTGGAAAGCCTGCTGACCAAGGCCGAAGCTTTCGAGGACCAGCCCCTGCCGCTCGACGCCGACGCCCGCAACGCCCTGTTGGCCATGGCCGACGGTGACGGCCGCTACCTGCTGACCCTCGCCGAGGTGGTGTTCAACATCGGCTCCGGCGAGCCCATGGATACCAAGGCCCTTAGCCAAGTGCTGCAGAAGCGCAGCCCCGCCTACGACAAGGACCGCGAGGAGCACTACAACCTCATCTCGGCCCTGCATAAGTCGGTGCGCGGCTCGGACCCCGACGCGGCTTTATATTGGCTGGCGCGGATGCTGGAGGGTGGCGAGAACCCGCTGTTCATCGCCCGGCGCCTGGTGCGCATGGCGTCCGAGGACATCGGCGAGGCCGATCCGCTGTCACTGCTGCTGTGCAACGCCGCCAAGGATACCTACGACTTCCTCGGGAGCCCGGAGGGCGAACTGGCCTTGGCCCAGGCCTGCGTGCACATGGCCTCGGCGCCCAAGTCCAACGCGGTCTATGTGGCCTATAACGAAGCCCGCAAGGCGGCCAAGGAGACCGGATCCCTGCCCCCGCCGCAGCACATCCTCAACGCCCCGACCAAGCTGATGAAGAGCCTCGGCTACGGCAAGGGCTACAACTACGATCCCAATACCGAGGAAGGCTTCTCCGGCCAGAACTACTTTCCCGACGGGATGGAGCGCCGCCAATTCTACCGGCCCAAGGGCGAGGGCTCCGAAGGCCGCGTCCGCGAGCGCCTCGAGCGCTGGGCCGAGCTGCGCGCCAAGCGGGGCGACTAGTGGCGCCCAAAGCCAAGGCCGAGCGCCCGCCCGCCATCCTGTCCGCCGACGAGATCGCCTGGGTCCGCTCCATGGTCATCCACGAGGACGAGCACATTCTGGTGCTGAACAAGCCGTCAGGCCTGTCGAGCCAGGGCGGGCGAGGACAGGTCCATACTCTCGACGAACTGATGTGGGCCTTCGCCAAATCCAGCGGCAACCGTCCGCGCCTGATCCACCGCCTGGACCGCGACACCTCCGGCGTGATCCTCACCGCCAAGACCAAGCCCGCCGCCGGGTTCCTGGGGAAAGCGCTGATGGGCAAGCGCTTCAAGAAGACCTACCGCGCCATCGTCGCTCCCGGCGCCCCGGTCCCGCCGACCGGGACCATCGAGACCCCGCTGCGCCGTGACGAGCAGGGCAGGGAGGCCTTCATGCGCGTCTGCGAGGCCGACCACCCCGACGCTGAGAGCGCCAAAACCCTGTATCGCACCATGATACAGGGCAAAAGCGCGGCCTTGTTGGAGCTGCAACCGCACACCGGACGCATGCACCAACTGCGCGTCCACCTCGCCTCCATCGGCCGCCCGATCATCGGCGACGCCCGCTACGGCGGGGCCTTGATGCTGGACGGCGAGCCGGTCCCGCGCCTGATGCTGCATGCCGCCGCCCTGGAATTCCCGCATCCGGTCGGGGGAGTGACTCGGATCGAAGCAGAGGCGCCGCAGGATATGCGCGCCCTGACCGAGCGGCTGTTTCCTAGGGCGTAATCTGTTCGCAAAGCTGGACTGCCCGTGAGGCCAGCCGCTCAGGATGCGGCTTGCTGAGCGGTGACAGGCTGTAGAAGACCAAGGCCCACAAGACTACCGCCGTCAGAGCATAGCCAGCTAGACCGGCCTCGCCTGTGCTCGCCCTGATCTTCCCCCGGTCCATCTCGATATCGCGTCTGTGCTTTTCCATGTCCCATATGCCGGGCTTGGCAGTAGCGGGACAAACGATATAAACGGCGTCAGTCCGTGAGGTTTACGCACAATGGCTCCACGCCGCGCCCTGCCGCCGCTGAACGCCCTGCGCGCCTTCGAGGCGTTCGGCCGGCACGGGCGGATGACCACGGCGGCGGACGAGCTGTTCGTCACCCATGGCGCGGTCAGCCGCCAGATACGCCAGCTGGAACAATGGCTTGGCCTTCCGCTCACCGAGGGCCCCAAGACCCAACTTAAGCTTACGGCAGAAGCCCGCCGCCTGCTCGGCGCAGCCAGCGCCGCTTTCGACCTGATCGAGGAGGCGGCGGCCCGCACGCCGGCCAGCGAGCACGACGTCCATCTCGCCTGCTACGGCACCCTGGCCATCCGCTGGCTGATCCCGCGCCTGCCGGACTTCGTCGAACGACATCCCGAGGTCCGCCTGCACCTGCGCGAAGTGCAGGGCGAGGGCCTGGATTTCCAGGCCATGGGCGTGGACGCCGCCATCCAGCTGCGCAGCGGCGTGGCGCCGGCCATGGACGAGACCGTGTTCCTCGGCACTTTCTACGGCCCGGTCATGTCGCCGGCGCGGGCCGCGGCCTTGGCCGATCCGTCTGCGCTGCTGGACGAGCCGAGGCTGCACACCCGCACTTGGCCGCAGGCGTGGTTGAACTGGGCCAAGTCGGCCAAGATCACGCTCACTGCGCCCGGCGTGGAGCGGAACTTCGACCACTTCTCCCACGCGCTCGAAGCCGCGGCTGCGGGCCTTGGCGTGGCCATGGCCCCCTGGATCTTCGTCGCCGACGATGTGCAGGCCGGCAGGCTGGCGGCGCCGCTGGGCTTTATGAAGTTCCCCGAACGCGTCACCCTGATCCGGCCGGCGGGGCGGACCAACACCGCCATCGACAGCTTCGGGCAATGGCTGGTGGAGCAGGGCCAGCGCATGCCCGCGCCGCCCAAGGCGGTCAGGCCCTCGCTCTAGACCACCGGCACCACCACGCTGATCTCGCAGCGCGCGCCCTCCGGCGGATAGCTGAGCTCGGCGTGGCCCTGTTCGGAGGCTAGGCTGCGCGCGATCAGGCGGGTGCCAAAGCCTTTGTGGTCCGGCGGCTGCACAGGGGGACCGCCTTTTTCCGCCCACCACAGCTTCAGATCGGTCCCGGCCGCCACCGGCTGCAGCGTCCAGCCGATCTCGACCCAGCCCTCGTCGTTGGACAGAGCCCCGTACTTGACCGCGTTGGTGGCCAGCTCGTGGATCGCCATGCACAGCGAAACCGCCGTCTTCGGCTCCAGCCGCACCCGCGGCCCGTCGATACGGAAGCGCTGCGAGCCGACCCGCTCGTGAGGGGTGACCGCGCCGGTGACGATGTCCAGCAGCTCCGCTCCGTCCCAGCTTTCGCGGGTCAGCACGTCGTGGGCCTGGGCCAGGGCGATCAGGCGCGCCTCCAGCGCCACCCGCGCCGCCTGCGGCGTGGCAGCGGTCGACAGGGTCTGGGCCGCCATGGCCTGGACCATGGCCAGGATGTTCTTCACCCGGTGGTTCAGCTCGTGGATCAGCAGTTGCTGGCGCTGCTGCGACTTCTCGCGCTCGTCGATCTCGGCCTGCAGCCGCTCGCTCGCCTTCTTGCGCTCGTCGATGTCCTGCACCAGGCCGTGCACGCCGATGGTCCGGCCGTCGACAACGTGCGGCCCGCCCATCACCCGCATCCAGCGCCAGGCGTCGCCGTGGCGCAGCCGGTACTCGGCGTCATAGTGGGTTGCGTGGGCGTGGGCCTGTTCGGCTGCGGTGCGGACCGCGGCGATATCGTCTGGATGCAGCAGCAGGCGGCGCAGCTCTTCGCGCGCCATGCCCTGATCCTTGGGCTCCAGGCCGTAGAGCGACAGAGCGCGCTCCGAGAATGTCATCTTGTCGGTCTCGGCGTTCCACGCCCAGTGCCCATCGCCGCGCCGTCGAGCGCCAGGCGCAGGTGCGCCTCGCTGATGGCCAGGGCGCGCTCGTTCTTGATCCGGCGGCTGATATCGCGGGATATGACGGCGAGCCCGTCGAACACGGGAAACACGCGCACATCCATGGTCAGCCCAGGGCGGACCACGGACTCCTGCACGAAGCTGTCGGCGACGCCCTGGTCCCTGACCCGGGAGAAGTTCTCGCGCAAATGCGGATGGCTCGCCGGGGCGATGACATCCCAGAGCGGCGTCCCCAGCAAATCGGTCCTGGGCCTGTCCATGTGGCGGACAAAGGCCTGATTGACGAAGATGATCCGCCATTCCCGGTCCAGCACATAGGCGGCGTCGGCCAGGCTATCGAGAACCACATAGGCCATCTCGCCGGTGTCGAGACCGCCCGATCCGTGCTGTGTCTTGTCCAGAGCTGGTGGGGTGCTTGCCATGGGATCCAAAAAACGCCGGGTCCGTCGTCTTGCCGGTGATCAGGGCGCCAGCTAAGCCTTTTGCGGTCAAGATGATTTTGCCGCGGCGCCGCGAACGCAGGGTGTGATGGACAGGCTTCTGTTGGTTTTCGTCGGCGGCGGGCTGGGATCGATGGCCCGCTATCTGGCCGGCGTCGGCGTGGCCAAGACCCTGGGCCCCGGCTGGCCCTACGGCACCTTCGCGGTCAATGTCCTCGGCGGACTGGTGATGGGCCTGCTGGCGGGCTGGCTCGCCCTGCGCGGCGGAGCCGACCAGGAGCGCTGGCGAGTGCTGATCGGCGTCGGTGTGCTCGGCGGCTTCACCACCTTCTCGTCCTTCTCCCTGGAGACGGCGCTGATGCTCGAGCGACGCGACTACGGCGCGGCCGCCGGCTACGTCGCCGCCTCGGTGGTTCTGGCGATCGGCGCGCTTTTCCTCGGACTGCTCGCGGCGCGGCGCATTTTCGCGTAAGGACAGCCGCCTGATGAAGGAAGTCCTCACCCTCTATGTGGCCGAAGGCGAGGACGGGGTCCGCCTGGACCGCTGGTTCAAGCGCCGCTGGCCGCACATCAATCATATCCAGCTGAACCGGCTGGCCCGGTCGGGCCAGATCCGCATCGACGGCGCCCGGGCCAAGCCCGACACCCGCCTGGCCGCCGGCGCCCAGGTGCGCGTGCCGCCTCTGCCCGACGCGCCCGAACCCGGCGACAAGCGCGAGGGTCTGTCGGAACGCGACATCGCCTTCGCCAAGTCCTTGGTGCTGTACGAGGACGACGAGGTCCTGGCCCTCAACAAACCCCACGGCTTGGCCGTGCAGGGCGGCACCAAGACCACCAAACACGTCGACCGCCTGCTGAGCGCCTGGGGCGAGGGATTGGACCGCCCGCGCCTCGTGCACCGGCTGGACCGCGACACCTCGGGCGTTCTGGTGCTGGGCAAGAGCCCCGCCGCCGCCGCCCAACTGTCGGGTGCCTTCGCCAAGCGCAAGGCCAAGAAGACCTACTGGGCCATCGTCGCCGGAAACCCGCATCCGCAACTCGGCCTGATCGAGATGCCCCTGGTCAAGAAGGGGGTAGGGGACCGCGAGTTGGTGGTGCCCGCCGACATCAAGGAATTCGGCGCCGAAGCCGCCGAGACCGAGTTCGTTAGCATCAGCCGCGCCGCCCACCGCGCCACCTGGATGGCCCTGCGCCCCTTGACCGGCCGCACGCACCAGCTGCGCGCCCACATGAAGGCGATCGGCCACGCCATCCTCGGCGATCCCAAGTACAGCGACGCAAAGGCGGCCGAGCTTTCCGGCGGGCTGAAGCTGCAGCTGCACGCGCGCCGCCTGGTGCTGCCGCATCCGGCGGGCGGGATGATGGTGCTTGAGGCCCCGATCAGCCCCGAAATGAAGGCCGGCTTCGACCGTTTCGGCTTCGATCAGCACGAGGCCGAGGTCGAGCCCTTCGATCGCATTCCGCGCCGCCCGCAATACCGATGAGCGGCGGCCCGAAGCTGGCGGTGTGGGATGTCGATGGCACCCTTGTCGATAGCCGCGCGGTGATCTTCGAGGCGGCCAAGGCGGTGTTCGCCTTAATGGACCTGCCCGAGCCCGCCTATGACGACGTGCGTCAGATCGTCGGCCTGAGCCTGGCCGAGGGCCTTCAGGTCCTGCTGCCGGCCATGGCGCCCCAGGACATCGACCGCGCGGTGACCAGCTACAAGGCCGCCTTCCAGGACATGCACCTGCAGCCGGGCTTCACGGAGTCGCTCTACGACGGCGCCGCCGAATGCCTGGACCGGCTCAAGCGCGAGGGCTGGTGGGTGGCCATGGCCACGGGCAAGAGCCGGCGGGGCGTGGACACCATCATCCGCATGCACGGCTGGGCCGACCTGTTCGACTCCACCCACTGCGCCGACGACGGCCCCGGCAAACCGCATCCGGCCATGCTGCTGGAAGCCATGCGCGCCCTGGGTTGCGGTCCGGCCCAGACCATCATGATCGGCGACACCGCCCACGACATGCGCATGGCCCGCGCGGCGGGCGTCTACGCTCAGGGGGTCAGTTGGGGCTTCCATACCTCGGCCGAGGTGCTGGACGGCGGCGCCGACCATGTCGCCGAGGATTTCATCAGCCTGAACAGTCAGTTGGACCTGTTCGCCCGCAGCATCAGCCGCTAGAGCAACGCCCATGGTCCAGAAGCTCGCGCCCCATGTCGAACTGCCCAAGCGGTTCTACAAGACCGTCTCGGTCGCCCCGAACGGCGCCGGTTTCGGCGTCCTGCTGGACGGCAAACCGGTCAAGACGCCCAAGGGCGCGGGCCTCATCGGCCCGACCAAGGCCCTGGCCGATCTGCTGGCGGCGGAGTGGGACGCCCAGACCACCCACATCGACATGACCACCATGGCCGCCGTGCGCCTGGCCTTCACCGCCATCGACTTCATCCCCGGCGCCCGCACCGCCGTGGCGGCCGAGGTCGCCCGCTACGCCGGCTCCGACGCCCTGTGCTACTTCGCCGAGGGCCCGACGGCCCTGCTCGAGCGTCAGGTCAGTCATTGGGGGCCGGTGCTGGAATGGGCCGAGACCGAGCTCGACCTGCATTTCGCGCGCGCCACCAGCATCGCCTATCGCGACCAGCCGGTGGAGACCCTGCTGCGGGCCGCCAAGCTGGCCGAGGCCGAGAGCGACTTCAGCCTGGCCGCCCTGGCCCACGCCACATCGCTGTTCGGATCGGCCGTCCTCGCCTTCGCCCTGCTGCGCGATCAGTTCACTGGCGAGGAGGCCCTCGCGCTCTCGCGGCTGGACGAAGCCTTCCAGCAGGAACAGTGGGGCGTCGACGACGAAGCGGCCGAGCGCACCGCCAACATGCGGGCTGAGGCCCGGATGCTGGAGCGGTGGCTGCGGGCGTTGGAGGTCTAACCCTCCGGCTGTCCCTCGGGGGCGCCGCGCCCGAGCCTGTCCGGCAGCGCCTGACCGGCCGGCGTGAACTCCAGCGACACCGAATTGATGCAGTAGCGATCGTGCGTCGGCGCGGGGCCGTCGGGGAAGACGTGGCCCTGATGGCTGTCGCAGCGCGCGCAGCGGGTCTCGATGCGCACCATGCCGTAGCTGTTGTCGTGCACCGCCTTGGTGTGGGCGGGATCGAACGGGGCGTAGAAGCTGGGCCAGCCGGTGCCGGACTCGAACTTGGTCTTGGACCGGAACAGCGGCAGCCCGCATTCGCGGCAGGTGTAGACCCCCGTCTCCTTGTTCTCCAGCAGCCCGCCGCAGAACGGCGCCTCGGTGCCGTGATGCAGCAGCACCCGCTTCTCTTCCTGGCTCAGGTCCGCTTCCAGCGTCTTGCGCTGCGCGTCGGTGGGCGGAGTCAGATCGAAACCGGAGGCCGAGCGGACGGGGTTGTGGGTGCTCGCGTCGGTCATAACGATCTCTCCTCAGGGTTGAACATGCGCTGGCGGTTGAACCTACTGCGCCTATATGGGGTTTCAATGCGGGGGCTGCACGGTGGTTCAAGGCGTCTTTCACCCGAACGGGCAGGCGCCTAGATTGCCGACTCGCAGACCAGGAGTACGACACTGACCGCTAATCGCTTCGATGTGCTCGAGTTCCTGTTCTCATCGACGGGACGGATCGGCCGCACGCTTTTCCTGCTCGGGTTGATTGTCCTGCTGATCCCCGCGCTGCTCTATCAAAGCTATGTCGACGACGGCCTGCGCTGGACGGGATGGATCGTCTATCCGGCCCTGCTGTTCCCGGCCGCCTGCCTGATCAGCAAGCGCCTGCACGACTGCGGGCGGCGCGCCTGGTGGGGTTTTCCGGTGGTCTGGGCTCTATTCCCCGGTTGGGCCGAGCCCCATGGGGCCTACCAGTTCGTGGCGCTGGCGATCCTGGTCGTCGCCGCTGTCGATCTGGGCGTGATGCCCGGTCAGAACGGCGCCAACCGCTTCGGCCCGAGCCGGGTCGAACAGGCCGCCTAAAGCGGCGGGGCTGTCTCCACCACCGGCCCGAACGCCCGCTGGAAACCTGCCTTCAGGGCGGCGTCGGCGTCGTCCATCCCCACCGGCCGGCCGAGATCGACTAGGCTGGTGACGCCATGTTCGGTCACACCGCAGGGCACGATGCCGGCGAAATGCGACAGGTCCGGCTCCACATTGAGGCTGATCCCGTGGAACGACACCCAGCGGCGCAGCTTGACCCCCAGGGCCGCGATCTTGTCCTCGCGCGGCGGCGCGCCGGCTTCCTTACGCTCGACCCACACCCCGACCCGCCCGTCGCGCAGCTCGCCTTCGATGTTGAAGGCGGCCAGGGCGTCGATCACCCAGGCTTCCATGGATTGCACGAACTTGCGCACGTCGCGCCCGCGCTCCCTCAGGTCGAGCATGACGTAGGCCACCCGCTGGCCCGGGCCGTGATAGGTGAACTGCCCGCCGCGTTCGGTCTCAAAGACAGGAAAGCGGCCGGGATCGAGAAGATCGGCCGTCTTGGCCGAAACCCCGGCGGTGTAGAGGGGCGGATGCTCCAGCAGCCACACCAGCTCGCCCGCCGTGCCGTCCAGGATCGCCTCCACCCGCGCCTGCATCGCAGCCACGGCCTCGGGGTAGGGGACCGGGGCATGGGACACCGCCCAGCCGGCGGGCGCGCCGTCAGGCCGGGGCATGGCGGGTAAAGCTTGCGTATTTAACTCCCGGTTCAGCATGTTTGCTCAATGTGGGGATGCGGCCCGGTTCGCAAGAGCCTGAGTCGCTTTTCTACGGTCGTCGCCATGACCGTTTTGGGTGGAGATAGCGTTTGTCAGGTCAGGTCGACGCCGTCGATGTCGAAATCTCCGTCGTCCTGGGGCGTACACCCTGCCGATGGCGCAGCTGCTGCGCATGGGCCGGGGCGCGGTGATTCCCCTCGACGCCAAGACCAATGACGAAGTCTGGATCCTGGCCAACAACCACCCGGTGGCCCGCGGCGAAATCCAGATCAACGAAGACAAGATCTGCATCGCAGTGACCCGCGCGGCGGACGTCTACGACTTCATGGCCGGCGGTCAGGCGTCGCGCTAGGCGCGTTCGGCGCCGACGCCCTTCCCAAGGCTCGTATCGTTTGCTAATCCCCGCCGCTCACTGCGTGCGGTCGTGGCGGAATTGGTAGACGCGCAGCGTTGAGGTCGCTGTTCCCTAACCGGAGTGGAAGTTCGAGTCTTCTCGACCGCACCATCGGAAGTCCCGCCCGGGCGTGCGCGCCGGGCTG
>CANJMO010000060.1 GCA_947475845.1 Caulobacteraceae bacterium | reverse complement strand
GCTAGTTGGCGGGGGTCATTTCCTTGGTCTCGACGGTTACATCCTTGGCGGTCAGGCCGGCGTAGACGATCATGTCCTTGCGGGCCGCCTTGACCTTGTCGACGGCGCCCGGCGTGACCGTGGTTCCCCAGAAGTACAGCCGGGTCAGCTTGGGCAGGGCCGCCACCTGGTTGAAGCCCGTGTCCGTCACCTTGGTGTTGGTCAGGTTGACGTAGGTCAGGGTCTTGATGCCGGCGATGCTGGCCGCGCCGGCGTCGGTGATGTCGTTCCGCTCCAGGCGCAGGTGGCGCAGGTTGGGGAACGACGTCGAGATGGTCTTGACCATGGCGTCGGTCACGCCGGCCTTGCGCAGGTTCAGGCGCAGCAGCTGCGGCCCAAGCTTGGTCAGGTCCGCGATCAGGGCGTCGGTCACCGGCTTGGTCGCCACATAGTCGGCGTCCAGCAGGTTGGAGTTCTTGTCGACCTTGCGCAGGATGAAGCCTTCGCTGACCAGCTTGGCCATCGCCGCCGGATCGGCCGCCGCCACCGTGGGCAGGGGACCGTCGGCCGAGGGACCGCCGCCGCCGCCGGTGTCGGCCTGCTCAGCCCCGCCGCCGCCGCCGATGATCGAGCCCAGCGCCGCCGAGGCGTCCGCCGTCAGCTTCAGGCTCGACACCGCCGCGCTCTTGGGCGCGCCTTGCGAGATCCACCAGCCGATCGCCGCCACTTGCGCCTTGGTCAGCGGGGTCTTGCCGTCCTTGGGCATGAAGTTCGTATCGTCCGGGGTCAGGGAGATGCGGTGGAACAGGTCGCTCTTGGCGCTGTCGCCAGGCACGATCACCGCGCCCTTCTCGCCGCCCTTCATGATGCTGTCGTAGCTGGCGACCGAGAAGCCGCCCTTCTTGGAGCTGTCGTTGTGGCAGGTCGAGCAGCGCTGCTGCAGCGCCGGGCCGACCACGTCCAGATAGATGTCGGCCGAGGCCACGTCCTTCGGTTTCGCTCTGGGACCGGCCGTCGGCGGCAGGCCCATCGCCACCCGGATCGGGTTGGGCGCGAACTCCACCAGATAGGTCTCGCCGTGGGTCAGGTTGCCGCCCAGGTGCCCGGTGACGAACATCAAGGCCAGGATCACCGCCACCGGCGCGATCCACAGCTTGGCGTAGGCCTTATCCAGGAACCCGCCGCGGGCGAAGATCGGTTGCACGGCCTTGTAGATCGGCTGCACCGTCTTGGGCGATCCGGCCCACACCGGCCAGTTGGCGACGGGGTGCATGCGCAGTCTGAGGATGGCGACGACGCAGGTGGCCAGGCACAGCAGGGTCCCAGCTTCCTTGTGCGCGTCCACCGCCGGCATGCCCTCGAACGCCGGCTCGCTGGCGTGCATCAGGCCAATCGCCACCGTGCCGATCGCCGACAGGGCCCCCGCGATCCAGGTCGGGCCAACCGCGCCGTCCAGGAACTTGAACGGCTTGAACCGGACCATGATCTCAAGCGCCACCGCCAGGGTCAGGATACCCAGGGGAAGGTGGACGATCAGGACGTGAAAGCGTCCCAGGAACCAGATGAACTGCAACACTGAAGGATATTCCCCCGAATTCTTCTCGTAGAAATTAGGGCCCTCCAGCGTTCGCTGAAGGGCCCTGGATTCAGACCGTCAGGATTGCCGCCTTAGGCGATGATCCCTTGGATGACCTTGCCGGCGGTGTCCGTCAGACGGAAGTCGCGGCCTTGGTAGTGGTAGGTCAGCTGCTTGTGGTCGATGCCCAGCAGGTAGAGCATCGTGGCGTTCATATCGTGCACTTCCACCGGGTTCTCGACGACGTTGTAGGAGAAGTCGTCGGTCACGCCGTAAGCCGTGCCCGGCTTGGTGCCGCCGCCGGCCATCCACATGGTGAAGTTGCCGCCGTGGTGGTCGCGGCCCGAGTTCTCGGTGATGCCGCCCTGGGCGTACACGGTCCGGCCGAACTCGCCCTTCCAGGTGACCAGGGTGTCGTCCAGCAGGCCGCGTTGCTTCAGATCCTGGACCAGCGCCGCCGACGGTTGGTCGACCGCCCAACAATCCGGCGGGTGCCGCCTGGCGATGCCGGTGTGGTGGTCCCACCCGACCTGGATCAGGTTGACGTACTTCACGCCGCGCTCGATCAGACGGCGCGTCAAAAGGCAGTTGCGGGCGAAGGTGCCCGGGTGATGCACCTGCGGACCGTACATGTTCAGGATGTAGTCCGGCTCGTCCGACAGGTCGGTGATTTCCGGCACCGAGTCCTGCATCCGGTAGGCCATCTCGTACTGGGCGATCTTGGACAGGATCTCCGGGTCGCCGCTGTTCTGGTACTGGGTGCGCGACAGCTCGCCGATGAAGTCCATTTCCGCGCGGCGTTCCTGGCGGCCCATGCCGTCGGGGTTTTCCACATAGAGAACCGGGCTGTTGCCCGAGCGGAACTCGACGCCCTGGTGGTTGGACGGCAGGAAGCCCGCCGACCACGTCGCCTGCGTCGCGCCGACGCCGGCGGCCTGGAACTGGCTCTTCATGACGACATAGGCCGGCATGTTGGAGTTGTCGGTGCCAAGCGCATAGTTGACCCAGGCGCCCGCCGCCGGACGGCCGGCCAGCTGGAAGCCGGTGTGCAGCAGGATGTCGGCCGGGTCGTGGTTGACCTGCGGCGTCCAGATCGAGTGGATGAAGGTCAGGTCGTCGGAGATGGCGCCGATGTGCGGCATCAGGTCGGAGACCCAGCGGCCGCTCTGCCCGTACTGCTTGAAGTCGGCCAGGGGCCGCATCAGCGGGAACGAGGACTGGGCGTTGGACATCGCCGAGATCTTGCCGTGGCCTTTAACGGACGGCGGGATCTCTTGCCCGTGACGCTTAATCACCTCGGGCTTGTAGTCGAAGGTGTCGACCTGCGAGACCGACCCCTTCATGTGGATGTCGATCACCCGCTTGGCCCGGGCCGGGAACTGGCCGGTGGCCAGCTTGCCCATGTCCGGACCCGCATCGCCCGCAGGCGCAGCGCCCGCGCCCGCCGCTCGGGCCGCGCCCGTGCCGAGGATCTCGGCCATGGCGATCCCGCCCAGGCCCATGCCCGTGCCGAGCATGGCCCGGCGCGACATGGCGATCAGCTGCTGGCGCTTCTCTTCGGTCATTTTGACTTCGGTATGCATCGTCATCCCTCCTAGCGCAGGGTGTAAGCGTCAGGCGTGTTCATCACGCCGGCGGTCACGACAGTCATCGCCGCCAGCGTCGCCGGGTCGATCGACGGATCGGCCGGAGCAACACCGTTGGTCAGCAGCTTCTTCACCTCGTCGGGTTGCCCCTGCATCCAGGTGATCTCCTGGGCCTTGAAGCGCTTCATCGAGGCCATTTCAGCCGCGGCCGGATGGCGGCGGACCGCCAGGCGGAACAGCGTGGTCAGCTGCTGGTCTTCGTTGCTCGACGCCTTGATCGCCCGTTCGGCCAGCTTGCGGTAGGCCTCGATGAACTGGGTGTCGTTCAGCATCACCAGCGCCTGCAAGGGCGTGTTGGAGATCGGACGGTAGACCGTCGAGTTGTAACGGTCCGGCATGTCGAACACCGACAGGTTGGCCACCGGCGCGTTGCGCTTGATGTAGGTGTACATCGAACGGCGGTGGTTATCGTCGGCCGGAACGTTGGTCGGGTAGGCGGTGGCGCCCTGAGCGATGCCGTCCCAGATCGCGTCCGGAGCGTAGGGGAACACCGCGTCGCCGCCGACATGCTTGACCAGCAGGCCTGAGGCTTCGAGCGCGTTGTCACGCAGAACCTCGGCCGGCATGCGGAAACGGGGTCCGCGGGCGAGCAGGAAGTTCGGCGGATCCTTCTCCAGAGCTTCGCGGCTGATGTTCGAGTTCTGCCGATAGGTCGCCGACATCACCATCAGCTTTTGCATGTGCTTGATGTCCCAGCCCGAGCGAACGAATTCGACGGCCAGGTAGTCGAGCAGCTCCGGATTGTTCGGGTTGGTCCCTTGCGTGCCGAAGTCGTCGACGGTCTGCACGATGCCGGTGCCGAAGTGGTTCTGCCACAGGCGGTTGACGTAGACGCGGGCCGTCAGCGGGTGCTTCGGGTCGAACAGCCATTCGGCGAGGCCGAGGCGGTTACGCGGCAGCTTGTCGCTCCACGGGAACACGCGGGGCAGGCCCTGGGCCGGGACCACCTTCAGGTAGGTGTTGTAGACGCCGCGATCGAGCACATAGTTGGTGCGCGGCTGCAGCTGGTCACCGGCGATCATCACCTGGTTGATCGGAGTCTCGACCCGTTGCTCGGCCAGACGCGCATCGGTCAGATCCTGCCAGGCCTTCTGGACCGCGGGGTCCTTCTGGGCCGCGACCTGGATCAGCTCGGCGCGGGCCGCGGGAGCCGGGATTTTCGACACAGCCGCCGTGTTCTGCAGATAGGCGACCTCCACCGGGGTCAGGGCGCGGGTCACGACCCGCATCTCGTCCAGGGCGCCGTCCACCAGTTCGGGGCGGTTGAAGTTGGTGCCGGCCGCCAGGCCGAAGTAGCTGCCGAACAGGCTGTTGACGCCGAACGGCGCGGCGGTGCGCGTCAGGTGATCATGTTCGATCTGCGTCGAGGCCAGCTTGCCGTCGACATAGAGCTTCACGCCCGCGGCCTTGGAGTTGCCGTCGTAGGTGGTGGTGACGTGCACCCACTTGCCGGTCGGCAGCTTGGTGGTGGTCGACACCTTCAGCATATTGGCCGGGGCGTTGTGGATGATGCTGTACTCGAGACGGCCGGCGTTCAGGCCGATCTCGTAGCCGCGGTTATTGACGCCGTTGTTGTTGTAGAAGATCGACGCGCCGGGGCCTTCCGGCCGCGTGGTGTCGACGTAGGGCTTGTCGGCGCGCAGCTTGATCCAGAAGTCGATCGAATAGGGCTGGGTGCGCTCGAACATGCCGACGCTCTTGTCGGCGGCGAACACCGAGTCCTTCAGCTGCATGGCTTGGCCACGCACGCCAGGGACGAACTTCACATTGTTGGCCAGGGCCGGGGCGCCGCCTTCGATGCCGGACTTGGAGTAGAGCAGCTGCTCTTCCTTCAGGCCCTGCGGCAGCTGGTGCTTGATGATCCGTTGCGGATCGCCCAGGCGGTCGTCGAGGTAGCCCGAAGCGATCAGCTGCTCCAGGGCGGCGTCGACTTCTTGAGACGCCAATTTCGGCAGACCGGGGTCGGCCAGGTGCGCGGCGATGTCGGCGGCCATGCCGCCGCGGCTGCGGCGGGCGGCCTGACCGGTCAGCTCGGGAGTCTTGCCGGCGGGCTTGGCGCCCGGCTTGCCGGCGGCAGGCAGCGACGCCTTGATCATGCCGGGCTTGCCGGCGCCGGCGACGGCCTTCTTGTCCGGGCCCATCTCGTCGGAAGCGCCTGCCTTGGAGGCATCGACCTTGCCGGCCGAGGGCTTCTTATTCTGCGCGAACGCCTGCAGGTCGCCCATGATCGGGGTCGGCTTGCCGGCGCGCACGTCGGCCAGGATCTTCTTCTGCAGGATCGCGGTGACCTGGGCGGGCGTCATGCCGTCCCACTTGGTCTTCTGGCCGGGGACCGGGGTGCCCGGGGCGGCCAGCTGCGGCTCCAGATAGAGCGAGGCGTAGTTGCCCTTGTAGCCGTCATCCATCGGATAATAGGCCTGGGTGTCGGCGTCGATGGCGGTCTTGATGTAGTTGACGCGCTGGGCGACCGGCACGGCGTCGATCGTCGAAGCGACCTTCGCCTGGGCGGCGCGCATGGCGTTCTCGTAAGCGGCCTGCTTGGCCATCGTCTCGGCGTGTGCGGCGTTCAGCTTCTTGGTCTGCAGCGCGGTCGGCCATTCCAGCACCGGGCCCATCGGTGTGCCGCGGTTGTTGGCGCCGATGCCGCGGTCGTCCATCTGATTGAAGAAGCCGTTCATCGAATAATAGTCGGCCTGGCTGATCACGTCGTACTTGTGATCGTGGCACTTGGCGCAGCCGACGGTCAGGCCGAGGAAGGCCTTGCCGATCACTTCGGCCCGTTCCTGCACGTAGTTGATGCGATACTCTTCGTCGATCGAGCCGCCTTCGGAGTCCATCCGGCCGGAGCGCACGAAGGCGGTGGCCAGCAGTTGCTCACGCGAGGCGTTGGGCAGCTTGTCGCCGGCCAGCTGCCAGGTGACGAACTTGTCGTAGGGCATGTTGCGCTGGATCGCGCTGATCACCCAGTCGCGGTAGGGGAAGCTGATCGAGCGGTCGCCGTCGTTGAGGCCACCGCGGCTGTCGGCGTAGCGCGCCGCATCCAGCCAGACGTTGGTCGAGCGCTCGGCGTATTCCTTGGACGCCAGCAGCTTGTCGACGATCTTCTCGTAGGCGTTGGCGTCCTTATCGGCGATGAAGGCGTCGACCTGTTGCAGGGTCGGCGGCAGGCCGGTCAGGTCCAGATAGACGCGGTTGATCAGGGTCTCGCGGTCCGCCTCTTGCGAGGGGGCCAGCTCGGCCTTGGCCAGGCGAGCGTAGACGTAGCGGTCGATCGGGTTGATCGCCTGCTTGTCCCACTTGGTCTTCTGCGGATCGACCACGACAGGCTGGATGTAGGCCCAGTGCGGCTTGTACTTCGCGCCCTGCTTGATCCACTTTTCAATGACGGCGATGTCGCGCGGCGACAGGGTCTTGTGCGCGTCTTTCGGCGGCATGCGGATGTCGGCGTCGGTCGAGGTGATCCGGCGCCACAGCTCGGACTTGTTGATGTTGCCGGGAACCAGCGCGCGCTTGCCCTTGTCCTCGGGGATGTCGCCGTAGGCCGCCTTCTCGATGTCGAGGCGCAGGCCAGCCTTTTGCGTGCCCTGACCGTGACAGGCGAAGCAGTTCTGCGACAGGATGGGACGCACGTCCCAGTTCCAGTCCGGACGATCCGGGATCGCGGCCCCGCCGCTGTCGGCGACCTGTCCGCCCTTGTCGTGGGCGCAGGCGACCACCAGAAGGCCGGCGAGGATTGCAACGCCACCGGCGCCACCCAGTATCGAAGGCTTGAAACGGGCCATTTTATATCTCTCCGGATAGAGGCGCACGCCGCTGCGGAATAACGATTAGAGTTTGAAAACTTTTTCAGCGTTGGTTTGGAACAGCATCTTCTTGACGTCGTCGCTGATGTTCAGATCGTCGGTGGCGATCACTTCCGCCACGTCATGCTGGTAAGGATAGTCCATCGCATAGAGCACTCGGTCAGCGCCCAGGACGTCTTGGCACAGCTTGATAGCCGGCTCCCAGGCAAATCCACTTGTCGTCACATAGACGTTCTGACGAAGGTAGTCACTCACCTTGCCCCGGAGCGGCTTCATCCGCTCGTAGCGATTGGCCACCACGCCGGCGCGGTGCATGTAGTCCAGCCGGTACATCCAGAACGGCAGGGCCTCGCCCAGGTGGCCGACCACGACCTGAAGCTTGGGGAAGCGGTCGAACATGCCGGTGGTGATCAGGCGCAGCAGATGCAGGCCGGTCTCCACGCCGAAGCCGAAGATGGCGCCGTCCAGCCCGACGTCGAGGAACGGCTCGATCATCTTGGCCGACGGCACCTGGGGATGCAGGTAGATCGGCGTATCGAGCGCCTCGGCCGCTTCCAGCAGCGGCCAGAACTTGGGATCGTCGAGGTATTCGCCGAAGGTGTGGGAGTGGACGATGGCGCCCTTCAACCCGAGCTTGGTGACGCCGCGCTCCAGTTCCTTGGCGGCGGTCTTGGCGTCCTGCGGGGCCACGGCGGCGAGGCCGGCGAAGCGGGTCGGATACTTCTTGCAGGCGTCCGACAGCATATCGTTGGAATAGGCGGCGAAGGCGTTGGCCTGGTCCTTGGGCATCACCTGGACGCCCGGCGAGGTCAGGGCGATCACCTGCATGTCGATGCCGCGGGCGTCCATGTGCGCCAGGCGCAGATCGCCCAGGTCGGTCAGGTAGTCGCGGATCTGCTGCGAGCGCAGGCTGGGGCTGTTCAGGTAGAACCCGAACATGGTGTTGAAGCCCGGGTCGGTGAACGACTTGTCGTCCAGCAGGCCGCGGTAGATATCCATCATCTCCGGCGGGCAGAACGCCTCTTCGGTCGCGATGCGCTTGTAAGCGACCTTCTTGAGTTGCTCGGCGGTCGCGTCGTGCAGGGTGCCGGGTAGAATTTGGTTCATAACGCCTCTCTCGGATAACTTAGTCTTACGCTGCCCATCCCCGCGGGGATCAGGCCTTCACATTGACGGGTTCGGCCGCCACCAGGGTGGGGCTGACGTGGATCGAACGTTTGCGCGCCACCAGCCAGATCGCCAGGGCGGCGAACAGGCCGGGGACGGCGCAGATCTCGAACAGGGTGTGCGCCTCCGCGCCGGCGCCGATCAACGAGCCGATGACATAGGAACCGAGGATCGTGCCCAGGCGCCCGATTCCGAGCGCCCAGCCGATACCGGTGGCGCGGATATGGGACGGATAGTAGTTGCCGACGAAGGCGTTGGCGGCGCTCTGGCCGCCCACCACGCAGAACCCAGCGGCGGAGATGGCCGCCACCACCAGGGTCGGATTGACCCCGGCCGAGCCGATCAGGAAGCAGCAGGTCGAAGCGCCGAGGAAGATCACCGGAAGGATGATGCGCGAGCCGAACTTGTCGCAGGCGAACGAAATCAGCAGCGCCCCGAACACCCCCGCCAGTTGGTAAAAGCTGGTGGCGAAATTGGCGGTGCCGAGCGACAGACCAGAGCCGGTGATGATG
Source organism: Caulobacteraceae bacterium (assembly GCA_947475845.1). Lineage (GTDB taxonomy): Bacteria > Pseudomonadota > Alphaproteobacteria > Caulobacterales > Caulobacteraceae > BOG-938. The sequence goes on along the minus strand of CANJMO010000060.1, from coordinate 5,134 downwards.
GTCGGCAGCCAGTTGGACAGGGTGTACAGAACCATCAGGTTCATGAAGTAGAGCACCCAGATCAACAGCGTCGGCAAAGCCAGGCCGTCGCTGAACAGACCCAGCACGGGGTTCATGGCGATCGCCGGTTTCTGCTCGATGGCGGCGCTGGCCGCCGGACTCCAGTTCGGGGCCAGACGTTGCACCACGTTCAAGGCGCGCTGGCTGGCCTTGCCGACCAGGATCAGCGGCAGGGATTCCGGCAGGAACAGGAACAGCAAAGGCGTCAGCAACAGCGGCGCCACCCCGCCAATCAGGAACACCGACTGCCAGCCGTAGGTCTTGATGGCCATGCTGGCGACGAAACCGCCCAGCGCGCCGCCGACCGAGAAACCGCACACGGCCACGGTGACCATGGTCGCCCTGAGGCGCGTCGGCGAATATTCGGAGACCATGGCGATGCCTGCCGGCATGGCCCCGCCAAGCGCCATCCCGGTGAGGAAACGCATCCACAGCAGGCTGTTGAGGTCGGTGACCAAGGCGGTGCCGCACATCAGGACCCCATAGCCCAGGGCGCAGGCGATCAGGATGCGGCGGGCGCCGATCTTGTCGGCGACGGGCGTCACACCGCAGGCGCCGATCATCACGCCGACCAGGCCCATGGTGATGACGCCGGTCAAGGCGCCCTTCTTGAGCATCCAGGCCTTGCCGATGACGGGGGCGACGAAGCCGATGGCTTGGGTGCCGAACCCGTCGGTCACCAGCAATAGCGCGATGAGGCCGAGCACCCCATAGAGCGCCGCCGGCACCTTGGTTGAATCCAGGGCCTGGCGAAACCCATCAACGCGGCTATCCATCGTCTTGTCGTTCCCTCAAATTTCGCGGCTGGAGGCCGTTTTTTCTTTTGAAAATCCCGAACCTTCGGCTTGGCAGACGATCCGGCTCAGACATCCCGCGGGGTAGGCGGGGTAGAATGAAAAAGGGGCCCGCGCAGGATTCGGCCACCCAGGACGATTAGCGGCAAAAATTACCATCGTCACTTCGCCAAGTCCAGCATGGCAGGCTCAGATTTTTCTCACTAATCCCGTTATATGGAAATCTTCTTGCAAACTATGGGGCCCACGCTTATCGGTGAAACGCCGGGACGCGCCCCATCAATGGCGCCTCCGAGAGCGAAGTAGTTCTCGAAGACACACTCGAGATTTTAGAGTAAAATGGACTATAGAAGACTAATAGGGACGCTGAGAGGAAATTGGAGCGACGCTGCCGCACTAGGCGCGCCAAGCGACCGGACCCCGCCCTCCCCCACCCCTTCCACCATCCGGCGATTGGCGCCGGGTTCTGAGGAGACGGCCCCTTGACCACTGCCCTGGATTGCGCCCGGAAAATCCGCCCCTCGCTCGTGGCGCTCGGCGCGGCGATCGCTCTCACCGTCGCTCCGGCGGCGATGGCCCAGGCTCCGGCGGGGCCCACCTTCGACCTCAAGGTCCCCGGCGTCGATCTGAGCGGCGTCTATGAGATCGAGCACTATGTCGGCTCGGGCGCCCCGATCGACAAGCGCATCATGCACACCATCGACGGCTCGCCGGTGCCCTGGCAGCCCTGGGCCAAGAAAATCTACGACGACCGCATCGCCGACGAACGCAACGGCCACACCTTCGCCGGCGGCCCGACCTTCTGCCTCCCGCACGGCATGCCGCAGATGATGACGGCGGCGACCTATCCGATCGAGATCTTCCAGTCGGCCAAGGACGTCGTCTTCGTCCACGAGCTGCAGCGCAACTACCGCATCATCCACCTGGACCGCGGCCACCTGCCGGTGGACGAACTGACCCCCAATTACATGGGCGACAGCGTCGGTCACTGGGAGGGCGACACCCTGGTGGTCGACACCGTCGGCCTGTCGGAAAAGACCACCCTGGACATGATGGGCGGCCCGCACACCGACAAGATGCACACTGTCGAGCGCATCCGCATGGTCAACAAGGACCAGTTCGAGATCGTCATCACCGTCGATGATCCGGGCACCTTCACCAAGCCCTGGACCGAGCGCGTCACCTATCGCCGCGGCAAGCCGGGCACCGAGATCATGGAATACATCTGCCTGGACGGTAACCGGAACCAGGTGGTCAACGGCATGGTCACCATCGACGGCAAACCCCGCCTGGACGCCAAGAAGAAATAGTCATCGGCGGCTCGCCGCGGACAGGATCAGGGCGGCCCTTCGCGGGGCCGCCCTTTTTCATGCCCGGTCGTCGTCTTGCGGGTCGCCCTCCCGCGCTTAAACAACAAAAAAGGCGCCCGAAGGCGCCTTAGGTGCAGGGGAGATGGAAGTGCGGGCGGCAGGCCTGCCGCACCCCGGAGGGCGCGGCAGGCCCAATCACCTAGAAGCGGTAGTTCATCTGCATGCCGATGATACGCGGCGTCACCGTGGTGCCGGCGAGCCAGTAGTTGCCGGTGCCCTGGGTCTTGTTGATCCAGGTCTTGTCATTGGCGGCATTCTTCACGTAGGCGGCGATTTCCAGGCTCTTGTAGTAGACGCCGACGCGGGCGTTAACCTGGGTGGTCGCTTCGCCGTTGATGAAGTTCGGCGTGGTCGGCGGGTTGTAGGCGGTGGTTCCGATGCCGGTGACCCGAGCCCACTTGCCCGAATAGGCGACATCGAACCGGGCGTACGACGGGATGTCGAAGGTGTGCCAGTCGTATTGGACGCCGAAGTTCCCGGTCCAGTCCGGCACGCCCAGGTTGTCACCCTTCAGCGCCAGCAGGGCCGGGGTCTTGCCCGAACCGGCCGGCGGAGCCGGACCCAGCACATTGGCGGTGTAGTGCGCGTCGTCATAGGCGATGTTGGTGTTGATGGTGAAGCCGGCGATGCGGCCGTTCATCTGCAGTTCGGCGCCTTGCGACACCGCGCCCGCGGCGTTAGCCACGAACGAGAAGGAGCAGAAGATCATCGGGACGACGAACTGCACGTTCTGCCAGTCGATGTGGAACGCCGAGGCGTTGACCTGCATCTGACCGTCGAAGAGGCGGAACTTGCCGCCCACTTCGGTGCTCTTCACCTGATCGTGCTGGTAGACCAGCGGCGCGGAGCCGCCGAGGTTGGCCAGATCCTGCGCGCACTGGGCGGGCGGAGGCGGCGGGTTGACGCCGCCCGGACGCTGACCTTCCGAGTAGGTGACGTACAGCAGGTTGGTGTCGGTCAGCTGGTAGGACAGGCCGATCTTAGGCGTGACCGGCTTTTCCGTCAGCTTGCCCACCGTGTACTGGTAGGGGCAGCCAGCGGCCGCCACGGCCGTACCGGCCGCGGTGCCGAGAATTGCGTCCGCGGGGTTCTTCGGGCAGGCCGCGTAGTTGAGCGGGAACGGCGTCAGCGAGTTCGGGTTGGTTTCGATGGTGCCCGGACCGCTGGACGAGGTGCCGACCCAGCCGTTGGGGGCGCCGGCGACGGCGCCGCCGTACTGCTGGATGAACTTCTGCGTGTAGGAGGTGATGCGCAGACCGCCGGTCAGCTTCAGCTTCGAGGTGATGTTGAAGTTGGCTTCGCCGAAGCCCGACAGTTCGTCTTCGGTGATGTCGATGTTGCGGGTCGAGACGTCGACCGGGTTGTTGCCCGGGGTCTGGCCGACCGGCACGCCGGTTGCACCGCCGGCGAAGATGCCTTCGTTGATGCCGCGGATCTGCTGGGCGATGAACACTTCGTTCCAGTTGGAACCCACGTTCACGTGGTTGTTGGCGTGCTCGATGAACGCGCCGGCGACGAAGGTCAGGCGCGCCGTCGGATCGACGGAGGAGACGCGGAACTCTTGCGTCACCTGGCCGCGGCGGTTGTCGAACAGGAACAGGCCGAACACGTTGGCCGGACCGGCGACCTGGGCGGACGAACCGACCTGGCCGACGCCGGGCGTGGCGTACATGGTCTGCAGATTGGCCGGCAGCTGGGCGTATTGTTGGCCGACGGCGCAGGAGTTGGCGCCGACGGTGAGGATCGGAACCACTTGGCCCTCACCGGTGGGGCAGGCTTGGTTGCTCAGGTTCGGCAGGACGCTGGTGCGCATCGAGCCGCCGGCGCTGAACGTCCAGCCGCTGGTGCGGTCGGAGGTGTAGCCGGTGATCGACTTGAAGGCGAGCTTGTCGTTCCAGAGGTAATCGAGCGTCAGGTTCGGCGTGGTGAAGATCGTGCGACGCGGCGAGGCGTTGTACTGAACGTTGGTGGCGGTCAGGTACTGGCCGGCGGTCGAGACGCCGTCGCGGTTGGAGAACCAGGTCTGGGCCGGGATGGTGTAGCCGCCGAACACGGTCGCCGGGAACGAGAAGCGGACGCCGTTGACGGTGCCGGTGTTCACCAGGGTGCGCAGCGGAACGATCATGGCGCCGGACGGGCCGCGGACCAGCGAGGAGTCCTGGTCGTAGACCGACTGGTGGATGACGCCGAGGGTCGCCTTGAAGTCAGGCGTGATCTGGAACAACAGCTTGGCGTTGAGGGCATAGTCGCTGCCCTTGTTGATCTGCGAGGCGAACTTGTGGCCGTCGTATTCCGAGTAGCCGTTGACCCAGCCGGCGCGGTCCTGGCGGAACCCCGAGACGCGGAAGCCGACCTTGTCCTGGATCAGCGGGCCGCCGATCGCCAGGCCTTCTTCGTTGCCGATGCCGCCGCCGGCGACGGTGTTGATGCCGATCCGGGCCGAGCCGGTGTAGGTGGTCAGGCTGGGCTGCGGGGTGATGAAGCGCAGGGTGCCGCCTTCCGACGAGCCGCCGTAAAGCGTGCCTTGCGGGCCGCGCAGAACTTCGACGCGGTCCAGATCATAGAGCAACGGGACGGGCGAGCCCGAGCCGGTTTCCAGGCCGTTGGCGTTGCGCTTCTGGAAGGCCAGGTCGTCGATGTATACACCGGTGGTCGCCGCCGAACCGGAGGTGCCTTGCAGGGCGTTGCCGCCGATGCCGCGCAGGGTCAGGTTGGGGTTGTTGTCCGCGCCCGAGGTGCGGAAGGTGAAGCCGGGAACCTGTTGCGACAGGTCCTGCACGCTGCGGATGCCTTGCTGATCGAGCGCTTTCTGCGTCACGGCGGACACCGACAGGGCGACCTTGTTGACCGTCGAGGTCTGGCGGGTCGCGGTGACGACCACTTCTTCAAGGGCGTTGGCGTTGGGCTTGG
>CANJMO010000059.1 GCA_947475845.1 Caulobacteraceae bacterium | reverse complement strand
GGTGCTCGTCGACGCGGTACAGGTCGAAATGCACAGGCTCGTCGGACACGGGATGGAACTGGATGTCCTTGGCGATGACCGACTGGTTCTTGCCGTCGTGGCGCAGGGTCACCAGGTGGCCCAGCAGCTTGCCCGAGTAGAGCGCCTTGCGGAACTCGTTGGAGGCCACCGCGACCGACACCGGGGCCAGTTTGCCGCCGTACAGGATGCCGGGAACCATGTTGGCGCGGCGCGCCGCACGGGCAGCGCCGGTGCCGACGTTATCGCGGACTTGGACGTTCAGGACGATCTCGGCCATGGCCTTGCCTCAAAACGAAACCGCCGCGCATATCGCGCGGCGTCGGTCGTAGACCGGTAAAAGCATTTAGGGTGCGGGTAATTACACGCTTCCGCTGGACGGTGCAACTACACCCGCACCGCCCAGATTTCCAGCGCCTACTTCTTCTTCGCGCGCTTTGCCGGCGCCTTCTTGACCGGCTGAGTGTCGGCCACCGGCGTCAGGGCAACGGGCGCCGGCGGAACATAGACCGCCACCTGCGCGCCCCGGATCACGCACTGGCCGGTGTCGGCCAGGATGTGCTGGCCCAGACAGAACACATCCTCATAGTGCGGCTTGGACACCGCCAGGCATTGATAGAGGTTCAGCTTGGCCATCTGCAGGCAGGTGCTGGCGCCCGGCTCCGACAACAGGCCGACCAATTGCTCGGTATATTCCTCGCCGCCCTGTCCCAGGGAAGCCATGGCCGCCACGGCCAGGGCGCGGGCGACCACCGGGGTATAGGGCGGGCCCGCGGGGGCGCCGGACATGATCATCGGGGTCGTGCCGGTCGCGGCCAGGCGCAGGGTGGCCACCCCGCCTTCTTCGATCGGGCGCTGCTGCACGCTCGACAGACTCTTGGCCAGGGCCAGGCGGCCCGGACGGTCGGGAACATCGGCCTTGGACCACGATTGGTGCTGCACGTCATAGGCGGCCTGTTTGACCTTGGCCCCCGCATCGACGATCCGCCGGCCCTGCGCCGACAGGGCGGCGATCACCAGCCCGGCCGCGGAATCGGCGCCCTTGAAACTGGCCGCGTAAAAGGGATCGCGCATGACGGCATTGGCCACCTGGGTGCGCTGGCCCGCGTCCGAGGCGAACGAGCGCATGGTGGCGACGAACACCGGATCCTGCAGGGCGACGATGGCGGCATATGCTGTTTCCCCGCGCTGGAACTGGCTGATCTCGTAGTTCTCGCCGGTCTTCAGCGACGCGGCGATGGCGTCCCCGCCGGTGAAGCCTGCGTCGATGGCGGAAGCGCGATCGACGTATTCCTTATAGACCTGCGCCATCTCGATAACCCGCGAGGGCAGCAGAACCGGCGGCGGGGCTTCGGCGACGGGTTCGGGCGGCGGGGGCGGCGGCGGCGGCGTTTCGCAGGCGGCCAGGGTGGCGGCGATGGCCACGGAGATCAGGAGCAGCGCCTTGGGGGCCAGGCGGGCTTTCGCCAGGGCTTTCATTCAGTAGCGATCCTTAGAATCGACGCGTCGTAGACGATTGGGAATCGGCAATAAGATCAAGCGATTAACGAAAACGTGAGACAGCCCCGAGGGTGGACGCCCTCCATCCGCCCGCGCGGATTCGAAGTACAATTCATCAGAGCGTGGATGGTTCCAGTGGCGCTTTTGCGGCGAGCGCGGTTAGGGCTTCAGGCGCTTGAGCAGCGCGTCGCGATCAGGCTCGAAGTCCTGCTCGATCCACCAGGCCTCGGCCTCGCGCAAAGCCGCGCCCATGGCCGGTCCCGGGATGAATCCGGCTGCCGTCGCGTCCTGCCCGGTAAGAGGAAAGTGGGGCGGGCTCCACAGGGCCAGCGCTTCCAGTTGCGCCCAAGCCTCGGCCGGGACTGCGTCGCCCTTGGCCGCCCAGGCCAGCATCGTTCGGTCGGCGAAGGCCTGCGCCCCGATGCCATAGACAATCAGCCGCTCCCGGCCCGGCGTTATCGGATCGGGCGCAACGGCGGCGGCCAGACGCGTTCGCTGAGCCTTGGACAGCCGTAGGCGGTCAGCCTCCGCCGCCGCCGCTCTGCTGTCGCTGGGCAACAAGGCCGCCAGGCGCAACTCGGCATCGGGCGCTCGGCCGCGCTCGCGCTCGATGGCGATCAGGTTGTCGATCCGCGCCAGACCCACATGCCCCGGCAGCAGAGCCGTCAGCACCCCGGCGGCCTCCATCAAGCCCAGCGCGGCGCGCGGATCGTCGGCCGCCAGAAGCTTGAGCAATTCCTTTGACACGCGCTCCGCGGACAACTGCGCCAGCCCCGCCTTCAGCGCCGCGCACGCTTCCAGCCCCGCCGCGTCCGCCTCGCCGCGCCCGTACCAGGCCCGGAAGCGGAAGAAGCGCAGGATGCGCAGATAGTCTTCCCTGATGCGCTGCTCGGGCTCGCCGACGAAGATGATCCGTCCGGCCCGCGCGTCCTCGATCCCCTCGCCCACCGGATCGTACAGGCCGCCGCGCGCGTCGAGATAGAGGGCGTTCAGGCGGAAGTCGCGTCGTTGCGCGTCCTCGGCCCAGTCGCGGGTGAAGGCCACCACCGCCCGACGTCCATCCGTCGCCACGTCGCGGCGCAGGCTGGTCACCTCGAACGGCTTGCCGCCGCAGATCGCGGTCACGGTGCCATGTTCCACCCCCGTCGGTACGAAACGGACTCCCGCCGCCTTCAGCGCCTGCATGGCTTGCTCGGGATCTAGCTGCGTCGCGATGTCGATGTCGTCGATCGCCTTGCCCAGGATCAGGTTGCGCACGCAGCCGCCCACGAACCGGGCGCAGCCCGCCCCGCCCGCCGCTTCCAACGCCTCGATCACGGCGCGCGTGTCCGGCGCGGCCATCCAGTCGGTCAGGGGCAAGGTGTCGGCGGGTTCAGCCGGCATCGGCCCGCTCCAGCCTGTCATGAAGCGCGCGCAGCATCCCCGCCGTCGCGCCCCAGATCAGCCGCTCCTGGTCCAACTCCCGCCAGGTGATCGCGTAGTGCCAGCGTGGCGGTCCGGGCGGCTGGTCGCGATGGCGCCGCTCATGGTTCGCCGGGTCCATCAGGAAGGCGAACGGGACCTCGAACGCCTCGGCCACCTCAGGTGGATTCAGCGTCAGCGTCAGCGGGCCGGGCGCGAAGCCCACCACCGGCGTGATGTGATAGCCGGTCAGGGTGCGGTAGGGGGTCGACAGTCCGGCCAGCCGCACCAGGGAGGGATCGAGCCCCACCTCTTCCTGCGCCTCACGCAGGGCCGTCGTCCAGGGCGTCTCACCCGCCTCGCGCCGTCCACCAGGAAAGGCGATCTGGCCGGCATGTCGGCGCATGTCGCCGGCGCGCTGGGTCAGCAGCACCCGCAGGCCCTGCTCACGCTCCACCAGCAGGATCAGCACCGCCGCTTCCTGCAGCCCGTCCAGCGGTATGGTCAGTTCGGGATTGAGATCGTGATCCGAACCGCCGGGACCGCCTGTGCGGTCGACCAGCGGATCGAGACAGGCGGCGATGCGCGCTTCCAGCATCTCTGGGCCGTCGCTGCGCGCATGCGCAGGCCGATCTTCGGCGCGCCGGTCCGCGGCATCCTCGACTCGGCTCGCCTTGGGCATGGTCCAGAAGTAAGCGAGGCGGCGCGTCTAGCAAAGCGCCGGCCATGAAAAGCCGGCCGCGAAGTGTCGTCAGCCGACCCGCACGCGCCCTTCGACGCCGTCGGTGGCGCCGGCCTTCAGCGCGCGCCACAGCACCCGACGCGAATCGGCCGGTCCCGGCAGGGTCACGCGCCCCCTGGCGATCGGCTCGAAGCCTAGCTTGATGAAGAAGGTGTCGTCGCCCACCAGCAGGATGATCCCATGGCCCGCTTCCTGCGCCGCATCGCAGGCGCGCCGGATCAGATCGGAGCCGAGGCCTCGATGGCGCCAGGCGTCGTCGACGGCGAAGGGGCCCAGTAGGACCGCCGGCGTCTCGCCGATATGGATCGGCCACTGGCGCACGCAGCCCACCACCTTGTCATCCGCCAAGGCGACGAACGACAGGCCCCGGGCCGGATGATTGTGCTCACGCAGCCGCTCGGCCGCCTTGGCCAGGCGTCCAGGCCCGAAGGCGCGCTCGATCAGGTTGTCGACGGCGACCGCGTCCTGCCCGCGCTCAAGAACGAGCACCGGCGCGGCGTCTGTCGGCTGAACGGGAGGCGGCGACGTTATCATCAGCGGCGCCCCATAGGGCCGCACCGGCTGGGCGTCAATCGCGCAACGGATGCAAATGGGGCGGACATAGGCCATACTCTGGCCAAAGCAGCGCCGTTGTTCGCAGGCAAATTCTTGACCCTGCGGCCGGACGAAGGCTTATGTCGCCGCGAGGAAATCTCCTGGGAGCTTCTAGATGAAATTTTTGAGGATCGGCTTCGTCGCCGCTCTTGCTCTGGCCCTGCACGGCCAGGCTTTCGCCGCCACGGCGCCCGCCGCCCCCGCCGCCCCGAAAATCGACGCCAAGATGCGCGAAACGGGCATGAAGGAAGCGCCCGCCGTCCTGCAATCGGCCGGTGTGGATTGCACCGTCTCCGAGGCTTACCTGATGGGCCAGGGCGACGGTCAGTCGGCCGACGGCAAGAAAGTTAAGACCTCGATCTATGAGGCCGCCTGCGGCGCCGGCCTGGGCTACATCATGATCGCCACCCCCGGCGGCGCTCCGCAGACCTTCGACTGCCTGACCATGAAGGACGCCGCCGACAAGGCCGTGGCCGCCAAGCAGAAGCCGGGCCCGACCTGCGTGCTGCCCGGCAACGCCGACCCCAAGCAGGGCCTCGCGCCGCTGCTGGCCAAGGCCGGCGTCACCTGTTCGCCGGTCACCGCGGCGCACTGGATGGGCTCCAGCCCGACCGACAAGCTGACCCTGTACGAAGCCTCCTGCTCTGACGGCAACGGCTACGTCATTACCGAGCCCCTCGCCGGTTCGACCAAGAAGCTGGAAGCCACCAACTGCGTGAAGGCCGAATCCAGCGTCGGCGTCGCCTGCACGGTCGTCTCCAAGGAGCAGGTCGAGCAAGGCGTGATCAAGGCTTCGAACGGCGCCAACAAGCCGGCCTGCAAGCCCACCAAGGGCCGCTGGGTCGTCACCGATCCGGCCACCGGCAACGACTACTACGAAGTGGGCTGCGCCGACGGCGCCACCGGCTTCATGTTCCGCACCAGCGCCAAGGGCGAGTTCCAGCAAGCCATCGAGTGCGTGCAGGCCACCCGCATCGCCGGCGGCTGCACCCTCTCGCAAGCCGACGCCGGCCAGACCGCCGAAGTCGACACCTACCAAAAGCTGGCCAAGCAGATCGGCTCGGACTGCACCGTCACCAAGTACCTGAGCTACGGCACTGAAGCCGGCGGCCCGCGTGAAGTGGTGGAAATGGCTTGCGGCAACCACCCCGACGGCATCTACGCCATGGTGCCCACCGGCGCCGGTCAGACGGGCGAGTACTTCAACTGCGTGCGCGCTACCGACCGTGGCCTGTCCTGCAAGCTGAGCCCGATGCAAGCCACCTACGCCAAGATCTCCGCCCAGATCGCGGCCCGCGGCAAGACCACCTGCCAGGTCGACGGCGGCCGTGGCATCGGCAAGGACACCAAGGGCTCCGACTACATCGAAGTGACCTGCGCCAACGGCCCGGGTCTGGTGCTGGAATACAGCAAGCTGCCCCAGGAAACCCTGGTCAGCGCCCTGCCCTGCGCCCAGGCCCCGATCGCGGACGCCTGCAAGATCCAGAAGAAATAAGGGCTTCAAATCCTTGTGAGACGAGGGTCCGCCGGAGCGATCCGGCGGGCCTTTTTCTTATGCGCGCGGCGTTGGAGTTGGCGGCGCGCGCGGCTAGTGTCCGCCCATGTCCGACACCCCCGACCGCCTCACGATCCGCCGCCCCGACGACTGGCACGTCCACCTGCGCGACGGCGACATGCTCAAGGCCGTGCTCGGCCACACCGCGCGCCAGTTCGCCCGGGCGATCGTCATGCCCAACCTGTCTCCGCCCGTGACCACCGTGGCCGCCGCCATCGCCTATCGCGAGCGTATCCTGGCGGCGCTGGAGCCCGGCGTGGCCTTCGAGCCCCTGATGACCTGCTATCTCACCGACAGCGCCGATCCGGACGAGATCGCGCGCGGCTTCGAGGCAGGGGTGTTCGCCGCCTGCAAGCTCTACCCCGCCCACGCCACCACCAACTCGGCCCACGGCGTCACCGACATCCGCAACGTTCACCCGGCCCTGGAGCGGATGCAGAAGATCGGCATGCCTCTGCTGCTGCACGGCGAGGTCACCAGCCCCGGCGTCGATATCTTCGACCGCGAGGCGGTGTTCATCGACACGGTGTTCGCCCCGCTCAGCGCCGATTTCCCCGGCCTCAAGACCGTGTTCGAGCACATCACCACCGCCGAGGCCGCCGCCTTCGTCGAGGCGGGCGGGCCCAACGTCGCCGCCACCATCACGCCCCACCATCTGCGCATCAACCGCAACGCCATGTTCGAGGGCGGCATCCGCCCGCACTTCTATTGCCTGCCGGTGGCCAAGCGCGAACAGCACCGACTGGCCCTGCGCAAGGCGGCCACGTCCGGCTCGGCCAAGTTCTTCCTCGGCACGGATTCCGCGCCCCATGCGATCCATCGCAAGGAAGCCGCCTGCGGCTGCGCCGGGGTGTTCAACGCCCCCTTCGCTATAGAGAGCTATGCCCAGACCTTCGAAGAAGACGGCGCCCTGAACCATCTGGAGGCCTTCGCCTCGCTCAACGGCCCGCGCTTCTACGGCCTGCCGCTCAACGAGCATTGCATCGTCCTGGAACGGGGATCGTTCAAGGCCCCGGATCAGATCGTCGCCGGCGCCGAATCCCTCGTCCCGTTCCACGCCGGCGAGGCCCTGCCCTGGCGCTTCGCGGGGATTGCCGCTTAACTGGAGGCCGCGGCGCCATCAGAGCGCGGGGATTCGGGAGAGCCATCCATGACAGTCAGGGCGATGCGTACGGCGGCGATCGGGCTGGCCGCCTTTGGAGCGCTGCTGTCGACGGCGGCCCGCGCCGACCAGATCGGCTTTACCGACTCCCGCCACTTCCCCGAGAGCATCACCGCGGACAAGGCCGGCGACATCTTCTTCGGCAGCATGGCCAAGGGCGTCATCTATCGCGCCCTTCCCGGCCAGACCACCGCCACCGCCTGGATCACGCCCGGCATCACCGGCCTGACCGGCGTGCTCGGCGTCTATGCCGACGACAAGTCCAACACCCTCTACGCCTGCTCCATCGCGCTGGGCGCGCCGCCCGAGAAGGCTGCCGCCCTGTCGTCCCTGCGCGCCTTCAACCTGAAGACCGGCGACGCCAAGGGCGCCTGGCCCCTGCCGGGCGCGGGCAAGGCCCTGTGCAACGACATCGCGGTGGCCAAGGACGGCACGGTCTACGTCACCGACACCCTGGGCGGCCTGGTCCTGCAGCTCAAGAAGGGCGGCCAGCTCGAGGAATGGATGAAGTCCCCAGACCTGGCGTCGGCCGACGGCATCGCGGTCGGCGGCGACGGCGCCGTCTACCTCAACACCGTCATGACCAATCGGCTGTTCAAGATCCCAGTGGCGGCCGGCGGCGCGGCCGGCAAGCTGACCGAGCTGAAGCCGTCGTTGAAGCTCGACAACCCCGACGGCCTGCGTGCGATCGGCGGCATGAAGTTCCTGCAGGCCGAGGGCAATTCCGGCCGCGTGACCGAGATCACCATCAAGGGCGACGCGGCGACCATGGTCCCGCTGCACGAGAACGACGTCGGCCTCACCGCCGTCACCGTGGCGCGGGGCAAGGGCTGGGCCCTGAATACCAAGTTCCAGTACCGCAACGATCCCAAGCTGAAGGACCAGGACCCCGGCCCCTTCTTCGCTCAGTCGTTCGAGCTCAAGAAGCGGTAGCCGTCTCGTCGTCGGCGGCGGCTTCGGCCGCCTTCTTCGCCTTGCCCTTGCCCCTGCGGGCCGAGGCGGGCGGCTGGGTAGCCTCGAACAGCGCCTTGGCGTCGGCCAGCACCTGGGGCACCGGCAGATCGAGCATGTGGCAAACCGGCTGGCTCAGCTCCGGGTCCTTGACCTTTATCTGGACGAAGCTGCGCGGCCCCCGCGCCACACAGGTCTTGTCGCCCCACGGCCCGTACAGACGCTCGTCCGACGGCCCGAACAGCCCCAGGGTCGGCGCCCCAGCCGCCGCGGCCATGTGCATCAGCCCGCTGTCGTTGCCGACGAACAGCCGCGCCCGTTTCAGACAGGCATAGGTGGTGAGCAGGTCCGCCTGCCCGGTCAGGTCGATCCAGCGTTCGCGCGGCAGGGAACGCCGCAGGGCCTCCGCCGTGCGCCGGTCGTCCGGACCGCCCAGGATCAGCAGCCGCCCGCTCTCGAACGGCTGGCCCTTCTGCATCAGCTGTACCGCCAGCAGCGCGAACCGCTCCGACGGCCAGGTCTTGCCGACCCAATTGGCGGCCGGGGCGATGGCCAGAATCGGCCCGCCCTTCAGGCCCAGGATCGCGTCGGCCTTGGCCTCGGTCGCTTCGCTGGTGAACAGGAACGGGCCCGGCGGATCGTCGGCCGTCTTCAGCAGCCGCGCCGCCTCGACAACCTTGTGCACGGGCTCGCCCGCCACCGTCCGATGGATGGCCCGCCGCTTGGCCCGCAGGAACCGCGCGATCGACGAGCCGCGCCGGTCGACGATCAGGCCCCAGTTGCGCCCGCGCACCTGGCCCCACAGCTTGAACCAATGACCCTTGCCCTTGGTCTTCTCCATCACCACGATCTTTTCGAGGTTCGGAATGTCGGCGAACAGGGGCGCGGACAGCGGTCCGGCCACCACCGTGAAGCGGGCGTTGGGAATCTCGTCGTGCAGCCGTTTGATCAGGCCCGACGCCAGGACCGCGTCGCCGATCCGCGACGAAGAAATGAACAGGATCGGAAAGCCCTTAGGCGTCGCCATTCGCCCCCACTATATGGTCCGGTACAGATGATCCACATCCCCTGGATCAGAGTCGCATCAGTCCGGTTTCCGCCATGAGCCTACCCGTCTTCGCCCATTTGACCAGCCGCGCCTTGATCGCCGTGCGCGGGGCCGACTGGCGCCCGTTCCTGCAGAACCTGCTGAGCAACGACGTCGAGACCCTGGCCGAGGGCGAGCTGCGCGCCGCCCTGCTGCTGACGCCCCAGGGCAAGTACCTGTTCGAGATGTTCGTCACCCCCAGTCGCGGTGAAGACGGCGACGAGTTCGCCATCCTCGACGTCCAGGCCGCCCAGCGCGAGGCCCTGATCGGCCGGCTCAAGCTCTACCGCCTGCGGGCCAAGGTCGAGATCGAGGCCATGGAGGGCGCGGTGTTCGCCTCCTGGGGGGGCGAAGGCGTTCCGGGCGACGGCTGGATTGCCGATCCCCGCCTGCCGGCCCTGGGCTGGCGCGCCTGCGGCCTGGCCGGTCAGGTCGACACCGACGAGGCCGCCTACGACATTCTGCGCCTGGCGCTCGGCGTGCCCGATCCCGCCCAGGACTGCGTTCCCGACCAGACCTTCCCCTTGGAAGCCGACTGGGACCTGCTGAACGCCATCGACTTCCACAAGGGCTGCTACATCGGCCAGGAGACCACCTCGCGCATGAAGCGGCGCAGCGCGGTCAAGACCCGCATGGTCCCGATCACCTTCGACGGCCCCGCCGCCCCGCCTGGAACCCCGGTGGAGACCGCTGCCGGCCTGCGAGCGGGCGAAGTCCTGTCGGGCCACGATGGCCGCGCCCTGGCCCTGGTGCGCCTGGATCGCGCGGTTTCCGGACCTCTAACCGTCCGCGACCACCCTGTGCATCTCGACGTCCCCGTCTGGTGGCCGCCCGGGACACTTCCGTCGCCCGGGGAAACGGCTCCAGAATAGGGGCAGATCAGGTCGCGCTGTTATTGCATTCAGCCAAGATCACTGGACGCTGGCCGCGCGGCGTGAACACGAAGCCGGACAGCTCGATGGTCACCTCGGGATTTGGCCAACCTTCGATGGCGCCCCCGTGCGCCAAAACCGGGCAAACCGTCGTAGGCGTGAGACGTCCGCTGCGATCCGGGATCGCAGCCTTGTATGACAAGGCACGGTCATAACCGTTGCTTACGCTCAGCAATGACTGGGGACTGTTGTCCAACTGACCAAAGTAGACTCGGATTTCATCTGCCTTCGCCTCGACAGCTTCGTGTTGCTTTTCGGCGCTGCCCAATGCGTCGTCGCCGGCCCGCTTCTGGATGAGGTCGTCTAGCTGAGTGTCCACCGGCGCATGAGGCAATCGTTCGTAAGCGGTCACAACCGGGGCGGAAGGTGATCCTTCCGTCTTCAATGTGACCATCTCCCCAGGCAGGAGCCGCAACTTTCCGCCACTGATGAAAGGGACCCACTGAGCCAGACTATTCGTGTGGACCACCCCGCCGTCATCCCTCAGCGACACCTCCTGTACGAAGCGGCAGGATGAGGCCGGCGTGCAAGGATTGGGCGGGGTTGCATTGGCGGCGGCGGCGGTTGCGGCGATAATCCACCCGAGCATCTGGATTCGTCCCCTTTTGCTGCAACTCTGGGACACAATCGTTCATGAGCCAACCCATCCGCTGCCGCTGGCATGGCCTGACCGGCACGCCGATCTACGAGGCCTACCACGACACCGAATGGGGCGTGCCGGAGTACGACAGCCGGGGCCTGTGGGAAAAGCTGGTGCTCGACGGCTTCCAGGCCGGTCTGTCGTGGATCACCATCCTCAAGAAGCGCGAGGCCTTCCGCGCCGCCTTCGACAACTTCGATCCCGAAAAGGTCGCCCGCTACGGCGAGGCCGACCGCGCCCGGCTGATGGCCGACGCCGGCATCGTCCGCTCCAACGCCAAGATCGACGCCGCCATCTCCGGCGCCCGCATCTATCTGGACATGCGGGAACGCGGCGAGGACTTCTCCAAATTCCTGTGGGACTTCACCGACGGCAAGCCGCTGCAGCCGAACTTCGAGAGCAGCATCCCGCCGCAGACGCCGCTCGGCGCGGACATGGCCAAGGCTCTGAAATCCAAGGGCTTCAAGTTCTGCGGCCCGGTGATTGTGTATGCCTTCATGGAAGCTGTGGGTATCACCAACGACCACCTGACCTGCTGCTTCCGCCACGACGAGATTCGCCGTATGGGCGAAGGGTGAAACCCGCCGCGCCCAAACCGACACCCAAATCCGGCCCCGACATGATGCTGGAGAAGGCCTTCACCGGCCTCGTCTGCGGCGTCGATGAAGCCGGGCGCGGACCGTGGGCCGGGCCGGTCTGCGCCGGCGCGGTGATCCTCGATCCGAAGAAGGTGCCCAAGGGCCTCAACGACTCCAAGAAGCTCTCGGCAAAGCAGCGCGAGGCCCTGGAGATCGAGATCAAGGCCGTCGCCATCGCCTGGGGCGTCGGCTTCGCCTCGGTGGCCGAGATCGCCGAACTGAACATCCTGCACGCCACCGGCGTGGCCATGTGCCGGGCCATCGGGGCAATGGCGGTGGAGCCTGTGTTCGCCCTGGTCGACGGCAACTACCGCTTCCCCCTGCCCTGCGAGGTCAAGACGGTGGTCAAGGGCGACGCCCTCAGCTGCTCCATCGCCGCCGCCTCGATCCTGGCCAAGACCGCGCGCGACCGACTGATGGCCGAGATGGACCGGCTCTACCCCGGCTACGGCTTCTCCTCGCACAAGGGCTACCGCGCCCAGCAGCACGCCGACGGCCTCGTCGCGCTCGGCCCATGCCCCGAGCATCGCCTCGGCTGGGCGCCGGTCAGGCTGGCGCTAGCGGGCAAGAATCCGATGATGGCTGCGAGCGCTTACGACGAGGACTAACCGCGCTTCAGCCAACCGCGCCTGATCGCCAAGATCTCGCCGGGCCCGTGCGCCGCCGCGAACAGCAGCCCCGCCAGGAAGGTGAAGTGATCGACGAAGAAGCCGAACTCGGCCTGATTGGTCTTCCAGTGCGATGGCCCGTGGAAGGCAAAGCCGAGGAACACGACGTAGACCGCCGCCACCAGGCAGGTCTCCGAGAAGTAGGCGCCGGTCAGGAAGCCCAGGATCAGCAGCACTTCGAGTCCGGCCGCGAGCCAGGCCAGCAGGTGCGGCGCGGGAAAGCCCGCCGCGGCTATGAAGCTCGCCGTCATCTCCATGCCCATGAACTTGAACGTGGCGGCCATGATGAACAGCGCCGCGAAGATCAGCCGTCCGGCCAGGATCGCCGCCGTCGCCCAACCCGCCCTGTTTGCTTCCGTGGTCATGATTTTCTCCCCCTATTGACCCGTTCATCCTGAGGACGCGGGCACACTCACCCTGCCGACATCGGGCGCAAAAGAAAACGGCCCGGGATCGCTCCCGGGCCGCTCATCATTTCAGTCCAAGTTCGAAGCCTAGGCTTCGACGCCCGCTTCAGCTTCGGCGGCGATCTCTTCCGGGAGCGCCTCGATCTGCTGTTCGCGCAGGGCGGCCAGTTGCTCGTCGCGCTTGGCGGCGACGCGCTGCAGGCCGCGCAGGTAGGAGCCCGTGCCCGCCGGGATAAGCCGGCCGACGATCACGTTTTCCTTCAGGCCTTCCAGGGTGTCGGTCTTGCCGTGCACCGAGGCGTCGGTCAGCACCCGCGTCGTTTCCTGGAAGGAAGCGGCGGAGATGAAGCTGCGCGTTTGCAGCGAGGCCTTGGTGATGCCGAGCAGGACAGGCTGGGTGAGCGCCGGGCGTCCGCCGCGGGCTTCCGCCTTGGCGTTTTCCTCGTCGAACTCCGTCTTGTCCAGGTGGTCGCCCTTGATCAGGCCGGTATCGCCCGGCTCGAGGATTTCCACCTTCTGCAGCATCTGGCGAACGATCACCTCGATGTGCTTGTCGTTGATCGGCACGCCTTGCAGTCGGTAAACTTCCTGAATTTCGTTGACCAGGAAGTCGGCCAGCGCCTCGACGCCCTGGATGCGCAGGATATCGTGCGGATCCGGGTTGCCGTCGATGATGTACTCGCCCTTGCGGATCACGTCGCCGTCGTGGACGGAGATGTGCTTGCCCTTGGGGATCAGGAACTCGACCGGTTCGCCACCATCCTCTGGGGTGATCTTGATCCGACGCTTGTTCTTGTAGTCGCGTCCGAATTCGACGCGGCCGTCCATCTCGGCGATCACCGCGCAGTCCTTGGGCCGGCGCGCTTCGAACAGTTCGGCGACACGCGGCAGACCGCCGGTGATGTCGCGCGTCTTGGCGCTTTCGGTGGGCAGGCGGGCCAGCACGTCGCCGGGCTTGGCCACGTCGCCGTCGGCGGTCGACAGAATGGCCCCCACGGGCAGCAGGTAACGGGCGTCGCCGCCGTTGGCCAGCTTCACATACGCGCCCTTGGCGTCGATCACCGCCATGGCCGGACGCAGGTCCGCGCCACGCGGCGAGGCACGCCAGTCGGCAACCACGCGGTTGGAGATGCCGGTGGCTTCATCGGCTTCGTCGCGTACGGACAGACCGTCGACCAGGTCCTCGAGGCGGACGGTGCCGCCCACTTCGGTGATGATCGGGGTGGTGTAGGGGTCCCATTCGGCCAGGCGCTGACCGCGCTTGACCTTGTCGCCGTTCTTGACGCGCAGGCGCGCGCCGTAGGGCGGCTTGTAGGATTCCCGATCCTTGCCGTCGACGGCCACGGTGACCATCAGGTTGCGGCTCATCACGATCAGATCGCCTTCCGGCGTCTGAACGCTGGCGCCGCCATCGATGCGCACGAGGCCTTCATTGGTCGCTTCGAAGAAGGACTGCTCGGCCACCTGGGCGGTGCCGCCGATGTGGAAGGTCCGCATCGTCAGCTGGGTGCCCGGCTCACCGATCGACTGGGCGGCGATGACGCCGACCGCTTCGCCGATGTTGACCGTGGTCCCACGGGCCAGGTCGCGGCCGTAGCAGGAGCCGCAGACGCCGGTTTCGGCTTCGCAGACCAGCACGGATCGCACCTTGACCGATTGGACGCCGGCCTTCTCGATGATGTCGACCATCGCTTCGTTGAGGTAGGTGTCGGCCGGCACGATGACGTCCGTGCCACCCGGCTCCTTGATGTCCTCGGCCGCCGAACGGCCCAGGATGCGCATGCCCAGCGAGACGAGCACGTCGCCGCCCTCGACAACCGCGCGCATGGTGATGCCGCGCGTGGTGCCGCAGTCCTCTTCGGTGATGATGCAGTCCTGCGCCACGTCGACGAGACGACGGGTCAGATACCCACTGTTAGCCGTCTTGAGCGCCGTGTCGGCCAGACCCTTACGGGCGCCGTGGGTGGAGTTGAAGTACTCCAGAACCGACAGGCCTTCCTTGAAGTTCGAGATGATCGGCGTCTCGATGATCTCGCCGGAGGGCTTGGCCATCAGGCCGCGCATCCCGCCGAGCTGCTTCATCTGGGCTTGCGAACCCCGGGCGCCGGAGTGGGCCATCATGTAGATCGAGTTGATCTCTTTCTCGCGGCCATCGGCGTCGTGCTTCTTGGTCGAGATTTCGAGCATCATTTCGTCGGCGACGCGGTCGGTGGCCTTGGCCCACGCGTCGACGACCTTGTTGTACTTCTCGCCGCGCGTGATCAGGCCGTCGGCGTACTGTTGCTCGTATTCCTCGGCCAGCTTCTTGGTGTCGGCGACCAGCTGCTCCTTCTTCTCGGGGATGATGATGTCATCCTTGCCGAAGGAGATGCCCGCCTTGCCGGCTTCCTTGAAGCCCAGGCCCATGATCTGGTCGGCGAAGATGACCGTCGCCTTCTGACCGCAGTGGCGATAGACGATGTCGATCAGGTTGCCGATTTCCTTCTTGGTCAGTGACTTTTCCACCAGACGGTGGCCGATCTGCGGGTGATGCGGCAGCAGGG
>CANJMO010000058.1 GCA_947475845.1 Caulobacteraceae bacterium | reverse complement strand
TGGGCTCGGGCGAGACCACGCCGTTCCGCCTGACGGCGGCCTATGCCTCGTTCATCAACGGCGGGCGCAAGGTCGAACCGCATCTGATCGAGCTGGTCCAGGACCGCGAAGGCAAGACCATCTTCAACGCCGACAAGCGCGACTGCGCTCCGTGCAAGGTGGCCTACAACGGCGAGGACTATCCGTCGGTGGACATGGGCGGGACCCAGCTGTTCGACCCGATCACCGCCTATCAGATCACCTCCATGCTCGAAGGCGTGGTCCAGCGCGGCACCGGGGTCCAGGCCCGCGTGCTCGGCCGCCCGATCGGCGGCAAGACCGGCACCACCAACGAGTTCCGCAGCGCCTGGTTCGTGGGCTTCTCGCCGGACATGGTGGTGGGGGTGTTCGTCGGCTTCGACGACAACCGCTCGCTGGGCAACAACGAGACCGGCGCGGTGGCGGCGGTGCCGATCTTCATCGACTTCATGCAGGGCGCGCTGAAGGGCGAGCCGGTGCACGACTTCAAGGAACCGCAGAAGGCCACCTTCGCCTACGTCAACGGTATCCGCGAGGCGTTCCAGCCGGGCACCGAGCCGAAGAACGATCCGCTGAATGCGTTGGTGTCGCCCTTTGGCGCGGCCGGCATCCCGCCGGAGGGCGGGCTCGTGCCGCCACCGACCACGCTGCTGCCCGCCGGCCCGGCCCCGCGGCCGGTGGCGAGACAGGACGAGCCGAAGGGGTTGTTCTAGTCCGGCGCGCGCGTTATCCCCGGCGCCGAGTAGGAGTCTTCCCATGAGAGCGGATGTAGAGGCGGCCGCCGCCGACATCGAGCAGTCGATCGAACTGCTCAGGAGGCGTCTTTGACTGGGATGTCGCGCTCCGTAAACTCGACGAACTGAACGCCCGCTCCGAGGATCCAAGCCTGTGGGACAAGCCCGAGGCAGCTCAGGCGCTGATGCGCGAGCGCAATGCGCTGGCGGCGGCGGTGGAGACGGTGAGGGCGCTTGAGCGTGAACGCGCCGACGCCCTGGAATTCGCCGAGATGGCCGACGCCGAGGGCGATATCGCGTCGCTGGACGACGTTTCGGCCCAACTGGCGGCGCTGAAGGCGCGGGCCGGGCGGGCGGAGCTTGAGGCGCTGCTGTCGGGCGAGGCGGACGGCAACGACTGCTACATCGAAATCAACTCCGGCGCGGGCGGCACGGAGTCCAACGACTGGGCGCTGATGCTGTTTCGCATGTACAGCCGCTGGGCCAACGCCCACGACATGCAGACCGAGCTGGTGGAAGAGACCGGCGGCGAGCAGGCGGGGATCAAGTCGGCGACCCTGATGGTCAAGGGGCTGAACGCCTATGGCTGGCTGAAAACCGAGGCGGGGGTGCACCGGCTGGTGCGCATCTCGCCGTTCGATTCGAACGCCAAGCGGCACACCTCGTTCGCGTCTGTGTGGGTCTATCCGGTGGTGGACGACACCATCGTCATCGACATCAACCCGTCGGACGTGCGCACCGACACCTATCGCGCGTCCGGCTCGGGCGGGCAGCACGTCAACAAGACCGACAGCGCCGTGCGTCTGACGCACATTCCGACCAATGTGGTGGTGGCCTGCCAGGCCGGGCGTTCGCAGCACCAGAACCGCGAGGAAGCCTGGAAGATGCTGCGCGCGCGTCTGTACGAACGCGAACTGCAGATCCGTGAGGAAGCCGCCCAGGCGGTGGCCGACGCCAAGACCGATATCGGCTGGGGCCACCAGATCCGCTCCTACGTCCTGCAGCCCTATCAGATGGTCAAGGACCTGCGCACCAACGTGGAGACCTCGGACACGGCGGGGGTCCTGGACGGCGACCTGGATGAGTTCATGGGCGCCGCGCTGGCGCAGCGCGTGGGCGTGACGCGGGACGCGGCAGAGGCTTAGGGGATGGGGCTGATCTCGACCCCGAAACTGGACGACGAGGCCGGCCGGCTGGCGGCGCTGGAGCGGACCGAGATTCTCGACACGCCGCGCGACCCGGCGTTCGACCGTATCACCTCGCTGGTGCGGATGATGCTGGGCGTACCGATCTCGGCGATCACCTTCGTCGACGGCAACCGCTCCTGGTTCAAGTCGATGCAGGGGCTAGACGGGGACGGCTCGGCCCGGGACATCTCGTTCTGCCACCACACGATCCAGTCGAGCGGCATGACGGTGGTTCCGGACACCGCGCTGGATAGCGGATTTCAGGACAATCCCTTCGTCAGGAACGACCCGCACGTGTCCAGCTACTGCGGCGCGCCGCTGCAGACGCCGGATGGGTACAACATCGGCACCCTGTGCGCGGTGGATACGGTCAGCCGGCCGTTCAGCGAGGCGCAGATCGCAATCCTGAAGGAGCTGGCGGCGTTGGCGATGGAGCAGGTCGACCTGCGCCGCATCGCCCAGACCGATCCCCTGACCGGCGCCCTGTCGCGGCGGGCGATCACCGCGGTGCTGGCGGCGGAGCTCGAGCGCTACGCCCGCTATGAGCGCTGCGCCTCGCTGCTGCTGCTGGACGTGGATCACTTCAAGGCGGTCAACGACACCCATGGCCCCGCCAAGGGTGTCGAGGTGCTGAAGGCGGTGGTCGATTGCTGCGAGGCGTTGATCCGGCCCAACGACGCCTTCGGGCGGATCGGCGGCGAGGAGTTCGTCATCGTCCTGGCCGACACCGACCTGACCAGCGCCATGACCGCGGCGGAGCGCTACCGCCAGGCGATCGCCGGACTGGACATCGGCGGGCTGAAGGTGACGGCCAGCTTCGGCGTGGCGTCCGTGGCGGACTGCGCCTCGGTCGAGGCCTGGCTCGATCTGGCCGACAAGGGCCTCTACGCGGCCAAGGCCGGCGGGCGTAACCGCTGCGAGGCGGCTAAGGGCGGCGAAACGGCCAGCTGAGCCCCCCCCCGCCGGCGAACAGCGCCGCCCAGACCAGCACCGGCTGGAATGCCAGGCGCGGCCCGTGGAACCACAAGCTGTCCGGCAGGGGCGGCGCGGGAATATGCCAGAACGCCTGGTAGATATTGGCCGGCCAGACGCAGACTGCGTAGATGGCCAACATGGTCCCGGCCAGGCGTCGCGTGCGCGGGATCAGCAGGCCGATGGCGCCTGCCACCTCGCATAAACCAGTGAACACGATCACAGCCTGCGGGTGGGGGACAACGGGCGGCATGATCGCCAGGAACTTGGCGGGCCCGGCCAGGTGCAGGGCGCCGATCACGGCGTAGATCGTCACCAGGACAAGCCGTGCGATGAGGCGCAGGCGATCGAGACGGGCGGCGGACATACCTGTATAAGCCGCGCGGGGCGGTGCGGTTGCGGCCGGCTAGCCTCGGCCGACGGGTATCCGGGTCACCTTGATCGCGACATCGGGGTCGAGCGCGCGCCACCGCCTTATGCGCGCCAGGTCGCCGTCCGCGTCAGGACCGTCGGCGACATAGAACCAGGCGTCGTATCTGCTGCGGTCGTCCTGCTCGCCGACGAACACCAGGAGGCCGACGGCCCGAACGCGTCCCGACGGATCGATCAGGGCAGCGCCCTTTTCCTGAGGGTCCTGCGGGAGCCGGCCGGAAACCAGCCAGAAACCGCCGTCCAGGGCGATGGCGAAGGGCCGATCCGCCAGGGCCAGATGCGCCTGGGCCTGATCGGCTATCGTGCCCTGATATTGCGAGTACTCATTCCTGGTCTTGCCGAGAAACCGGCCGATGGCCGCGCGGAGGACGGCGTCCTCGCCCCGCTGTGTCGCGTATCGGGACGCCGCGCCGGTCTTGGGCGGGCCGGCGCCGAGAGCGCTGTGGGCGGACGAGACTGCCGCGATGCCGAGGGCGATGGCGATGATCCGGCGCATGATTTTGAGGAGATCAGAGCGCCTTTGCAGCCGCGAGCACCTCTTCCGCGTGGCCCTTCACCTTCACCTTGCGCCAGATGCGGCGGATGACGCCGGAACCGTCGATCAGGAACGTGGCGCGGTCGATGCCCATGTATTCGCGGCCGTAGAGCACCTTCTGCACCCAGGACTCGTAGGCCTCGATGACCTGGGCGTCTGGGTCGGAGCCGAGCGGGATGGTCAGATCGTACTTGGCGCGGAACTTGGCGTGCTTGGCGACGGTGTCCTTGGAGGCGCCGATGACCACGGCGCCGGCCTTGTCGAACTCCGACTTGAGGGCAGAGAAGTCCTTGGCCTCGTTGGTGCAGCCGGGGGTGTCGTCCTTGGGATAGAAATAGAGGACCACGGTCTTGCCCTTCAGCGCGGCGAGGCTGACAGGGGCGGTGTCGGTTTCTAGCGCGAAGTCCGGGGCTTTGGAGCCGGGGGCGAGGGGCATCGAACGCTCCTATTGCACGCTTGAGGTGGGGGCGGGCGAGCCCATCATCTGGCCCTGGCGGAACAGGTCGTTCATCATATCGGCCAGACCCTTGGCGTCTCTGGCGCGCAAAGCACAGGTGAACACCGGGATCAGGACCGGCGGCTTGCCGATCTCGGCCTCGGCCATGCCGAAGAAGCTGAGGATCACGACGCCATCGACGAACGAGCCGGAGATGTTGGACACGAACACCGGCGGCAGGGGCTTCAGGGCGCCGGGAATGTTGGGCGCGGTCTGAGAGTCTGGCTGGCTGGCCGCGGGCTCCGCGGGCGCAGAAGAGGGCGCCGCCGGGGGAGGCGGCGGTTCGCTCCAGCCGACTTTGCGCAGCAGGTCATCGACCACGGCCGCGGTGGACTTCATGTCCTCGGCGCGGAAGACGAGGGCGGCGGCGGACAGAGGGATCGGCGACTGGCCGATCTCGGCGTGGGCCAGGGCGTAGAGGTTCAGCGTCGCAATGCCGTGGTTGAGCCCGGCGCTGAAGTAGTTGACGAAGACGGGCGGCAGGGGGGAGGTCATGTCGGCTTCAGCAGGACGATCTTCTTCTTGCCCGCCGCAAGCTTGATCGCGCCGTCGATGACGTCGGCCAGGGTGACCAGGCGTCCGGCGTCGGGCTCGGGCTTGTCGTTGACCTTGAGGCCGCCCCCCTGGGCCAGACGGCGCGCCTCGCCGCGAGACGAGGCGAGGCCGGCGTCGGCGACGAGGTTGGCCAGAGGCACGCCGGTTTCGAGATCGGCGCGCGAAGTCTCCAGGGTCGGCAGGTCGGCTGAGGTGACGCCTTGCTCGAAGGCGGCCTCGGCGGTGGCGCGGGCCGTGGTCGCCGCATCGCGCCCATGGAGCAGGGCGGTGGCTTCGTCGGCCAGCACCTTCTTGGCGTCGTTGATCTGGGCGCCGGGCAGGGCTTCCAGGCGGGCGATCTCTTCCAGAGGCAGGTCGGTGAACAGCTTGAGGAAGCGGCCGACGTCGGCGTCCTCGGTGTTGCGCCAGAACTGCCAGTAGTCGTAGGGGCTCATGCGGTCTTCGTTGAGCCAGACGGCGCCCGACGCGGTCTTGCCCATCTTGGCGCCCGAGGCGGTGGTCAGCAGGGGCGTGGTCAGGGCGAAGGCCTGTTTGGCTTCGACGCGGCGGATCAGGTCCACCCCGTTGATGATGTTGCCCCACTGGTCCGAGCCGCCCATTTGCAGCAGACAGCCATGGCGCCGTTGCAGTTCAAGGAAGTCGACCGCCTGCATCAACATGTAGTTGAACTCGAGGAAGCTCAGCGGCTGCTCGCGGTCCAGGCGCAGCTTGACCGACTCGAAGGTCAGCATGCGGTTGATGGTGAAGTGTGGGCCGAAGTCGCGCAGGAACTGGATGTAACCGAACTTGGACAGCCACTCGTCGTTGTCGACGATGAAGGCGTCGGATTTGCCGCTGCCGAAGTTGAGGAAGCGGTCGAACACGACCTTGATGCTATCGATGTTGGCCTGGATGTCGGCCTCGGTCAGCATCTGGCGCTGGGTGTCCTTGCCGGAAGGGTCGCCGACCTTGGTGGTGCCGCCACCCATGACCACGATCGGGCGGTGCCCGGCCTGCTGCAGACGCCGCAGCATCATGACGCTGATCAGATTGCCGATATGCAGGCTGGTGGCGGTGGCGTCGTAGCCGACATAGGCGGTGACCACGCCTTCGGAGGCGGCCTTGTCGAGTGCTTCGATATCGCTGCACTGATGCACATAGCCGCGTTCGATCATCACGCGGATGAAGTCGGACTTCGGTTTGAAGCTGGCGAGATCGGTTTCAGACATGACAGAGCTTTCGAAGCAGGTCCGCGCCTTTAGCACGGCGGGCGAACCGGGCCCAAGGGGGAGGGCGTAGACGCCGCGCGGCGCCCATGGCAGTCAAGTTTCATGCGCGTACTGGGATTCATGAGCGGGACATCGCTGGACGCCGTCGACATGGCGGTGCTGGAGACAGACGGAGAGGTCATTTCCGCGTTCGGACCAGCGGGGGAGCAGAAGCTCGATCCGGGGGTGCGGGCGCTGGTGGAGACGGCGACGGCCGATGCGCGGGCCTGGCCGTGGGATGCGCCGGAGCCGGCTTCATTCGCGCCCGCTGCGACAGCGGTGGCGCGGGAGCATCTGCGCGCGGCGCGGGGCTTTATGGCAGCCAATGGGCTGACTGCGGCGGACCTGGATCTGGTCGGGTTTCACGGACAAACGGTGTGGCACGAGCCGCCGGGGCGCACGCGGCCCGAGGGGCGGACGGTGCAACTGGGCGACGCGGGCCTGCTGGCGCGCGGGCTGGGCCTGCCGGTGGCTTTCGATTTCAGGACGGCGGACGTGGCGGCAGGCGGACAGGGCGCGCCCCTGGCGCCGGTGTATCACGACGCGATACGACGCTATTCCGGGCTGGCGGCGCCGGTGGCGGTGCTGAACCTGGGCGGCGTCGGGAACATCACCCTGTGCGGGTCTGACGGGATGCTGACCGCGTTCGACACCGGGCCGGCCAACGGCATGATCGACCTGCTAGTTCAGGGGCGCACGGACCGGCGGCTGGACGAAGATGGGGCGCTGGCGCGGGCCGGGCGGGTCGATGAGGCGATCCTCGCGGAGTATCTGGATCATCCGTACTTCCGGGCGCGGGGGGCCAAGTCGCTGGACCGCTATGACTTCGCGTTGAGCAAGGTGGACGGGCTGTCGCTGGAGGACGCGGCGGCGACCTTGACCGCGTTCGCGGCGGAAACCGTGGCGCTGGGCGTGCGGACCTGCCCTGAAGGGCCGACGCAGATCGTGGCCTGCGGCGGGGGGCGGCATAATCCGGTGCTGCTGGCGGCGATCCGCGAGCGGGCTGGCGTTTCGGTCAGCACCGCCGAGGATCAGGGCTGGCGCGGGGATTCGATCGAGGCTGAGGCGTTCGCTTATCTGGCGGCGCGGACGCTCAGCGGCCTGCCGATCAGTTTCCCGGGGACCACGGGGGTGACCGCGCCGATGACGGGCGGACGGGTAGCCAGGCCCTAACCCTCCGCCGTCTCCAAATAGTGCACGCTGAACAGCTGGTTTTCGTCGGTCCAGTGCGCCGTGGGGCGGAAGCCGGCGGCGCTGGCGAGGGTTTTGAAGCCCTCCAGCGAATATTTGTAGCTGTCCTCGGTGTGGATGCGCTCGCCCTGGGCGAAGCGGATTTCGATGGAGCCGTCGTCGGATGGGATGGTCACGGTCTGGGCCTTGAGGCTTTCAAGGTTGATGACGATGCGGCCCGAGGGGACGTCGTAGCGCGAGCGGTGGGCGAAGGCGTCGATGTCGAAGTCGGAGCCCAGTTCGCGATTGGCGCGGACCAGCAGGTTGCGGCTGAAGTCGGCGGTGACGCCTTGGGCGTCGTCATAGGCGGGCTCGAGGATCGCCGGGTCCTTGCGCAGATCGACGCCGACGATCATCGCCGCGCCGGGGCCAAGCTTTTTGACCCATGTGGCGAGGAAGCCGATCGCCTCGTCCGGCTGCAGGTTGCCGATGGTGGAGCCGGGGAAGAAGCCGAGCCGCCGGCCGCCGCCAGGGGCTTCTGGCAGCTCGAAGGGCTGGGTGTAGTCTGCGCAGACGGCGAGCACCGATAGGCCCGCTTTCTCCGCATAGATCGCTTCGGCGGAGGCGCGCAGGTGGTCGCGGGAGATGTCGATGGGGATGTAGGCCGCCGGCTCGTCCAGGGCGTCCAGCAGAATGCGGGCCTTTAGGCTGTTGACGCCGCCCAGCTCGATCATCTGAGCGCCGGGGCCGACGCGCTCTGCCACCTCGGGCGCGATCTGGCGCAGGATGCCGAGCTCGGTGCGGGTCGGATAGTATTCCGGCAGCTTGCAGATGCGGTCGAACAGGGCCGAGCCGCGCGCGTCGTAGAGGAAGCGGCAGGGGATCGACTTGCGGGCTGCCGACAGGCCCGTCACAAGTTCGCGGCGGAAATCGCCGAGCTCGGGGCTCAGGTCATGGAATTCCAGGCGCGACGGGCGCCGGCTGCACTCGACATCAAGCATCGTCGGCAAGCCTCACGCCACTGAACGCCCAACGCGCGTGCGGCGGGAAGAAGTTGCGGTAGGTGGGGCGTGTGTGGCCCGGGGGCGTGACCGCCGCGCCGCCGCGCAGAACCATCTGACTGCTCATGAACTTGCCGTTGTACTCGCCGATGGGCCCCTCTGGCGGGCGATAGCGCGGGTAGGGGGCGTAGGGGCTGGCGGTCCATTGCCAGAGCTCGCCGGCCATCTGCCGCAGACCCGATATGGGGAGGGGGGGCCGGGGATGGAAGGCGCCGGACGCGAGTTCCAGAGGCTGGGCGGCGATGGCGGCCACGGCGGCGATTTCCCATTCACCTTCGGTCGGTAGGCGCCGCCCCGACCAGCGGGCGAAGGCGTCGGCCTCGTAGAAGGACAGGTGGCTGACCGGCTCGGCGGGATCGAGGGGGCGCAGGCCATGAAGCGTGAAGATCAGGCGCTCGCCGTCCTGTTCGCGCCAGTAGAGCGGCGCTTGCCAGCCCTCGCGCTGGACCGCGGCCCAGCCATCGGAGAGCCACGGTTCCGGGCGGGCGTAGCCGCCGTCTTGGATGAAGGCGAGGTACTCGCCGCAGGTAGAGAGGCGGTCGGCCAGGACGAAAGGGTCCAGCCAAGTCTTGTGCCGGGGGCTTTCGTTGTCGAAGGCGAATCCGGCGCCATCGTGGCCCGTGCGCACGAGACCGCCGTCGAAGGCGATCCAGTCGAGCAAGGCAGCGGGGGCGGCCTCCTTGGCCCAGGCTTCGGAGGCCAGGTACGCGGGGGCGAGCGGGTTCAGGGAGAAGACGTGCTTGATGTCCATCAGGATCAGCTCCTGATGCTGTTGCTCGTGGTGCAGGCCCAGTTCGAGGACGGGCTCGATCTCAGTCCAGTCGTCGTCGGCGGCCGAAGCGATCAGGTCGGCCATGGAGGCGTCGACGTGGGCGCGATAGGCGAGAATGCGATCCGACGAGGGGCGCGAAAGCAGGCCGCGCTCGGGCCGGGGCCAGCGTTCACCCACCGCCTCGTAGTAGGAGTTGAACAGGTAGCCGAACTGGGGATCGAAGGGCTGGTATCCGGACAGGCGGGGGATCAGCAGAAAGGTCTCGAAGAACCAGGCCATGTGCGCCAGGTGCCATTTGGTCGGGCTGACGTCGGGCATCGACTGGACCTGCTGGTCCTCGGCGGTGAGGCCGGCGGTCAGGGCGAGGGTCTGCGCGCGGACGCAGGCATAGCGATCAGCCCACGCCTGGCGCTGCGCGCTGTCGATCCTGGCTGTCGAGCCGAGATTGGCCGCCCCCAAATTATGCCTCTTTTCGCCGCCATAGACCCTGCGCGAAGCCTGGCCCGCCTGAGATTGGTCAACGGTACAGGTTGCGCCCCGTTCCCCCAAGGTAGGGACGAATCGTCGCGGCTGAAGGGGATCGTTCCCGTTCACGTCTCGGTGACAGGGGAACAGGGCGCCTCATCGGCAGGCAGGCGAAGCCCTGGATATATCAAGGCAATCGCTTTTGCCCATCGAGTCGTGTATCTCCCCGGCAAGGTCTTCACAGAAACTTGAAGCCGAGGCCAGACTAGCTGGTTCGAGGCATACGCCGCTCCCCCGGCGCTAGGAGTCATCCATGACTGCATCGGTCCTGCTGGCTGAACAGCCGCGCCTGAAACCAGCCGCCAACGACGGCGCCATCGAGCTGACCATCCTGATGCCCTGCCTCAATGAGGCGGAGACGTTGGCCATCTGCATCGACAAGGCCAAGGGCTACCTGGCGCGGTCCGGCGTGATCGGCGAGGTGCTGATCGCCGACAACGGCTCGACCGACGGCTCGCAGCTGATCGCCGAGGATCACGGCGCCCGCGTGGTGGCCATTCCCGAGCGCGGTTACGGCGCGGCCCTGATCGGCGGCATCGCGGCGGCCAAGAGCCGCTTCATCATCATGGGCGACGCCGACGACAGCTACGACTTCCAGAATCTGGACGCGATGATCGAGCGCCTGCGCGGCGGCGACGAGCTGGTGATGGGCAACCGTTTCAAGGGCGGCATCAAGAAGGGCGCCATGCCCTTCCTGCACCGCTACCTTGGCAACCCGGTGCTGTCGTTCCTCGGCCGCCTGTTGTTCCGCATTCCGGTCGGCGATTTCCACTGCGGCCTGCGCGGCTTCTCGCGCGAGGCGGCCCTGAAGCTGCGCCTGAAGAGCACCGGCATGGAGTTCGCCAGCGAGATGGTGGTCAAGGCCGCCTTCCACGGCCTGAAGATGGCCGAAGTGCCGACCGTGCTGTCGCCCGACGGCCGCTCGCGTCCGCCGCACCTGCGCACCTGGCGCGACGGCTGGCGTCACCTGAAGTTCCTGCTGCTGCACAGCCCGACCTGGCTGTTCGTCTATCCGGGCATGGCGCTGGTGGCGCTCGGCCTGATCGGCTCGGCGCTGCTGAGCCACGGGGCGGTGCACATCACCCCGCGCATCGAGCTGAACATCCACACCATGATCGTCAGTTGCTTCGCCGTGCTGATCGGCGCGCAACTGGTGGCGTTCGGGGCCCTGGCCCAGCGCTACGCCATGGTCGAGGGCTTCGTGCCCGCCCCGCCCGCGGCCAACCTGCAACGCCTGATCCTGGGCATGACGTTGGAGCCCCTGCTTCGGGTCGCCGGCGTGATCATGGCCGCCGGCGTCGCCGGCTGCATCTGGGCGGTGACCAGCTGGGCGCACAACGACTTCGGTCCGATCCTGTACGACAGCGTCCTGCGCGTGCTCGTGCCGTCTCTGACCGCGATCGCCGTGGCCGCGCAGCTGGCGGCCACCGCCTTCCTCACCTCGCTGTTGACCATCCGCCGCTAACGGGCTTTCGCTGGTCCCCATGGGTCGCTTACCGCCGGTTCTTGCGCTGCTCGCGGCGATGCTGCTGCTCATGGCGGTGGCGTTCGCCGACGGCCGGCCGACCGTGTTCTACGACTCCCACAGCTATGCCGTGATGGGCCGCAATCTCGTGGAGGTGGTCCAGGAGTACCCCAAGTCCATCGAGTTCAAGATGAAGCCGGGGGTGAAGTGGGCCGATCCTCCGGTGTCCACCGACCGGATGATCGATCCCGCTGTGATGGGCGCGCGGTCGGCGCTGTACGGCGTGCTGATGCACGGCGCCTACCGGATCGGGACGCTGTGGCTGCTGGCCGCGATCCAGAGCCTGCTGGCCGCGTGGGTGATCTACCTGCTGTGGCGGACCGTGGCGCCCAAGGCCCCGATGTGGAGCTTCTTCGCCCTGGTGGCGGGATGCGTGGCCGGCACCAGCATCTCGTTCTTCACCACCTTCGCCATGCCCGATGTGTTCGCCGGCATCGGCGGCGCGGCGATCGTGCTGATCCTGACCCAGACCGATCGGCTCAAGAAGCGCGAGATCTTCGGCTTGTGGCTGCTGGCGGCCTATTCCATGGCGATCCACAAGTCGCACCTGGGCACCGGCCTGTTGATGGCGATCGGCGGGGGAGGGCTGGTGTGGCTGCTCGGCCTGGCCCTGGCCTCGACGGCGCGACGCACGGCTTTGGTTCTGAGCGCGTTCGTGCTGGCCTGGTTCGCCGGCAATGCGGTGGACGAGACCTATCACCTGCGCACCGGGCTGAAGCTGGGCCACCCCCCGTTCATGATGGCGCGGGTGCTGGCCGACGGGCCGGGGCGGATCTACATGCGCTACGCCTGCTCGCACGGTGAGGACTATGCCCTTTGCCAGTTCCAGAAGAACGTGGGCTCCTCCACCGACCTGATCCTGTGGTCCGACCGGCCCAAGTTCGGCGTGTTCAACATCGCCGACCGTCCGACGCGGGTGAAACTGGAGCAGCAGGAAGTCCGCTTCGTCATCGGCACGGTGAAGTACAACCCCGTGGGGCAGTTTCTGGCCTCGATGAAGAACTGGGGCCTGCAGTTCGTCGCCTTCCAGGTCGACGATCCCCTGCGCAACCCCGCCGCCTATCTGCGCGGACGCTATTGGCCGACCACCTTCCTGCCGCAGCTGATCCCCAACTTCGAGGCCTGCCGCCCGCCGGGCAATTGCCGCCCGCCGTTCAAGTTCGAGTTCCTGGCCGTGTGGCACGGGATCGTGCTGGGGGCGACCATCCTGCTGCTGCTGTGGCGGCTGACCCGCGAGGACGTGCGCCAGGCGCTTGGCCGGCGCGGTCTGCGTGACGATTCAGAGGCGGCGCGGGTCGCCGCCGTGGTGCTGCTTCTGGTGCTGGTGGCCGCGATCAATGCCGCGATCTGCGGCATGCTGTCGGGACCGTTCGCCCGCTACCAGTCGCGCCTGGCGTGGCTGTTGCCGCTCGGCGTGGGACTGACGATGTGCGCCCTGCCGATGGGTCTGCCGATGGTGGCCGGATGGGTCAGGACCGGGTTCGACTGGAGCCTGCGCCAATGGGATCGCCTGCGCACGCAGCCGCTGATCGGCCGCTTCCTACCGCCGCTGGACGGCCATTTCGCGCGGTTCTGCGTGGTCGGCGGGCTCGGCTTCATCGTCGACTTCACCATCCTCAAGATCGTGGTCGAACTGGGCATGACTCCGGCCGGCGGCCGCATCGTCTCGTTTCTGGTGGCGGTGATCGCGACCTGGCTGGTCAATCGCGCCTGGAGCTTCCGCGGGCATCGGCGGAGCCAGTCGCTGCTCAAGGAACTGTCGACCTATGTGGCGGTCCAATCCGTTGGCTTCGCGGCCAATTACGGGGTGTTCGTCGCCATGGTGAAGGGCATTCCGGCCCTGGACGGCCGATTGTTGCCGCCGATGGTGACCGGAACCGCGGCGGGACTGTTCATCAACTACCTCGGCGCCAAGCACATCGTATTCCGCAGGCGCGTACGCGCGTCCTGATCGCGGCGCGATACATCGGTTTCGCTTGAGAGTGGAATTGAGCCCTCAATTTATCTAATGACCATTCGTCGCCAGTAGCGCTCGCGGGTGTCGGCGAAGGCTGATTGCCCGCGTATGCCTGTAATTAGATTGAGCAGTCAACAGCGTAATTGTGCCGTATACCATGTATTCCATGAGTTTTTCGACATATACTATGGCTAATATAGACCAATTGTTAGGCGTAGAGCGTATTTTCGCTCCGCTCTATGTTCTAATTTTATTGGTAATCGCGACGCGGGCTCGACGAGTTTTTTGCGCATTATCGAGTCGCTCATCATTTTAGACCTTTTGGCTAGATGATGGAGGGGCTTCGCACCCTTAGTGCTCTTCCGTTGCGGCTTCACATGCTTCCAAGCGCCATATTGCTGGGAGGCCATCACGGGGATGATCACGCTGGCCATGGGCTTCTGATGAACGCCGTCGTTGTCAGTCGATTTCCGGTCTACCGGGAAGCCTTGGCGCGCCTGGTCGGGTTGACCTTCGGGCACGACGCGGCCGACGGCTTCGCGACCCTGCAAGACGCCCTGGACGCCACCGCGCCCGCGCCGATCGGGATGATGGTCCTGGAAGTCGAGCCGCGCGATCCTGAACTGAGCGAGGTGAAGGCCGCCGTGCAGGCGGTGGCACCCGCGCCGCTGGTGCTGTTCGCGGTGCAGTCGCCGGCCGAGGTGCAGACGGCCTACGAAGCCGGCGTGCGCGGCTGCATTCCCAAGACCGCGCCGCCCGAACTGGTGTCGGCGGCCCTGAGGTTGATCCTGGCCGGCGGACTGTATTTCAGCGACTTCGCCAACATGTCCACGCGCCAGAAGGCCGAGCCGCCGCTGCGCTCGCGCCTGTCAGCCCGCCAGCTAGAGGTGCTGCGGCTGATCGAAATGGGCCAGACCAACAAGGAGATCGCCAAGGCGCTGGGGATCTCGGTGGCGACGGTCAAGCTGCACGTCCAGGCGATCCTGAACATCACCGGGGCGCGCAACCGGACCGAGGCGGCGCTGCGCGCGCGGGGTCAGTTCAAGTAGCGCCCCTTTTCGGCCAGCTTGGCCTTCCCATATGAAGCCGCGGGGCGCTCTGATAGGTTCACGCGCGCGATCCCGCTGGAGGACCACCTACCGTGACTCAATACCGTTCGCCCAAGACCTGGGCTGTGCTGGCCGCCGTCGCCGCCGCTTCCGTGTCCCTCTCCGGGTGCGGGGTGAACACCATCCCGACCAAGGAACAAGACGCCAAGGCCAAGTGGGCCGAGGTCCAGACCCAATATCAGCGCCGTTCGGACCTGATCCCGAACCTGGTCGCCACCGTGCAGGGCTATGCGGCCCAGGAGCGCGGCGTGCTGGTGGATGTGGCCAATGCCCGGGCCAAGGCCACCCAGGTTTCGGTCAACGCCTCGACCCTGACCGATCCGGCCGCCTTCCAGCAGTTCGCGCAGGCGCAGGATCGCCTGACCGGGGTTCTCGGCCGCCTGATGTCGATCAACGAGAGATATCCGGAGCTGAAGTCGAACGAGAACTTCCTGGCCCTGCAGTCGCAGCTGGAAGGCACCGAGAACCGGATCGCCGTCGCCCGCCGCGACTACAACCAGTCTGTTCAGTCGTACAACACCGAGCTGATCACCTTCCCGGGCGTGCTGTGGTCCAAGACCATGTACTCCAGCTACAAG
>CANJMO010000057.1 GCA_947475845.1 Caulobacteraceae bacterium | reverse complement strand
GGCCTGCGCGCCGACTACACCCGCCGCGACTTCCAGGGCTCCACCGCTCCGCGCGACATGGACACCTGGTCGGTAGGCTACGTCCGCAAGTTCTAGGGTTCTACCCAGAGGGGCCTGATTGCCTCTCGACTGAAAAGCTCCCCCGCCAGCTCCGGGGGAGCTTTTCTTTTATGTGTCGCGCAGCAGCGGCAGGGCCAGCCCCGAGACCGGCTTGGCGCTCAGCAGTTCGCGGCGGAAGCGGAACAACTCGGCCGGGCGCCCGCCGGTGTCGACGTCGAACCGGCCCAGGCCCTCCACCAGATCGGCGCGTTCCAGCACGCGGCGGAAGTTCTGCTTGTGCAGCGCCACCCCGGCGATGGCCTCCACCGTGCGCTGCAGACGCGACAGGGTGAATTCCGGCGGCGTCAGTTCGAACACCACCGGGCGGTACTTCAGCTTGCCGCGCAGACGCCCGAGCGCGGTGGCCAGGATACGCCGGTGGTCGGAGATCATCGGTTCGCCGAAGGCGGCGTCGAAGGCGGTCGGTTCGGGGGCGGGACCGCCGGAGGCCCGTTCGCGGTCGCGCGCGGCTTCGGGCGCCAGGCCAGCCTCATACAGCAGCTCGTAGCGCTCCAGCACCCGCTCTTCGTTCCACGGCGCCCTGTCCAGCGCGAACAGCAGGCGCGCGCGGGGCAGGCGGTCATCCTTCGCCGTCGCCCAGGCGCGCAGAGCTGGGGCCACCACCTCATCGATCAGGGCCGGTCGTCCACGTCGCCAGTCCTCCCACGGAAAGAACCGGGACCACGGGGTCCAGGCGGTGTCGGGGGCCGAAGTGTCGATCGCCTCGTTGGTCAGGGCCAGATAGCCGACTGAGATCACCCGCGCGGCGCCGGCCCCGACGTCGGCCAGGGGTGCGTCGCGGCCTTTGTCGCCGAAGGTGTAGAGCTGCTCGACATAGCCGAGGTCGAACCGGGTCTGGTCGGTGACGAAGGCGCGCAGTGCCAGCTCGAAGGTGCGCCGACCGTCCGGATCGAACGGACCGAAGGGCAGGCCCGACAGCGGGGAGGGGCCGCCCGTCGCCGGGTCCTGAGGCCGCACCGTCAGCACCACCCCGTCGGCGCCGCGCACCGTCAGCACCACGGCAGACAGTCCGATGACGATGTCAGCGCTCATGCTTTGGCCATCGGCATCAGGGCAATCAGGCTTTCGAACTTGCTCACATAGCGTTCCTGGGCCCGCGACGGCGTCCACGGCTCGATCTTCAGGTCGTAACCGCGCGGCGGCAAGCCGAACAGGGAAACGGACTCGCCGTGTTCGAACCCGGCCAGCTGGATCGCTTCGAAGAAGGCGCAGGCGCGGTCGGCCGTTTTGATCAGTTTCTTGATCGGCGCCGGCGTCTTGGGCGGCAGGCCGAAGCGGATATGGATCGCCGCCTCCAGCCTGTCCTCGAACAGACGGTAGTCGAGACCCAGCGCCGCCTTGAACGGCGAGATCATGTCGCCGATCACATACTCCGGCGCGTCGTGCAGCAGGGCGGCCAGGCGCCAGCGCGGCTCCAGATCCGGCTGCAGGTGGACGGAAATCTCCTCGACGATGATCGAGTGCTGAGCGACGGAAAAGCCGTTCTCGCCGATCGTCTGGCCGTTCCAGCGCGCCACCCGCGCCAGACCGTGGGCGATGTCGCCGATCTCGATGTCCATGGGCGACGGGTCGAGCAGGTCCAGTCGGCGGCCGGACAGCATCCGCTGCCAGGCTCGAGGCTCTTTTTGGCGGCCAGCGATTTGACGGAGCCCTTTCGTCACAAGATCGTTTCCATAAGAGAGAAGCTTTGCCTTCCTAGGGGTCCGGGTTGACCCTGATCAAGGCGCGGCCGCGACCATAGCAGCACGCCGCGGTTCGCGAACGGGGCTGGAGCGCCAATGAGCACGACAACCATCACCTGGGCCAGGATCATGGCGCCGCTGTCCGGCGGCAAGGGCGATCCCAATGTCCTGACCGCCGCTTCGGTGCTGGCCGAGGCCTTCGCCGCCGAGATCGCCGCCGTCTATGTCCCCGCCGACGTGGCCGACCTGATGCCCTGGATGGGCGAGGGCTTCATGGGCGGGGTGCAGATCGCCGCCGTCGAGAGCCTGAAAGAAGCCACCGCCGAAGGGCGCGCGGGCGCCGAGGCCGCCTTTGCCGGATGCGCCTATGCCAGGAAAGCCTTCATCGGCCTGGATTCGCCGGTGTGGTTGGCCCTGTCGATGCATGCGCGCCTGTCCGACGTGGTGGTGTTCGACGGCGCCGCCGCCCGCGGCCGCGGGCCTCTGGGCGAGGCGTTTCAGCAAGTGGTGGCCGCCGAACAGCGCCCGGTGCTGGTGGCGCGGCCGGGCCTCGAAGCAGGCGGCGTGGTGGCCGTGGCGTGGGATGGAGGCAAGGAGGCCAGCCGGGCCATGCGCACCTCCCTGCCGCTGCTGCAGAAGGCGTCGAAGGTCGCGATCCTATCCTGCAGGTCCACCTCGTCGCGTGAATTCGATCCCAAGGCGCTACAGGATTTCCTTGGCGCGCGGGGGGTGCAGGCGGAAATCAACAGCCTCGAAGGCAGCGGCGACGTCGGGCCCCGGCTGCTGGAGGCGGCGCGCGGCATCGGGGCCACTCTGTTCGTGGCCGGCGCCTACGGCCATCCGCGCCTGCAGGAGTTCATCTTCGGCGGCGCGACCAAGGCCTTCCTGACCACCGACGGGCCGTCCCTATTCCTCTCGCACTGATCCACGAAAAAGGGGGCCGCTCAGCGACCCCCTCATCGTCATCGGTTTTGTGTCGCGCGATCAGGTGATGTGCTTGGCGCTCACGGGGTCCGACGCGGGGAAGGTTTCCTCCAGGCCCTCGTCCAGGCGGTCTTCCTCGTCCGGATCGGACTCGTCGGCGACATCCTCGGCGCTGGCGCCGGAGCCTTGCACGGTGTCCTCGCTGTTTTGCCCGCCGAACGAGCGTTCTTCCCAATCGGCGGCCTTCTTGATTTGGTCGGGGGTCTTGGCGTCCATGGCGCTGGTCTCCTTCTGGGTGGGCGGGTCGTCGCGGTAGCCCAGGTCGCTGAGCTGGGCGTCGGATAATTGGCGGGTGCTCTCGTACTTCTCGGCCTCGTCGTCGCGGGGATAGGTGGAGGCGTCGACATCCGCGACATAGGCCAGGCCCGGTTCGCTCGGCGCCGCGCGGCCGGCGATGATGTCAACCGGATCGTCGTTGCCGTCGTCTTCCAGGCTGGCGTCGTCGCCGCCGTCGACAGCGAGCACGTCATCCTCGTCTTCCTCGAAGTCGTCCTCGTCGATGTCGTCGCTGAAGTCGGCGGCGTCGAGCTCGTACTGCACGCCGTCATCGTCGTCGGCGTCGCCCTGGGCCGAGGTGACGTCATAGACGTCGGGCGCGATATCGGGGTTTTCGAAATCGTCGCCATCGGCGGCGGCCAGTTCGTCTTCACGGTTGGTTTCGTCGAAGGCCTCGGCCATGTCCTGCGCGTCGGCGCCGTTGTCGAGGTCCAGATCCGGCATGATCAACTCCTGAGATGGCGCGAACAGCACCGCTTCGGGAGATTCAACCCAGCAGCCGGGCTTCCGTTCCGACGACTGGCCGACCCAAGATCAGGAAATCGTGCTCTTCAGGGCCCTTGCGATCTCGTCCATCACCACGGTCCAGGGCTGGCCGGCGGGTGCGTTGAACACCCGCGCGCTGGGGTACCAGGGGTAGCGGTCGGTGCCGAGCTTGGGCCAGGCGCCGGGGGTCGAGATCAGCCATACCGGCGCGCCGCAGGCGGCGGCGATGTTGGTGGTGGCGTTGGCCGGGCCAAGCACCAGATCGAGCGCGCAGGCGAGGGCGGCAACGTCGTCCAGATCGTTCTTCAGGTCGATGCCGGGCGGCCGCCACAGATCGATGCCGAAGCGGGCCTTGGCCTCGGCCATCTCGGCCTCGCTGTCGCCGTACTGCAGGTTGACGAACACCGCGCCGGGCGTGGTCAGCACCGACTGCCAGGCCTCGAACGGCGAGAAGTAGCGCAGCCGCGCGCCGTCGAGCTTCAGGCTCTTCCACAGGATGCAGACCTTGGGGCCGGCGGGGGCGTCGGCCAGCACCTTGCGCCAGTGCTCCACCCGCTCGGCGTCGGCGGTCAGGAAGGCCGCCTTGTCGGGATAGTCGGCGACGTCGGCGCGGAAGCGGCGAGGCCAGGGGCGCCCACAGGTCGATGCGTTCCATATCGCCGACGAAGGGGGTGTTGCGCAGGGTGCGGGCCTCGACGTCATAGGTGGCGTGTCCCCCGACCTCGGCCTGCGGGAACGAGCGCTGGAACAGGGGGATCAGCCGCTTTTCCAGGGCCAGCACCAGCTTGCCGCCCGGACCCAGCGCCTCGATCACGTCGGGCAGCATATTGGCGAACAGCACCTCGTCCCCCAGCCCCTGTTCACCGACCAGCAGCAGGGTCTTACCCGCGATCTCGTCGTTCGGGGTCCAGCGCGGGCGGTCGATCAGGAAATGGGTGGTCTGTGGATAGTGGTGCGACAGCCGCTCTTCATAGGCGGTCCAGCCCTCGGCCAGTCGGCCTTGCGCGATCAGCATGGTCGAGCGCGCCAGGTTCATCATCGAGCGCTCGTGCTCGGCCATGTGGCCCTTCAGCGCCGCCTCGCAGTCGACCAGGGCGTCGTCGGGCAGGCCGAGCTGCAGCTTGGCGGTGGAGCGGTTGTAGCGCGCCTTCACGAACTTGCCGTCGAGCCGCAACGCCTCGTCGAAGAACGGCAGGGCGCTTTCGAACTCGCCCTGGTCGGTGAGGATGGTGCCCAGGGTGTTCCACAGCAGCGAATTGCTCGGATTGGCCTGGATCGCCGGGCGGATGGTGTCGATCGCCTCGCCGTAGCGATGCTCGTCGCGCTGACAGCAGGCCAGGTTGTTGGAGGCTTCGAAGGCTTCGGGATAGCGCTCCAGATAGTGCAGGAAGAACTTCTCGGCGATGTCGCGCATGCCCATGCGATAGGCGAGGCGGCCGAGGTTGTTGGCGATCTCGGTGTGGTCCGGCGACAGGGCCAGAGCCGATTTATAGCACTGGATCGAGGTCTTGAAGTCGCCGCACTTCTCGCGGGCGATGGCCAGGCAGTACCAGGCCATGCCGCAGCGCTCATCCAGCCCCAGGGCCTTCAGCGCCCAGTCCGCGGCGGTCTTGGCGTCCTCGGCGCGCAGGGCGGCGACCGATTTCTGCAGCATCGGCTCGATATTGAGCTGCTTGAGCTGGGCCAGGGCATCGCCGAGGCGGCGCATGGCTTCGGGCGATCCCGCGTTGCCGGCCACGGCGGTGGCGATCTGCGCGCGCGCGGGGGCCGCGGCGATCTCAGCGCCCAGGACCAGGCTGGAGGCCGCGGCGCGAGGCTGGCTAAAGGCGGTCATGCGAGGGCGACTCGGCGGCAGGGAAACACAGCCTACTGCATCGCCGGATTATGATTAACGGCCCGCTAAGCCGGCCTGGCAAGACGGCGTTAACCGTGTGGGCCTAGCCTTGCGAAGCGTGCGTCCAGGTGAGTCTCTTCAACCTAAAGCGCGCGGAATCATTCGACGGCCTCGCCGTCGCCGGAGCCGGCCATGCCTCTGAAACTGTCGCTCAAGCCGGGCGAGAAGTTCGTTCTGAACGGGGCCGTCGTGCAGAACGGCGACCGCCGGGGCGTGCTGATCCTGCAGAACAAGGCGTCGGTGCTGCGCGAGAAGGACATCATGCAGGGCGACGAGGTGACCACCCCCGCCCGCCGCATATATTTCCCGGTGATGATGATGTACCTGGACGAGGCCGGGGCCGCGAAATTCTACGACGAATTCGTGCGGCGCCTGAACGAATTCATGAACGCGATACGCAATCCTGAGATGCTCGCCGACTGCGTGGCCATCTCCAAGCACACCATGGCGCGCGAGTACTACAAGGCGCTGATGCTGTGCCGCAAACTGATCGAGTACGAGGATGAGAGGCTAGGGAATGTCGCTACAGGCCTACCAAAGGGCGGCGGAGCAGGCTGAAGGCCCCAAGCAGACGGAATACCGTCTGTTCGGCCTTGTCACCCGCGCCCTGATGGAGGTCGCGGCAGTCGAAGACTCCGAAGCGGGGCGGCGCATGCGCGCGCTGCACTGGAACCGTCGTCTATGGACCACCATCGCCGGCGATTGCGCCAATCCGGACAATCAGCTGCCGATGGACCTGCGCGCCAACATCATCTCGCTCAGCATCTGGGTCGATAAGCACACCTCCGACGTGATGCAGAAGCAGGAAGCCATCCAGCCCCTGATCGACATCAACCGCATCATCATGCAGGGCCTCGGCGGCGGACAGGCCCCGGGGGTCTAGGCTTCCTGGATCGTAAACACGCTCCCTCTCCCTCGATGGGGGAGGGTCGGGGTGGGGGTGAAGTTTCCAACGCTCAAGGGACGGCGGCTGAGGCGGCCCGCCTTCCAAGCCCTTGTCGAGACCTGCGGCGCGTTCACCTCCAACCCTGCCCCTCCCCCATCGAGGGGAAGGGTTCCAGGCCCGCTAGGCAAACGCGTCCCCGTCCCCCGGCAAAAATTTCCCCGATGGCCGGCTTCGACCGGGTCAAAATTTGCCGAGCACTCGACGCGCCCCGGAAAATCCCAAGCAAAATCAGCAACCTGATCTGCCGCCGAAAACTGGCGCCACCCTTGCTCTTAGGAAGACGGGCAAAATGCCCTCGACGGTCAAAATGACGGTCGGACACCTAGAAATGGGATCTACTCCGATGGCGCTTAACAGCATCAATACGAACACGTCTGCCCTGGTTGACCTGAGCAACCTGATGAAAACGCAGACCCAACTGGCTGATACCCAGAACACCATCTCCACCGGCAAGAAGATCAACACCGCCAAGGACAACGGCGCTGTCTGGTCGATCGCGCAGACCATGTAAGGCAAGGTCACCGCGCTGGACGCCGTGCAGACAGCCTCAACCGCGCTCAATCCACCATCGACGTCGCCATGTCGGCCGGCCAACAGGTTTCCGACCTGCTGACCCAGATGAAGGCGAAGGTCCTGGCGGCCGCCGACACCTCGCTGGACACCACCAGCCGCACCGCCCTGAACGAAGACTTCAAGTCCCTGCGCGACCAGATCTCCAAGGTCGTCACCAACGCCGACTTCAACGGCATCAACATGGTCAAGGCGAGCGGCACCACCCTCTATGCCCTGGCCAACGACACCGGCTCGTCCAAGATCACCGTGGTGGCTCAAAACCTCTCGCTGGGCGGCTCCAACGTGACCCTGGGGGCCACCGCCTCGTTCAACTCGGCGGCCTCGGCCTCGGCCTTCATCGGTACGATCGACTCCAGCCTGACCAATGTGAACCCCGCCCTGACCAAGCTCGGGACCGGCTCCAACGCCCTGATGGATCACCTCAAGTTCGTCAAGAACCTGCAGAACTCCCTGACCACGGGCATTTCCAACCTCGTGGACGCCGACATGGCTTCCGAGAGCGCCAAGCTCCAGGCTCTGCAGACCAAGCAGCAACTGGGTGTCCAGGCCCTGTCGATCGCCAACCAGTCCACCGGCATCATGCTCTCGCTCTTCCGTTAATCGCGGATCGGGCGGTGGAGGACGCTCCCTCCATCGCCCACCCCGCCTGATCGGAGACGCCGGATAAGCCCCGGCGGAAGCGGACATGAGCAACCTATCCATGGCCCCCCCCGGCCCGGAAGCTCCAGGACCGGACGGCCAACCCTCTGGCAACATGTATCGCCGCCCGGGCAGCCGGCCGGCCCCAACCCCCAACCCGGACTTCACCACGCCGCCCTACAATCCGGAGCAGCGCCTGGTCATCCAGGAGGACGGAGATACCGGAAGCTTCCTCTACACGGTCATCGACCGCGTCAGCGGGCAGGTGGTGCTGCAGTCCTCGCGTGAAGAGGTTTCGCGCATGAGCCAGCGGTCGGACTACGCCGCGGGCTCCCTGATCAAGGCCAAGGCCTAGAACGGGCCAAGGTATCGCAAGGGCAAAAAGCCAAGTGAGAGCCTCTTCTGCTCAGGGCAGGGGAGGCTCTCAGCATTTGTCGCGCGCCGGGCAATTATGGTTAACGATCTGCATACCATCCCAGCTTAGCCTATCCTTGAACGCGAACTGCGTTCGGTCCGCCGATTCGCGGATCCGTGGAGAAAGCTCATGACGACCAGCGTTTCTAACAATCCGTCGGCCCTGTTGGCGCTGCAGAACCTCAATCGGACGACCGATCAGCTCACCCAGGTGCAGGACCGGATCAGCACTCAGCTGCAGGTCGCCGACGCCAAGGACAATCCCACCGTATGGGCCCAGGCCCAGGGCCAGCGCAGCCAGATCGACGGGCTCGGCGCGGTCACGGCCAGCCTCAACCGCGCCACCTCGATCTCCGACGTCGCCCTGTCCTCGGGGCAGAAGGTGCTCGATCTGCTGGCTCAGCTGAAGCAGCAGTCGCTGTCGGCCCAGGACCAGCAGCTGTCGCCCGAAGAGCGCGCCTCGATCAGCACCGATTTCGCCGGGATGCTCAAGCAGATCGCCACCGCCATCAGCTCCGCGGAGTTCGACGGCGCCAACCTGCTGGACGGCTCCAAGGCGCCGGGGATGCGCTTCCTGGCCTCCGCCGACGGCTCGCAGAGCGTGACCCTGCCGGCCGTGAACCTGACCATGGGCGGGACGGTGATCACCTTCTCCTCGACCTCGACCATCGGCGCCGTGGGCACGGCTTCGGCGATGATGGCCCAGATCGACGCCTCCATCGCCAACGTCACCTCGGCCATGACCGGGATCGGCGACCAGGCCAAGCTGATCAGCGCGCACCAGATCCTGGTCAGCAATCTCAGCAACCTGCTGCACGGGGTTACAGATCTGGTCGGCAGCGACAACGCCGCCGACAGCGCGCGGCTCAAGGCCCTGCAGGTCCAGCAACAGCTGGGTCAGCAGTCGCTCAGCATCGCCAACTCGATGCCCAGCCTGCTGCTGGCGCTGTTCAAGCCGTAAGTCAGTCGCCGATCATGTCGGCGGCCAGGGGCTCGCCACGCTTCAGGGCGCGGGCGGCCGTCCTGCCGAGAACCGCGGGCAATTGGGCCGGCTCCAGGCCGTAGCCCGGGCGGATCGAGCGCACGTCGTCCTTGGTCAGCACCGCCCCGGCCGGCACATCGCGCACCACATAGAGCGAGCGCCGGAACTGGCGGTTGTGGGCCTCGGTCTCGCTGCGGCGATAGGAGGCCTCGCCCAGGGCG
The DNA here is from genome assembly GCA_947475845.1 of Caulobacteraceae bacterium. Classification (GTDB taxonomy): domain Bacteria; phylum Pseudomonadota; class Alphaproteobacteria; order Caulobacterales; family Caulobacteraceae; genus BOG-938. The sequence continues at coordinate 6,715 of CANJMO010000057.1, read as the reverse complement.
TCGAAGGCCGCTCGGCAATCGTCGACCAGCCGCTTCAACTCATCGGGTTCCAGGGAGAACGCGGAATCCGGGCCGCCATCGGCGCGCGCCAGGGTGAAATGCTTCTCGATGATCCGTGCGCCCAGCGCCACCGCCGCCACCGCCGCCGCCGTGCCGGGGGTGTGGTCCGACAGACCGACCACGCAGCCGTAATCCTCAGCCAGGCGCGGGATCATCGAAAGGTTGGCTTCGGCGAACGTCGCTGGATAGGCCGAGACGCAGTGGAGAAGGGCGGCCCCGCCGGTTCCGGCCTTGTGGGCGGTGTCGAGCGCCTGGCCGATCTCCTCGTGGCTGGTCATGCCTGTCGATATGATCAGCGGCTTGCCGGATGCCGCGGCCCTGGCGATCAGCGGCAGGTCCACGGCCTCGAACGAAGCGATCTTGAAGGCGGGCGCCCCCAGTTCCTCCAGAAGTTCGATGGCCGTCTCGTCGAACGGCGAGGAGAAGCAGATCAGTCCGCGCATCCGGGCGTGGGCGAACAGCGGTTCGTGCCATTCGAACGGGGTGAACGCCTCCGAATAGAGCTCATGCAGCGTCCGTCCGTCCCACAGCCCGCCTTGCAGGCGAAAGCCGGGGCCGTCGTGGTCGATGGTGATGGTGTCGGCGGTATAGGCCTGCAGCTTGACCGCGTCGGCGCCCGCCTCGGCGGCGGCGTCGATCAGGGCCAGGGCGCGGGCCAGTTCGCCATTATGGTTGCCCGACAGCTCGGCGATGATGAACGGCGGGTGCTCGGGCCCGATCGGCCGGCCGGCCGGCCGGCCGGCGATGGCGAAGGGCGTAGCCACGGTTGTCTCCAGCCCCGACATAATCTCGTCGCGGGACCGGCCAAACATTGCTGATGCGCGTTAATGTTTTGTAGCCAGTGACGACGTAGAATTCTGGGCCATGATCGACCTGCGAGACCTTGTCCGGGAGGACGGCCAGCATCTATTCGCCTGGCGGCGCGAGCCGGAGGTGAACCGGTGGATGAGCGACCAGCCGCCCGAGACCGAGGCGGCCAGCGCGCTTTGGCTGGAGGCCTTTCTCGCCGACCCCGACCGCCGCGGCTGGATCATCACCCACAATGGCGCGCCCGCCGGCTTCCTGATGCTCAGCGGCCTGACCAACTGCAACCGCCGCGCCGAATGGGGCTGGTACATCGGCGACCCGGACGCGCGGGGCCGGGGCGTGGGCCGCGCCGCCCAGGCGCTGGGACTCGACAAGGCGTTCGACGATCTCGGCCTCGAAAAGGTCTGGGCCGAAGTCCTGGCCGACAACGAGGCCGCGTTAAAGGCCCAGGGCACCGCCGGTTTCCGCCGCGAGGGCTATCTGCGCGGCCATGCGCTGAAGGATGGAGCGTTCCGCGACGTCGTCTTGCTGGCGATCCTGGCCGACGAATGGCGGACGCGCCGCGCGGCGGTGCGCAAGTCCCTGGCCGGATCGCATTTGATCGCGGCGTAGGGGCCATCTTGAAACCAACCGGGGCCCGGCGTAGGCCTTGGACATGGACTTTCATCGTGACCGGCGGGTGATCTTGGGCGGCGGGGCCGCGCTTGTGCTCGGCCTGGCCGTGGCCGCCGTCATAATGATGCGCACCCCCGCCTCCAAGGCGCCGCCGCCGGCGTCCAAGGGCGGACTGGTGGTGGAGACGGGCAATAACGAACCGATCCTCGATCCGGGCCGACTGCTGCGCTGCTTCGTCGGCGGCCGGATGATCGGGGAGATGACCCTCGGCGACTGCGCCAAGAAGAACGGCGTCGCCACCCGCGCCCTGGACCTCGGCGTCGACGCCACCGGCGCCCTGGCGGCGGCCAGCGATTCAGGTCCCGTTGTGCAGGTGCTGACCCCCGCCGAAGCCCAGGCCTTGCCCAATGGCGCGCCGCCGGGATCGCCGCCGACCGCCGTGCCCACCGCCAACGGCGCGGCGGCGCCCACCGCCCCATGCTGGTGGCGCGACAGCGACTGGCGCCGCCTGCCCACCGACATCACCCTCAACGCCTGCGTCCAGGCCCTCTTCGCCGGACGCTGCGAGCGTCAGGGCGGGGCCAGCTACGGCCGCTGGGGCGAGGAGACCCTGCGTCTCGTCCCGCGCCGGGTGGAGATCAGCGCCGACAACCGCACCTTCCGCACCCTGGTCGAGCAGGCCGCGAACTGCACGCCCCTGCCGGTGCCCGGTTGACACCCCAAGGCTGACAGTGCGCGCGGGCCGTGTAGACTGAGCCCATGAACACCTCCGCCCTCAGCGCCGTCCTCGTCTCCGCCGCCGCCCTGATCGGCCTCGCCGCCTGCGAGAAAAAGATCGAGGCGCCCTTCGAGCGCGGCGTCTGCTTCCATGTGGTGCCGCTGACCGGCGGCGCGGTGAAGTTCAACAAGGTGGCCGACAACAAGCCGAGCTTAGAAACCTGCGCGGCGTCGCTGGAAGGGATGCGCGAGCACTTCCTGGCGCTGGGCGGCACCAACGCCGACCTGGTCGGCGCCTATCAGGGCAGCTTCCTGTTCCTCGGCCGCACCGGCGTGTTCACCGGCCAGACCCTGGACGGCGCCCGCTGGCCGGCTCTGGTGCGCACCCAGGACGGACGCCTGGCCGTACCCAGCGCCGTGCGCCAGTAGGGTGTTCCCCGCGCCCCTGACCTTCCTCGCCTTCGGCCTGATCGCGCTGGGCATGGTCCTGACCCCGGGGCCGAACATGATCTACATCATCTCGCGATCGATCACCCAAGGCCCCCGGGCCGGACTGATCTCGCTCGGCGGCGTGGCGCTGGGCTTCCTGCTCTACATGTTCAGCGCGGCCCTCGGCATCACCGCCCTGGTGATGGCCGTGCCGTTCGCCTATTCGGCCCTGAAATTCGCCGGCGCCGCCTATCTGGCGTTCCTGGCCTGGCAGGCGCTCAAGCCGGGCGGCCAGTCGCCGTTCGTGGTCAAGAGCCTGCCGGTGGACCGCCCGGCCAAGCTGTTCGCCATGGGCTTCCTGACCAATGCCCTGAACCCCAAGGTCGCGGTGCTCTACCTGTCGCTGCTGCCCCAGTTCGTCGACCAGCATCGTGGCCACGTCCTGGCCCAGTCGCTGTCGCTCGGCGCCCTGCAGATCGCCGTCAGCCTGACGGTCAACGCCATGGTCGCCGTGGCGGCCGGATCGATCGCCGCCTTCCTCGCCGCGCGTCCCACCTGGGCCAAGGCGCAGCGCTGGCTGATGGGCTGCGTGCTCGGCGGCCTGGCGGTGCGCATGGCGGTCGAGCGGGCGCGCTAGGCGGTGTGGAGCGTCCTGCTCCTGCTGCTCGCCGCCGAGGGCCGCCACTACGTCTGGAACGACTATATCCCCGGCCAGACCGTCGCCTATGGCGTGCCCGATACCGACAACCGCGCCCTGCGCATCGACTGCATCAAGGGCCGCCTGTCGATCAGCGGCCCCGCCGATGCCGACGAGAGCGAAAGGGTCCAGGTCCGCATCACCAGCCGGGCAGGGACGCGGACCTTCCGCAGCGAGGTGACGGAGGCTGGCGACGGCCCGAACTTCACCATCGCGGTGACCGCCCGCGACGACATCCTCAAGACGCTCAAGTCGGGCCGCTCGATCCGCATCAGGGTCAAGGACGAGGGTTGGACCGTCCCTGGCGAGGGCGCCGCGAAGGTGTTGGCGCCCCTGATCAAGAGCTGTTGAACGCGCGTTCCTGTGGAAGAACATTAATAGAACGTTGACACGACGCCTTCCCTGGGTAGGTTCGATTCGAACCGCGCACCTGGCGTGGAAACAGCGAGACGAGGGTCAGATGGCGGGCAGCGTTAACAAGGTCATTCTGATCGGCAACCTGGGCAAGGACCCGGAAGTTCGCACCCTCAACTCCGGCGACCGGGTCGCCAACCTGCGCATCGCGACCTCGGAATCCTGGCGCGACAAGGCGTCGGGCGAGCGCAAGGAAAAGACAGAGTGGCACCAGGTGGTGATCTTCAACGACAACCTGGTCAAGGTGGCCGAGAATTACCTGAAAAAGGGCTCCACGGTTTATATCGAGGGCGCCATCCAGACCCGCAAATACACCGACGCCCAGGGCGTCGAGAAGTACTCCACCGAGATCGTGCTGCAGAAGTACCGCGGCGAGCTGACCATGCTCGGCGGGCGCGGCGACGGCGCCTCCGGCGGCGGCGACTATGCCGGCGCGTCCTCGGGCGGCGGTGATTTCGGCGGCGGCGGCCGCGCTCAGGGCTCCGGCCCGCGCGAGAGCTTCAGCGCCGACCTCGACGACGAGATTCCGTTCTAGGGCCTGAGCCGTGAGCGAACCGCTCGACGATCTTGAGCGCCTGCTGGCCGACGGATGGGCGCCCATCGCGCCCCCGCGCGGATATGGCAGCGGCTTCGGCGGCCAACAGGACATCCGCGCGGTGCAGATCCGCCTGGCCCTGAACCACGAACCGCCGATTCCCAACCTCGAGGCCCTGAAGAACCTGCTCTGGGAAGAGTGGGACCCACTGGGCGTCAACGAGTCCCTGGCGGCGCAGAGCGAGTACGACGGCTACGCCTTCCGCATCTGGGTGGCGCTGGAGCGCGGCGCCACCGCCGATCAGGTCGAGGCCTACCTCGACCGGGTGGTGACCAGCGACATGCGCGTCGAGATCGAGCCCGGTCTCAACGAAAACATCGCCGAACGGGCCGAAGAGATCGCCGGGCTCTAGTTTTCTTGTTTTGAGCCTGTCCGGGCGGCGAACCGCGCACACTTCGCCTGACAGGCTCTAGCCGGCATAAACCCCCAGATAGTCCAGCTTGCCTATCTTCACGCCCTGATTGCGCAGGATGTCGTGGGCGGTGGTGACGTGGAAAAAGAAGTTGGGCAGGGCGAACTGCAGCAGGTAGTCCGCGCCGCTCAAGGTGGTGCCGGTTTGGCCGAGCTTCAGCGGGATGCCCTGCTCCTCGGTCCCCTTCAGATGATCCGGCGTGATCGTCTGCAGAAAGGTCACCGTCGCCGCGATCCGCGCCTTCAGCTCGGCATAGCTGGTTTCGGTGTCGGGCATGCGCGGCGCCTTGAAGCCGGTTAGCCGCTCGGCGGAACCCTTGCAGGTGTCGCTGGCCCGCTGCACCTGATTGCCCAGAGTCTGCATGTCCGGCGCCAGGCGGGCGGCGATCAGGGCTCCGGGCGCCAGGCCCTTGGCCGCTTCATGCGCCTGCGCCTTGTCCAGCAGGCCGTCCAGCACCCGCAGTCCGCGCACGAACACGGGGATGCAGGCGCGGTACATCGATAGCGGCATATGGACGTTTCCCACCCCAGGCGGCCAGCCTGCAACTCACAGGCGAACAAATGTCCGTCAGGTCGGAATTGTCCAGCTAGCCAGAAGGCTTTTTCAGCCCGCCTTGACCACGTCGCAGGCGACCCTCGCGCCGGCGTTGCCGATCGGCTGGGTGGCGTGGTCGTCGGGGTTCTCGTGCACCATCAAGGACGAACCGTCGGCGTCCAGCAGCGAGGCGCGTCCGCCCGCGCCGCTCAGCGACACCCGGGTCGAGAACAGCTCGGCCATCGCCTTGCCGTCGGCCCCGACATAGATGTTGGGCAGGTCGCCGAAGTCGGGCCCCGCGGGATTGAGCAGTCCGTGCGGAGACTTCGGATCGGCATGGTTCATGTGGGCGCCGGCGGTGGTGAAGGCCGGAGCCGCGCAGTCGCCCTTCTCGTGCAGATGGATGCCGTGCCAGCCGGGCTTCAGCCCGCTCACTTCCACATGGATCAGCACGCCGGTGGACGCTTCGGTGAAGGTCGCGGTCCCCAGCGCGGCGCCGGTTCCGCCCAGCATCTGGGCGCTGGCGCCGGGAGCGGCGAGGGCGGGCGCGGCCAGGGCCGACAGGGCGCAGATCAGGACGATGGCGGGCTTGGCGGACATGGCTGAGGTCTCCGTTTGCAGATGCGGATGAGAGAACGCGATGGGCCCGGAATTCAAGCCCAGGTTTTGCACCTTTATCACCCCGGTTCTTTTGCGCCGCGTGCAGGGGGGTGCTAACAAGAGGGGCAGGGAATTGCTGGCGATTCCCCCCCACGAAAAGTCCAGATCACCTTGAGCGACGACGACAGCATATCGACCCCGGACGGGTCCGAGGATCGGCGCGGCGGCATTGCCCCCATCGCCATCGAAGACGAGCTGAAACGCTCATACCTCGACTACGCCATGAGCGTGATCGTCTCGCGCGCCCTGCCGGACGCGCGCGACGGTCTGAAGCCCGTGCACCGGCGCATCCTGTTCTCGATGCACGAGCAGGGCTACGGCTTCGGCGGTTCGTACCGCAAGTCTGCCCGCGTCGTCGGCGACGTGATCGGTAAGTATCACCCGCACGGCGACCAGGCGGTCTACTTCGCCATGGTCCGCATGGCTCAGCCGTTCTCCATGGGCCTGACCCTAATCGACGGCCAGGGCAACTTCGGCTCGGTCGACGGCGATATGCCCGCCGCAATGCGCTACACCGAAGTGAAGATGCAGCGCTCGGCCGAGGCCCTGCTGGCCGACATCGAGAAGGACACGGTCGAGTTCCAGGACAACTATGACGGCTCGGAGTCCGAGCCCACCGTCCTGCCCGCCCGTATCCCCAACCTGCTGGGCAACGGCGCGGGCGGCATCGCGGTCGGCATGGCGACCAATATCCCGCCGCACAACATCACCGAGATCATCGACGCGACCATCGCGCTGATAGAGAACCCGGCCATGGAGGACATGGCGCTGCTCG
>CANJMO010000056.1 GCA_947475845.1 Caulobacteraceae bacterium | reverse complement strand
CATCATGACTTCGTGGTTGCCGCGCCGCGTGCCGTACTGGTTGAAGTCCTGCACCCGGACCTGATGCTCCTGCAGGTACGCGCCGGCCGGCGAGGCCGCGCGGATGTTGCCCGCGGGCGAGATGTGGTCGGTGGTGATCGAGTCGCCGAACACGGCCAGGACGCGGGCCTCGACGATGTCGGTGACCAGGCCGGGGGTCATGCTCATGCCCTCGAAGTAGGGCGGGTTCTGCACGTAGGTCGAGTCGCCCTGCCAAGCGTAGGTCTGGCCGCCGGAGATCTTGATCCCTTGCCAGTTCTTGTCGCCCTTGAACACGTCGGCGTAGCGGCTGGCGAACAGCTTCTGGGTGACCACCTTGCGCTGGATGTCGGCGATTTCCTGGGTGGTCGGCCAGACGTCCTTCAGGAACACGTCCTTGCCGTCCTTGCCTTGACCCAGGGGCTGGTTGATCAGGTCGATACGCATCGAGCCGGCCAGGGCGTAGGCCACCACCAGCGGCGGCGAGGCCAGGTAGTTGGCGCGCACGTCCGGGTTCACCCGGCCTTCAAAGTTACGGTTGCCCGAGAGCACCGAGCACGCGACCAGGTCGCCGTCCTGGACCGCCTTCGACACCTGCTCGGGCAGGGGGCCGGAGTTGCCGATGCAGGTGGTGCAGCCGTAGCCGACCAGGTTGAAGCCCAGCGCGTCCAGGTCCTTGGTCAGGCCGGCGGCCTTCAGGTACTCGGTGACCACCTGCGAGCCGGGGGCCAGCGAGGTCTTGACCCAGGGCTTCACCTTCAGGCCGAGCTTGTTGGCCTTCTGCGCCACCAGGCCGGCGGCGATCAGCACCGAGGGGTTGGAGGTGTTGGTGCAGGAGGTGATCGCGGCGATCACCACGTCGCCGTTGCCGATGTCGAACTTCTCGCCCTGCACCGGAGTGCGGGCGGCGTCGGACAGCTTGCCGAAATCGCCGGTCAGGGCTTCTTCGAACTTGGTGGCGGCTTCCGACAGCAGGACCCGGTCCTGCGGACGCTTGGGGCCGGCCAGCGACGGCAGGACGGTGGAGATGTCCAGCTCGAGCAGGTCGGTGAACACGGGGTCGGAGAAGCCGTCCTCGTACCACAGGCCCTGTTCCTTGGCGTAGGCCTCGACCAGGGCGACCCGGTCCGGATCGCGGTTGGTCTGGGTCAGGTATTCGATGGTGGCGCGGGTCACCGGGAAGAAGCCGCAGGTGGCGCCGTATTCCGGAGCCATGTTGGCGATGGTCGCCTGGTCTTCCAGGGTCAGGTGGGCCAGGCCGGGGCCGTAGAATTCGACGAACTTGCCGACCACGCCCTTTTTGCGGAGCATCTGGGTGACGGTCAGAACCAGGTCGGTGGCGGTCGCACCCTCGGGCAGGGCGCCCGACAGCTTGAAGCCGATGACTTCGGGGATCAGCATCGGGATCGGCTGGCCGAGCATGGCCGCTTCGGCTTCGATGCCGCCGACGCCCCAGCCCAGAACGGCCAGGCCGTTGATCATGGTGGTATGGCTGTCGGTGCCGACCACGGTGTCGGGATAGGCGACGTCACCGTTCAGCCAGACCGTCTGGGCGAGATACTCCAAGTTGACTTGGTGACAAATCCCGGTGCCCGGGGGCACCACGCGGAAGTTGTTGAAGGCCGACGAGCCCCAGCGCAGGAAGTTATAGCGCTCGAGGTTGCGCTCATATTCCTTGGCCACGTTCTGCTCGAACGACTTGGGCGTGCCGAAGTTGTCGACCATCACCGAGTGGTCGATGACCAGGTCGACGGGGGCCAGGGGGTTGATCTTCTCGGGGTCGGCGCCGAGCTGGGTCATGGCGTCGCGCATGGCGGCCAGATCGACCACGGCGGGCACGCCGGTGAAGTCCTGCATCAGCACCCGGGCCGGGCGGAACGAGATCTCGTGCTCGACCTTGCCGCGGTTTTCCACCCAGTTGGCGATGGCCTTGAGGTCGGCTTCGGAGACCGAATCGCCGTCTTCGTTGCGCAGCAGGTTCTCCAGGAGGACCTTCATCGACACCGGCAGATTGGAAATCCCGGTGAGGCCGGCGGCTTCCGCCGCGCGCAGGCTGTAGTACTGATATGAGTTGTTGCCGACCTTTAGGTCTTTGCGAGTGTGCAGGCTGTCGATAGACGGCATGGAATGAGGATCCTCTGTCTGTTCAGGGCCGCCCGAAATCCGGTCGCGGGATCGCGCGCGAAACGGACTGGACACACAGCGTCCCGTCCTGCGCAGCGGTGGGCCCGCGCGGCCGCGCGTTTCATAGCCGCAGAGGCGGGTCTCGTCCATGCCGGGCTTGAGGCCAAACCGCCAAGCTTTGCCCTCTGTGCCGCGGATGCGTCATGATCCGTGAGGTGCAGATCGAAAACCTGGCGATCGTGCGCGGCGACAGGCTGCTGTTCGAGGGGCTGAATTTCAGCCTCAAGGCCGGTCAGGCGATGTCGCTGACCGGGCGCAACGGCGCGGGCAAGACCTCCCTGCTGCGCGCCATCGCCGGTTTCCTGCGTCCGGCGGAGGGAGAAATCCGCTTCCAGGGCCCTCACGGCCTGCTGGAGGCCGAAGACGCCCGCTCTGGCGGCCTGCACATGGCCGGGCATCAGGACGGCCTCAAATCGAACCGCTTGGCGCAGGACGAATTCCTGTTCCAGGCGCGCTGGACCGGCGCGACCGACGCCGGCGTCGCCAAGGCGCGCGAGGCGCTCGATCTGGACGTGATCGCCGATCTCGAGGTGCGCAAGCTATCGGCCGGTCAGCGCCGGCGCCTGTCGCTCGGCCGCTTGATCGCCAGCCCGCGTTCTCTGTGGCTGCTGGACGAGCCCCTGGCCCCGCTCGACGCGGCGCACCGGGCGGCCTTCGGCCTGATGATGTCGGCCCACCTCGCCTCCGGCGGGATGATCCTGGCCGCCGTCCATGATCCCCTGCCGATCGGCACCCTGTCGCTCGAGATCGGCGGATGAAGGGCTTCTGGGTTCTTCTGCGCCGTGAACTGGCCATGGCCTGGGGCCGGGGCGGCGGTCCGATCGTCGCGGTAGCCTTCTACGCCTGCGTGGCCACCCTGCTGCCGCTGGCGGCCGGCGCGTCGCCCGCGCGGCTGGCGGCGGTGGCGCCCGGCTCGGCCTGGCTGGCGCTGGCGCTCGCCTCCCTGCTGTCGCTGGAACGTCTGTTCGAGCGCGACTATGAGGACGGGGCGCTGGATCAGCTGGCCCTGGGTCCGGTCCCGCTGGAGATCGTTTCCGCCACCAAGTGCCTGGCCCAGTGGATTTCTACCGGCCTGCCCCTGGCCCTGTTCACCCCCCTGGCCGCCACCGCGCTGGGCGCCGACATCAAGCTGGCGCCCCTGACCCTGGCCTGCGCCGTCCTCGGGGGGCTCGGCTTCGCCTTCGTCGGCGGCATCGGCGCGGCCCTCAGCCTCGGCAGCCGCCGCGGCGGGGTGCTGATCGCGGTGATCGTCCTGCCGCTGTTCGCTCCGCCGGTGATCTTCGGCGGCGGCGCCATCGAAGCCCTGGCCACCGGCCTCAACTGGACACCGGGATTTGGCCTGCTGGGCGCCTACAGCCTCGCGGCCATGGCGCTTGGGCCGTTCGCCATGGCGGCCGCTTGCCGCAATGCCCTGTCATGAGCGTGACGGACAACTTGCCGCCGCAACGGGCGCGCTCTATCTCAATCCCATGGGAATAATAACGGCGCTCGCCAATCCGCAGCGGTTCCTCGCCTTTTCCGGCTGGGCCGCGCCCGTGCTCGGCGCCGCCGCCGTGGCCCTCGCCCTGGCCGGGCTGTGGACCGGTTTCGCCGTGCCCGACGACTACCAGCAGGGCGCCACCATCCGCATCATGTTCATTCACTTGCCGGCGGTGTTCACCGGCATGATGGCCTACGGCTGCCTCGCCGGATCGGCCTTCTTCGGCCTGGTGTTTCGCCACAACCTGGCCGACGCCGCCGCCCGCGCCGTCGCACCTCTGGGCGCCGCCTTCACCTTCCTCGGCCTGGTCACCGGGTCGTTCTGGGGCCGGCCGATGTGGGGCGCCTGGTGGGTGTGGGACGCGCGGCTGACCTCGTTCCTGGTCCTGTTCCTGTTCTACGTCGGCTACATGGCCCTGCAGGCTGCCATCGACGACGAGGCCAAGGCCGCCCGCGCCGCCGGCATCCTGGCCCTGGTTGGCGCGGTCAATCTGCCGATCGTCCACTATTCGGTGGTGTGGTGGAACAGCCTGCACCAGGGCGAGACCATCTTCGCCAAGGGCGGTCCCAAGGCCTCGGTCGTCTACCTGTGGCCCCTGGCCCTGATGAGTTTCTCCTACTTCACCGCCTTCGGCGCCCTGTGGATGGCCCGGGTCCGCGCTGAAATCTGGCGGCGCCGGGCCGGCGCTCTAGCCGTGCAGGGGACCCGCTGATGCCTAACCTCGATTTCGGCAAATACGCCGCCTACATCGTCCCGGCCTACGCCATCAGCGCGGTGGTGATCGCCGCCCTGGTGGCCGACAGCCTGCTGCGCGCCCGTCACTGGCGGCGCGAGGTCGCCCGCCGTGAGGCCCTGCTGGACAAGAAGAAGGGCGCGCGATCGTGAAACGCATCCTGCCGTTCATCCCGATCGTGGTGATTGTCGGCCTCGGCTTCCTGTTCGCCGGCTACGGCCTGCATCACGACCCGCAGGTGCAGCCCGCCGCCCTGTTGGGTAAGCAGGTGCCCGCCATCTCCCTGCCGCCCATCGCGGGGGGTCAGGCGCAGTCGATCCGCTCCACGGTCAAGGGGCCGGTGCTGGTCAATGTGTTCGCCTCCTGGTGCGCGCCCTGTATTCAGGAAGCGCCGCAGCTGATGCAGCTGAAGAACACCGGCATTCCCGTGATCGGCGTGGCCTACAAGGACGTCCCCGGCGACACCCTGGCCTTCCTCGACAAGCGCGGGAACCCGTTCAAGGCGATCCTGGTCGACCGCCGGGGGGACGCGGGCGTCGAATTCGGCATCTCCGGCGTGCCGGAGACCTTCCTGGTCGACGGCGATGGCAAGATCATCGCCAAATACACCGGCGCCATGAGCGATGTGGACGCCGCCAACGTGGCCAAGCGGTTCCGCTCGCTACGTTGAGCCTTTTCTTCCGGACGGGATTGGCGTTAACCTGCGGTTAACCTGGATTGCCCAGGATTCACCTCGCGTTAACCATAAATCTTAAGACATGCCGCCCGAGATCCGCCCCTTCAATCCGCCGGTGATCCCACCCGACCGCACCCCGGCGCGGCCGGCGTCGAGCGCGCTTGCGGCGCAGCGGGCATTCTTCCAGCAGGCGGTGGTGGCGGAAGTCACGCCGGTAGCGCCGAGCGCACCGCGCACCGCCCAGGCCTGCGCCGCCGAACCCACGGTCACCCACCTCAAGACCACCCCGATCCCCGACGAGAAACCGACCCGCTACATGCGCCCCGGCTCGTTCGTGGACATCAAGGTCTAGGCCAGGACGGGGTCCTCGGCCTTGGCCTTCTTGGCCTTCTTCTTGGCCTTCTTCTTGTCGCTCTTGGGCTTCTTCTCGCCCTTGGCCTTCTTGTCCGCCTTGGCCGGTTTGGGCTCGGCGTCGGCAGGCTTGCCGGCGGCCTTGGACAGATCGCGCAGGGTCTTGAGGAAGGCGTCGCGCTTGCCGGCGGGCATCAGGGCCAGGATGCGCTCATCGGCCACGGCCACCAGAGGCGCGGTTCCAGCCACGGCCGCGCGGCCCTCATCGGTCAGGCGCACGGTGTTGGCCCGGGCGTCCACCGCCGAGCGCTCGCGCGCGAGCAGGTTCTTGCCGATCAGGCGGGCGACCAGTTCGGCCAGGGTCGAGCGGTCGATGCCGGTGGCGCGCACCAGATCGGACTGGGTGCAGCCCTCCTTGGCGGTGACCGCGCTGAGCACGGCGTATTGCCTCTGGGTCAGCGCTCCGGCGCCGGTTTCCTCGGCGTAGATGTCCAGCGCCAGCTGTAGGGCGCGATGCAGAAGATGACTGGGCGAGCGGTCGAGCGCCGCGTCCCCCGCATGCAAAGCTTTCGCCACAGGCCTTTCCCCCCTCAAGGTCGGTGGGACCCTAGCGACGTTACGCGTCGGTTTGACGACAGACCATCCGTGGACGGTGAAGACGGCGGGAATTCGCTCTAGGGCTGCGAATCCGAGGCGCCCGGCTCGTAGGCGTGCTTCATCAGAAATGGCACCTGGGCCAGGGAGAACAGCACCGAGATCAGCACCTTGGCGATCTTCAGGCTGGCCCAGACGCTGTCGTCGGTGAAGCGACGGACTACTTCGTTGGCCACGCCCAGCACCAGGAAGAACAGGGCGTAGCGGATGGTCAGGGTGCGCCAGGCCGGATCGTGCATGTGCAAGGCCGAGCCGAGCAGTTCCTTGAGCGGGTTCATCCGCAGCTTCACGCCGAGCAGCAGGCCGAGACCCAGCCCCACATAGAGGAACGAGCCCTCCATCTTCAGATAGTCCGTATTGCCGGTGACCAGGGTCAGCCCGCCGAACACCAGGCCGAACACCCCGACGATCAGCGGCAGGGGCGGCAGGCGCTTCTCGACGATCAGCCCGACAGCGATGGCGACAGCCGATCCGGCGACCACGGCCCAGGTGGCCTTCAGCAGGTCATGGGTGGCGAAGAACACCACGCCGAAGGCGACCAGGGCGCCGAAATCCACCGCCGAGCGCAGCCAGTGGGAGTCGTTCTTGGCCAGGGGCCGGGTCTGAGGTTCGCTTTGGGGTTCGGTCATGTCACTCGGCCTCTAGCCCAACCAGGGAGCGGGCGAAACCGCGCGCGTTGAACGGCTGCAGATCGTCGATGCTTTCACCGACGCCGATCAGCTTGATCGGCGCGTGCGAGGCCTCGGCCACCGGCACCAGCACCCCGCCGCGCGCGGTGCCGTCGAGCTTGGTCATCACCACGCCAGTGACCCCCGCCGTGCGGTCGAAGGCTTCCATCTGGCTCAGGGCGTTGCGCCCGACCGTGGCGTCGAGCACCAGCAGGGTCTCGTGCGGGGCGGTCGGATCGAGCTTCTTCAGCACCCGCACTACCTTGGCCAGCTCGTCCATCAGAGCGGTCTTGTTCTGCAGCCTGCCCGCGGTGTCGACCAGCAACACGTCGATGTTCTGCGCGCGTGCCTGCTCCAGGGCCTCGAACACCAGTCCGGCGGCATCGGCGCCGATGTGCTTGGCGATCACCGGAACACCGGCCCGCTCGCCCCACACCTTGAGCTGCTCGATGGCGGCGGCGCGGAAGGTGTCGCCGGCGGCGATCATCACCTTGGCGCCCTTGCCCTTCAGGTCGGCCGCGATCTTGCCCAGCGTCGTGGTCTTGCCCGATCCGTTGACCCCGACGAACAGCACCACGAAGGGTTTGTGCGGGCTCGACATCGGATCGAACAGGCCCTGGTGCGGCAGCAGTTCAACCGCGATGGCTTCCGCCAGGCTTTGCTTGATCTCGTCGGCGGAGGCCTCACGGCCGAAGCGGCCCTTGCCGAAGGCTTCGGCCACGCGCGCGGCGGCCTGGGGCCCGAGGTCGGCTTCGATCAGCAGGTCTTCCAGCTGGTCGAGCCCGGCCTGGTCGAGCCTGACCTTGGTGAACACCGAGACGACCTGCTCGGTCATCTGCTTGGAGCTGCGGGTCAGGCCCTGGGTCAGACGGCTGAACCAGCCGCGTTTCTCTGAAGCTGCGTCTGTCATGGGTACGGGTTACGCGAGGACGGCTATGGCTTGGCGGCTATTGTGCCCGGTGACGCGCAGAGCGGCGATCGAACCCGGCTCGGCCTCGCCGACGAAGGCGAGCTCGGTGAAATCCTCCGCCCGCGCCAGACCGGCGCGTTCCACCAGTCCCTGGACGGTCGAACCGATCTTGGCCTGCAAGTGCCGCGCCAGGGCGGCGTCGCCCCGCTGGCGCAGGCGCAGGGCGCGGTCCTTGACCACCTTCCCGCTGACCGGCGGCATCTTGGCGGCGGGGGTGCCGGGGCGGGCGCTGTAGGGGAAGACATGCAGGTAGGCCAGGCCAGCCTCGTCGACCAGCTTCTGGGTGTTGTCGAACATCTCTTCGGTCTCGGTCGGGAAACCGGCGATCAGGTCGGCGCCGAAGGCGGTGTCCGGCCGCACGGCGCGTACGGCGGCGATCAGGTCGAGGGACTGCTGGCGCGAGTGGCGGCGCTTCATCCGCTTGAGGATCATGTCGTCCCCGGCCTGAAGGCTGAGGTGCAGGTGCGGCTGCAGCCGCTCTTCGGAGGCCAGGCAGCGCATCAGGTCGGGGTCGATCTCGGCAGCGTCGATCGACGACAGGCGCAGGCGCGGCAGATCGGGCGCCAGCTTCAGTATCCGCGCCACCAGCTGGCCCAGGGTCGGGGCGCCCGGCAGGTCGCTGCCCCATGAGGTGATATCGACCCCAGTCAGCACCACTTCCTTGTAGCCCTGGGCCGAGAGGCGGCGGACCTGGTCGACCACCTCGCCGGCGGCGGCTGAGCGCGAATTGCCGCGCCCATAAGGGATCACGCAGAAGGTGCAGCGGTGGTCGCAGCCGTTCTGCACCTCGACATAGGCGCGGGCGCGGTCGGTCAGCCCGTCGATCAGGTGCCCGGCGGTCTCGCGCACCGAGAAGATGTCGTTGACCCGGACCCGGCCCTCGGCGGGCAGATAGGCGCCCGGCGCGGCCTTCTCGGCATTGCCTAAAACCAGGTCGACCTCAGGCA
The DNA here is from genome assembly GCA_947475845.1 of Caulobacteraceae bacterium. Lineage (GTDB taxonomy): Bacteria > Pseudomonadota > Alphaproteobacteria > Caulobacterales > Caulobacteraceae > BOG-938. The sequence continues at coordinate 8,798 of CANJMO010000056.1, read as the reverse complement.
TGGCGGCGAAGGCAGCGGGATCGATCTGGGCCGCGCAGCCGGTGACGATCACCCGCGCTCCGGGCCGCTCGCGCCGCGCCTTGCGGATCGCCTGGCGCGCTTGGCGCACCGCCTCGCCGGTGACGGCGCAGGTGTTGAACACGATGGCGTCCTGCAGGCCATCCTCGGCTGCCCGCGTGCGGATGGCTTCGCTCTCGTAGGCGTTCAGGCGGCAGCCGAAGGTGACGACATCGACGTCGGAGACCCGTGCGGGGCGCTCGATCACGAGGCTGGTCATGCCTCGGCCGTTTCCAGCACGCCGTTGAATTCAAAGGCGACCGGGCCGGTCATCAGCACATGGCCGTCGCTCTCGCGCCATTCGATGATCAGGTCGCCGCCGTCCATCTCGACGGTCGCCTTGCGGTCGGTCAGGCCGCGCCGGTGGGCGGCGACCAGCGCGGCGCAGGCGCCGGTGCCGCACGCCTGGGTCAGGCCGGCGCCGCGCTCCCAGACGCGCAGGCGGATACGGTCGCGCGCCTTGATCTCGGCGAAACCGACATTGACCGCCTCGGGGAACAGCTTGTGGTGCTCGATGCGCGAGCCGGTGTGCTCGACCGGAAAGTCCTCGACATCGGTGACGAAGAACACCGCGTGGGGATTGCCCATGCTGACCGCCCCGGGGTTGGCCAGGTCCGGCTCGGCGAACAGGTCCAGCGATACGGTGTCCATCGGCATCGACAGGGGAATCTGGAACCACTCCAGGCCCGGCTCGCCCATATCGACCCGCACCTGCAGGTCGCCGGCGCGCTCGACCCCGATCAGGCCGGCGTTGGTCTCGATGGAGGCATGGTCAGTCTTGCCTTCCTCCAGCAGCAGCCAGCCGATGCAGCGGGTGGCGTTACCGCAGGCGTCGACCTGGCCACCCGAGGAATTCCAGATACGCATGAAGGCGTCGGCGCGGCCTGAGGGCTCGATGGCGATCAGCTGGTCGCAGCCCGACGGCCCCGCGCGATCGGCGATCGCGCGGACCTGCGCCGGGGCAGGCGCGAAAGGCTGGCTGCGGGCCTCGACCACCACGAAGTCGTTGCCCGCGCCGTTCATCTTGAGGAACGGACGGCTCATAGGGCGAGCATATAGGGGATCGGTGGGGAAAAGGCTAAGGGTCGAACCCCACAACCGCTCATCCCGGCGAATGCCGGCACCCAGATCATATGGCTTCGAGTATGCAAACGACCCGCCGCGCCGCCAGTCTTCTGCTCGCGGCCCTGGCCCTACCGGCTTCAGCCATCGCCGCCCCGGTCACCGTGACCGTGCGGGACAAGGGAGTGAAGACCACCTGCGCCGAGGAGGACAACGTCTACGCCGTCCTGGCCGCGCCGGGCGTGCGCCGGTTCGAGGCGGTGGCGCGGCATCCCGCCTATGGCAAGGCCCTCAAGACCGATAACTACAAGGCCGACTTCTCGGGCTGCCAGCCGGCTACGTTCAGCGGCAAGGCGGACACCAAGTTCACCCCGCGCAAGGTCACCCTCTACGAGGACGCTAAGGTGCGCATCGACGGGATCACCTACGGCGGCTACTGGCGGCCGGACGTGGTCAAGGTCGATGTGGCGGGCCGCAAGGACCAGGGCTTCCACCTGATCCAGCTGTTCATCAAGCGCGGGGACGACGTTCAGGAGGCTCTGGTGCTGCACGCGGCCGACGGCTACTGGCGCCTGCGGCCCCTGCCGCTGCCGCAGTTCGGCGGGGCGGTCTATGGCTCGTCGTTCCTGGTGGGGCCGGTCGAGGAGAGCACGCGGCCCTATGTGCGCATTCGCGAGGTGCGCATCGATCCCAAGGCCATGACCTTCCACCTGACCTACCGCATGGGCGGGACGGCGGATCTGATGGTGACGCGGATCGACCACGAGGAGTTGCGCCTGGCGGTGAAGCTGACGCCGCCGGTCGGGGGCCGTCCGTTCATCGCCCTGCGCTCGATGTATGTGTCGCCGGACAACGGCGACACCGCCGAGCTGCGCGTGGACGGCAAGACCCTGCCGGTGGTGGGCTTCGGTTCGGTGAAGGCGCAGACGGTGACGTTCGGGCGGTCGATCCCGTCCAAGCACAACACCTCGGCGCCCGACATCAGCTTCGAGGGTTTCTCGAACTAGTCGCGGTGGTAGGGGCTTCCCGCCAGGATGGTGACGGCGCGGTAGACCTGCTCGGCCAACATTACCCGCGCCAGGGCGTGGGGCCAGGTCTGCACGCCGAACGCCAGGGTCTCGTCGGCCCGGGCCAGCAGCTCCGGCGAATGGCCGTCCGCCCCGCCGATCACGATCGTCAGCTTGCGCGCCCCGTCGTCACGCAGCCGGGCGATGCGGGTGGCGAAGGCGCGCGAGGTGTGAGCCTTGCCGTGCTCGTCGCAGGCGATGACGTAGGCGCCGTCCCCCAGATGTTCGAGCAGCAGCTCGCCCTCCGCCGCCTTGCCGGGCTTCCTGCTTTCCAGCTCGACGATGTCGACGGGCCCCAGACCGAGCGCGCGGCCGGAGGCGGTGGCGCGCTCGGCATAGTCCTTCACCAGGCCGACCTCGGGCGTGCGGCCGAGCTTGGCGATGGCCAGGATGGTTATCTTCAGTTGGCCGCCAGGTGCCGGGAGGGGACCTCGACCGACCAAATCTTCTCGATGTTGTAGAAGCTGCGCACTTCGGGGCGGAACAGGTGGATGATCACGTCCCCGGCGTCGATCAGCACCCAGTCGCAGTGCGGCAGGCCTTCGACCCGCGCCTTGCCCTGGCCGGCGTCCTTGAGGTCGCGCAGCAGGTGGTCGGCCAGAGCGCCGACGTGACGATGCGAGCGGCCGGAAGCCACGATCATGATGTCGGCGACGGAACTCTTATCCTTGAGATCGATCATGACGATGTCCTGGGCCTTGTCCTCGTCGAGGCGGGTCAGGATCATCTCTTCCAGCGAAATGGCCGTGTCGGGCCGGGTCTGCTGGGGGTCTCCCGAAGACGCGGCGGGCGCGGTTTCGGTAACGGGCGCACTGGGCGCTGATGGGCGGTTCAGCGGGGCAACTCCTTTGACGCTGGCCCTTACCCTACCACAACCAGCGGCGAATTCATCGGGGTGATTTCAATCCCGCCGGGCGCAGCCGGGCGCGCAGGGCCGTGGATGACGCGAAATTGAGGGGCGCGCGCAGGTAGACCCAGGCCGGCGGAGTGCGGTCGGCCAGGGTCGGCGCCTCGCTAGAGGACAGCCTGGCGAAGTCGAAACGGCGCGCGGCGGGCGAGAACCGGCTTTTCAGTTCGGTCCCCGGCCGGGCGATCACCGCCACCGGCATCTCGCGCATGATGTTCACCCAGCCGCGCCAGCCGTGCAGGCTGTTAAGGTTGTCTGCGCCCATCAGCCAGACGAACCGCACCCCCGGATAGCGCGCCTTCAGGATGCGCAGGACGTCGATGGTGTAGTGCGAGCCCAGCCGGCGCTCGACCTCGGTGACGATCATGCCCGGCCCCTTGGCCTGGGCGCGGGCGCTGGCCAACCTCGATTCCAGGCTGGCGCTCTCGGCGGCGTTCTTCAGCGGGTTCTGTGGCGACACCAGCCAGATCACCTTGTTCAGGCGCAGGCGCTGCATGGCAGTCTCGGCGACGTGGGCGTGGCCCTCGTGGGCCGGGTTGAACGAGCCGCCGAACAGGCCGACCCGCATGCCCCGCTCCAGGAAGAAACCGGGTCGCAGACTGGCCGGGCGGCCGGCGGCCGGAACGCGCCGGGCGGGGCCGGAAATCCACATCAGCGGCGAAGCTTCGGGTCGGTCTGCCGCGCGCGGCTCCTGACCGTATAGACCCCGTCGCCCGACAGGATGCCCGAGCGGGCGAACAGGCGTCCGTGCTCCCAGTTGGACAGGCCCAGCTCCGGCCGGTCCAACGCATACTGCCCATCGACCCAGCGGGTGAAGCCGTCGCCGACGAAGGGGGCGTTGACGGTGTCGTAGAAGGCCTGGTGCGCGGCGGGGTCCTTGGAGATCAGGCTGGCGTCGAACTGCGGGCTATATTGGTTGAACAGGGCCACGGCCTGCTCGACGCTGTCGACGATCTTGAGGCTGACCTCAGGGGTCTCTTCCCATTCCCACTCACGGCCGAGATCGGCGACCGCCAGGGTCTCGGCGCGCGCTTCGACGACGTCGCCTTCGGCCCGGCGTACGGTCGCCGTCGCGTCCAGCCAGCCCTTGGGCAACACCGCCTCGTCACCGGCGGCGATGTGCAGCTTGCAGCCGTGGCCGCGCGCCTGTCCGGCGCGCTCCAGGGCCTGCAGGAATAGGGGAACGAGCTCGTCCGCCCGCTCGCGCACGATGCAGCAGACGTTGAGGGTGTTGCAAACCTTGCGGTCCAACGAGGCCTCGACCACGGCGGCGAAACGGTCCGCGTCGGCGGTCTTGTCGGCCACCAGCCAGGCCCCGCCGGTCCCGTGCAGGCTGACCGGCACGCCCGCCTGGCGCGCCACCGCGCCCAGCTGCGCTACAGCCGCGCCCGATCCGCGCGCCACGGCCAGGGCCAGGCGGCGGTCGGAAAACATCGCCCAACCGGCGGATCGCTCTGGACTGTCCACAAGCGACGCCGCGCCGGCGGGCAGGCCGGCGGCGGCCAAGGCGGGCTCCAGCGCATGGCGCATGATCGCCTGGGCGGTGCCCAGCGCATCTGAGCCGATGCGAAACACCACTGTATTGCCCGAGCGCAGCACGCCGGTGGCGTCGGCGAACACATTGGGGCGGCCTTCGAACACGAAGGCGACAACCCCCAGCGGCGCGGCGACCTGTTCCACCGTCCAGCCGCGATGCTCGACCCGCTCCAGCACCTTGCCGCGTCCGGCGGGGGCGGCTGCCCAGCCGCGCAGCCCCTCGATCATGCCCGCGCGCATCTTGGCGTCCGCGGTCAGGCGGGTGGTGGAGCGCCCGGCGGCGGCGGCCTTGGCCACGTCGGCATCGTTGGCGGCGGCGATCGCCGACCAGATGATGTCGGAAGCCAGCTTGTCGGCGAAGGCGCCGAAGAAGGCGCTGATGGCGTCGTCGGAAACCTGACCCATCTTGCCGAACGCGTCATGAGCGCGGCCGACCGCGCCTTGCGCGATCGCCTGCACGGCGGCGGGAATATGCAGCAGAGCCCCGCTCTCCTGCACCACCACCAGCCGGTCGCCGGCCCTGAACGCAGCCGCCAGCGCCGCCGGAACCGTCGCGACACGGTCTCCGCCGAAGGGGATGAGCATCCCCGCGTTGAGCTGGGTAAGCGCGGCAGTCATGCGGACGTCATATGGGGTTCAAGACGGTTAGGAAATGGTGGGGGCCGAGCTTTTGCTCAAGTTGCGCTTAAGCTGGGGCGCGCTTTCCGGCCAAAGCCATGTCGTCGGCATGCACCAGGGTCGGCCCTTCGGTATAGCCGAGCACCCCCTCGATGGCGTCCGAGCGCAGGCCCATGATCTGTTCGGCTTCCGCCGCGTCGTAGCGCGACAGGCCGCGCGCGATCTCGCGGCCGGCGGGATCTAGCACCAGCACCGCGTCGCCCTTGCCGAAGCGGCCCTCCACCTTGCGCACGCCTGCGGGCAGCAGACTCTTGCCGGCTTTCAGCGCGGTCACGGCCCCCGCGTCCACTGTCAGCGAACCCTGCGGGGCCAGCGAGCCGGCGATCCACTGCTTGTAGGCCGCCGCCGCGCTCTGCGAGGGCTCGATCAGGGTGCAGGCGGCCCCGTCCTCCACCGCCTGCAGCGGCGACGGGCGGCGGCCGAGGGTGATCAGGGTGGCGCAGCCGGCGCCCTGGGCGATGCGGGCGGCGGTCAGTTTGGTGGTCATGCCGCCGGTGCCGACTCCGGCCTCGGCGTTCGATCCGCCCGCCATGGCCTCGATCTCGGCGGTCAGGTCCGAGATCACCGCGATCCGCGTCGCGGACGGGTCTTTCCTTGGATCGGCGGTGTAGAGGCCGTCGACGTCGGACAGCAGCACCAGAAGGTCGGCGCCGATCATCTGCGCTACGCGGGCGGCCAGGCGGTCGTTGTCGCCGTAGCGGATTTCCTCGGTCGCGACGGTGTCGTTCTCGTTGACGATCGGGGCCACGCCCAGTGCCAGCAGGGTCTCCATGGTCGCTTTCGCGTTGAGCCAGCGTCGGCGCACCTCGGTGTCGTCGCGAGTCAGCAGCACCTGGGCTCCCTGCAGGCCGTAGGGCTCGAACGCCTCTTCCCAGGCGCGCATTAAAAGGCCCTGGCCGGCGGCGGCGGCGGCCTGCTTCTCGGGCAGGGTCAGGGCCCGGCGGCCCAGTCCCAGGCGCCGGCGGCCGAGCGCGACGGCGCCGGAGGTCACGATCAGCACCTGCTGGCCGCGTTTGGTCAGCCGCGCGGCGTCCGAGCACAGGGCGTGCAGCCAGGTCCGGTCGGGCTCGCCCGTGTCGCTGTCCACGACCAGGGCCGAGCCGACCTTGAGCACGATGCGGCGGGCGGTGGCGAGCGAGGTCACGGGCGCCATTGCCCCTTGGCGTCGCCCTCGCCCTGGTCGATGTCGTCGGTGCGGGGGGCTTGCCCCTCTTCTGCACGGCGCCGTTGCACTTCGTTGAAGGCCGCGCGCAGGACGTCGGTCACCCCCTCGCCGGACACGCCGGAGATGCGGTAGACCTTGGCCCCACTGGCCGCTTCCAACTCAGCCGCCGCGGCGTCGCGCGCCTCCGGGGTCAGGGCGTCGATCTTGTTCAGGGCGACCAGCTCGGACTTGTCCTCGATGCCCTCGCCGTAGGCCGCCAGTTCCTCGCGGATGGTGCGCCAGGTCTCGCCCAGGTTCTCCTGGGTCCCGTCGATCAGGTGGATCAGCACGGCCGTCCGTTCCACGTGACCCAGAAATTTGACGCCCAGGCCCGCGCCCTCGGACGCCCCTTCGATGATGCCGGGGATGTCGGCGATGACGAACCGCTCCTGCGGCGACAGGTCGACCACCCCAAGGTTCGGGGTCAGGGTGGTGAAGGGATAGTCGGCGATCTTGGGCTTGGCGGCCGAGGTCGCGGCCAGGAAGGTCGACTTGCCGGCGTTGGGCAGGCCGACCAGGCCGACGTCGGCGATCAGCTTCAGCCGCAGCCACAGCCAGCGCTCCTGGCCCGGCAGGCCGGGATTGGCGTGGCGCGGGGCCTGGTTGATCGGGCCCTTGAAATAGGCGTTGCCGAAGCCGCCGTTGCCGCCCCGCGCCAGCATATGGCGCATGCCGGCGTGATCGAGGTCGACCACCAGGGTTTCGCGGTCCTCTTCATAGACCTGGGTGCCCACCGGCACGCGCAGGATGATGTCTTCGCCGTTGTGCCCGGCGCGGTTGCGGCCCATGCCGTGGACGCCGGTGTCGGCCTTGAAGTGCTGCTGGTAGCGGAAGTCGATCAGGGTGTTGAGGCCGTTGACCGCGACGATCCACACGTCCCCGCCCCGCCCGCCGTCGCCGCCGTCCGGACCGCCGTATTCGATGAATTTCTCGCGCCGGAACGACACGGCTCCGCCGCCGCCGTCTCCCGAGCGGATGAAAATCTTGCACTGGTCCAGAAACTTCATGGGCCCCTTTTGTCTCAGAGAAGGCCCACAGTCGAGCGTCAGCGCCGATCAAGGTCGACAAGTAAATGCGATTCAGTCTCGATTAGGACTTGTCAGGCATATGTGACGGCGGCGCGAGTACAGACGCCGCTTGGCTTCACATCGGGGACCGTATGTTCCAAGAACGTCCGAAGGCAGGAGAAGGACTGGCCACCCACCCGGTGTCCGATTTTCCTCCATCCGCTCCCGTCAAGGCTCAGGCGTTGATCGACGAGACTGCGCAATGGCTGCCTAATGCGCCGATGCGTAAGACCGCCTATTTCGGCCTCTATCGCATCTGGCACGGCCGGGTGCGCGAGGAGTACAGCGCCCACGCCACCCCCAGCTTCCTGTTCCTGCTGGCGATCCTGCCGATCCTGACCAAGGCGCGGGACGAGCTGAAGAGCCTGACCCTGTGGGAGCCGCCCGAAGGCCCGCTGCGCGGGGTGCGCGACAACCAGCCGGCCTGGCGCCGCTACAAGCGCTTTCTGCCGCGCATCGAACAGACCGTGGCCGAAGTCGGCCCCTATGCCGACGTTAACCTGCCGGGCGACCTGGACAACCTGCTGGACCGGCTGACACGGGCGGAAAACGCCTTCCGCTACGGTCCGCCCGCCGGGCTCTAGGCTTCACGCCGCCGATCTCAGGGCTTATCTGTCGGTCATGACCGACGAGCCGTCCAATCCCGACCTGCCCCCCGGCGCCAATCCCGACAAGGTATTGAGCCCGGCGGCGTTGCGCGCCCTGCAGGAAGCCGCCGAACGCCGCGCCGCCGCGCAAAAGGCCCAGCCCCCGCACGAAGTCGGCGGCCCCAAGGGGCTGGAGCCGACCCGCTACGGCGACTGGGAGCGCAAAGGCCTTGCGGTCGACTTCTAGGTCGCGCTACCGCTGCGCTGCTTGAGCGCGCTTAAGCCTCGGCCATTTCTCTGACGATCGCCAAAGCCGCCGCGCGCGGATCGGCCGCGGCCGTGATCGGACGGCCGCACACCAGATGGCTGGCGCCGTTCTTCAGCGCCTGGGCCGGAGTGGCTGCACGGGCCTGATCGTCGAGCCCGGCGCCGGCGGGGCGCACCCCCGGCGTCACCACCAGGAAATCAGGGCCGCCGATCCGGCGCGCCAGGGCCGCCTCTTGCGGGCTGGCGACCACGCCATCGATGCCGCAGTCGATCGCCTGGCGGATGCGCCGCTCCACCAGCGCTTCGACACCCAGCCCGTAGCCCAGGTCCTTGAGGTCCTCCTCCGACAGGCTGGTCAGGACGGTG
>CANJMO010000055.1 GCA_947475845.1 Caulobacteraceae bacterium | reverse complement strand
CGCGGGAAGGCCATGTCCGGCGCGCCGATCATCAGCGGCACGAACCAGTTGCCGAAGCCGCCGATCATGGCCGGCATGACCATGAAGAAGATCATGATCAGGGCGTGGGCCGAGACCACGGCGTTATAGCCCTGCTTGGAGCCCTCGATCAGGCCGATCTTGGCCATCATCGAGTTGGGCTGGAAGATCTGGATGCCCGGCTCGGCCAGTTCCCAACGGATCAGGCCAGACAGGGCGCCGCCCACCAGGCCCGCCATGATGGCGAACAGGATGTAGAGCGTGCCGATGTCCTTGTGGTTGGTCGACCAGAACCAGCGGACGAAAAAGCCGGGCTTGTGATCATGGTCGTCATGACCGTGATCATGCCCATGTGCATCAGCGGCGTGCGTGGCCATGCTCTTACTCTCAGTTCAGCGCGGCGAGCTTGACGCTCGGCGCGGTCTTTTGTGTCGGTGCGGAAGTCTTGGTCGCGGGCGTCCCGGCCGGAACGGCGGCGGGGCCGACCGGCGGCGGGGCCGCGAACGGCGCGGCCGGGTTGGCGCCGGGCGCGGCCGGAGCGGCGCTGGAGGCGGGTTCGGCGGCGGCTGGAGCGGGAGCCGCGACCTTGGGCGCCTTGGAGGCGGCCCAGGCGTCGAACACGGCCTGACTCACCACATTGATCTGGATCGGCATGAAGGCGTGATCGATGCCGCAAAGCTCCGAGCACTGGCCGTAGTAGATGCCTTCCTTCTCGGCCTTGAACCAGGTCTGGTTGATGCGGCCGGGGACGGCGTCGATCTTGTCGCCGAAGGCCGGCAGGGAGAAGGCGTGGATCACGTCGGCGCCGGTGACCAGCACGCGGACCACCTTGCCCACCGGCACCACCATCGGGTCGTGCGCGGCCAGGCGGAAGGGCAGGCCTTTAGCCTTGGCTTCCTCTTCCGGCATCATCGACGAGGTCAGTTCCTCGATCTTCTGGTCCGGATAGGCGTAGCCCCAGTACCACTGGTAGCCGGTGACCTTCACCGTCATGTCGGGCTTGGGCATGTCGTGATAGGCGAACAGCAGCTTGAACGAGAAGATCGCGACGAACATCAGGATCAGGACCGGCGCCGCCGTCCAGATCACCTCGACCGTCGTGTTGTGGCTCCAGCGCGCCGGGGTCGGGTTGGACTTCTTGTTGTAACGCACGATGCACCACAGCAGCAGGCCGGCCACGAACAGGGTGATCACCGTGATGATCGGCAGCAGGATCACATTGTGGAAGAAGATCACGTCGTGCTTCAGCGGCGCATAGGCCGGCTGGAAGCCGATCGCCTTGTCCACCGGCTGGCCGATGATCGGAAGACCCGAGGGGTCGGCGGCCATCGCGACACCGGCCGTCATCGCCGTTGCAAAGACAGTGGCCGCACCCGCGACCAGCCTGCGCATCCCCATTCTCGAAGCCCTCATAGTCCCCACAGTCGGCTAAAGCCTGTGGCCGGGAGCATAGCCGACCATCGGGCATTACATTAAGGATAGACGGTGTCCGGGTTCATCCTTCGGCGCGGAATGTCGCACCGCAATCGAACCAGGACCCCCCTTATTTGTATGCCGGGTGCATACGCGCTCCGTTTGCGCTTGCCAAGGCGCCGCGCTGCAACGGCGACGGTTTCGCAAACGCGCCGTGGCGCCTATGTTCTCTAACGTCGCCCTGTTGACTGGATTCTGAGCCCATGACCGCTTCCGCCGCTTCGCCATCGATCCTCGACGCCGCCGGCGTCGATCCCGGCCGCGCCCACGCGCTGCTCGGCGAGGCGCTGATCGGGGCGGACGACGGCGAGCTTTATCTGGAGCGGTCGGAGAGCGAATCGTTCGTGTTCGACGACGGCCGGCTGAAATCGGCCTCCTACGATTCGGCAGAGGGTTTCGGCCTGCGCGTGGTGGCGGGCGAGACCGCCGGCTACGCCCACGCCTCGGAAATCTCCGAAGCCGCCATCGGCCGCGCCGCCAAGTCCGCCGCCCTGGCCAAGCGCGGCTATTCCGGCGTCGCCGCCGAGGGCCCGCGCCTGACCAACGCCCAGCTCTACGGCGAGGAAGATCCCCTCGCCTCGCCCGCCTTCTCCGACAAGGTGTCCCTGCTTCAGGAGATCGACGCCGCAGCCCGCGCCCGCGATCCGCGCGTGGTCCAGGTGATGACCTCGCTGCACGGCTCGCGCAGCCAGATCGAGATCCTGCGCGGCGACGGCCGCCTGTTGCGCGACGTGCGCCCGCTGGTGCGCCTCAACGTCCAGATCACCGTCGAGAAGGATGGCCGCCGCGAGTCCGGCAACACCGGCGCGGGCGGCCGCACCGGCTTCGAGACCTGGATCACCGCCGACCGCTGGAACGAGCAGATCGACGAGGCCCTGCGCCAGGCCCTCGTCAACCTGGAGGCCGTCCCCTGCCCCGCCGGCGAGATGGATGTGGTCATCGGCCCCGGTTGGAACGGCGTGCTGCTGCACGAAGCCGTCGGCCACGGTCTGGAAGGCGACTTCAACCGCAAGGGCATCTCTGCCTTTTCCGGCCGCATCGGCGAGCGGGTCGCTGCCCCCGGCGTGACCGTGTTCGACGACGGCACGGTGCTCGGCCGCCGAGGCTCCCTGACCATCGACGACGAAGGCACCCCCACCGAGCGCACCGTGCTGATCGAGGACGGCATCCTGGTCGGCTACATGCACGACCGCATGAGCGCGCGCCTGATGGGCCTGCAGGCCACCGGCAACGGCCGCCGCGAGTCCTACGCCCACATGCCCATGCCGCGCATGACCAACACCGCCATGCTCGGCGGCGACGCCTCCCAGGAAGACATGATCAAGTCGGTCAAGCGGGGCGTCTTCGCCACCCATCTCGGCGGCGGCCAGGTCGATATCACCAACGGCAAGTTCGTGTTCCAGTGCACCGAGGCCTACCTGATCGAGGACGGCAAGATCACCACCCCGGTCAAGGGCGCCACCCTGATCGGCGACGGTCCCAGCGCCCTCACCCGCGTACAGATGATCGGCGACGACTTCTGCTTCGACCCGGGCATCGGGGTCTGCGGCAAGGCCGGTCAGGGCGTCCCCGTCGGCGTCGGCCAGCCGAGCCTGAAGCTCACCGGCCTGACGGTCGGCGGGACGAGCATTTAGATACTTCGCTGGGGGCAGACGACTATTCGCGCCATTTCGGTAGGCGGAATAGGACCCTGACGCCCTTCAGGATTCCCAGTAACGCAAACATATTAAGGTACGCGAAGGGCAATATCCCAATTGCAGGTTTGGGCACAGCCGGAAGCTTCAGCAACAAAGCAGCTGAAATTTCGGCCGTAAAACTTACTGTCAAAATCGCCAGGTAAGATATGCCTTTTATATTGATACAGATTGCGTAAATCACTGACCCAAATGCAATAATTACTGTAATTACAAAAAATGACCGATCAAGACCGACGAACTTAGCTAGAAAAATCCATAGCGGAATTCCAATTATTACGGCGCCGACAACGGCCCAGCCTCTCGGCTCCAACAATCTTGGCTGCTCGGACCCCTGACCTTCCATCGCAAATTTACCCCTCGTGCGGGTGCATCCACTTCTTCAGCCACGGGCTGAGCGCCAGCATCACCACACCCGCCCCCGCGCCCCAGAGGCCGATCAGGCCGAACACGTGGGTATAGGTGGCCAGGGCCTTGCCCGGGTCCAGCACCTGGCCGGCCACCGTCTCGGCCGCCGTCATCTGCGCCACGATGGCCCCGATCCACTGCGCCCAGGAGCTGGACAGGAACCAGGTCGCCATCACCGTGGAGATCACCGCGGCGGGCGACAGCTTGGTCATCTGCGACAGGCCCACCGGACTGAGGCACAGCTCGCCCGTCGTGTGGAACAGATAAGCCAGAGCCAGGAAGAACAGCGGCACGCGGAAGTTGGGGCCCGCGAAGCTCGCGCCCCACACCAGCACGCCGAACCCGGCCCCCACCTGCAGCAGGGCGATGCCGAACTTGAAGGCGGGGTTGGGGTCGCGATCGCGCTTGCCCAGCCACGCCCAGACCCAGGCGAACACCGGCGCGAAGATCAGGATGTAGGCGGAGTTGAACGACTGCACCTGCGGCGCGGTGATCGTATAGATGCCGTTCTGCGGCAGGGCGGTGTTGCGTTCGGCGAACTGGTTCATCGACGAGCCGGCCTGTTCGAACAGGGTCCAGAACACCACCGAGGCGGCGATCAGCACCAGAGCCAGGCCAAGCCGCTCGCGCTCCTTCCCGTCGCACTTGGTGAGCATGAACCAGCCGAGGTAGCTCAGCACCACCACCGAGCCGGCGCCCAGCAGCAAGCCGACCGCCTGATTGTGCTGCACCAGCATCCACACCACCGCCGTCCCGGCGACGCCGCAGGCGTAGATGATCCATTCCGCGTTCAGCGGCCCGAGCACCGGCTTCTTCAGCGCCACCGGGTCCGGCGGCTCGCCATGGCCTTCCAGGAGCGGTTTGCCGAGCACGAAGCCGATGAAACCCGCCGCCATGCCGATTCCGGCCAAGCCGAAACCCGCCCACCAACCAACCTTCAGCCCCAGATAGCCGCACAGCATCGAGGCCCAGAAGGCGCCGAGATTGATGCCGAAGTAGTAGAGGGTGAAGCCTGGATCGCGCCTCGGATCGTCCTGGCCGTAAAGCTGGCCAACGATCGAGGAGATGTTCGCCTTCAGGAAGCCGACGCCCATGATGATCAGAGAGAGCGCCAGATAAAGGATGTTCGACGTGATCGGATCGCGCTTCTCGACGCCGATCTCATAGCTGCCCTTGGCCAGCACCGGCGGCAGCACCGCATTCGCCGGCAATCCCTTGATCTCAAGCCCGCCGTCCTTGGGCCCGACCGCGTAGCAGCCCGAGCCCGGCACCGTCAGGCAGACCTTGCGCGCTTCCATACGGCCCTCGGCGACGAAGGTGTACTTGGCTCCGCCATAGGTCAGGTTCTGCTCGGCGGGGCGGCCCTCGATGCCCATGGCCATGTGCCCCGCCACCAGCAGAACCGCGCCGAACGCGATCGCCTTGCGCGTGCCCAGCCAGCGGTCGGCGACGAAGCCCCCGATCAGCGGCAACAGATAGACCAGCGAGGTGTAGGCCCCGTACTGCCCCTGGGCCGAGGCGTCGTCGTACAGGAAGTGCTGCGTCAAGTAGAAGATCAGGATGCCGCGCATGCCGTAGTAGGAGAACCGCTCCCACATCTCGGCGAAGAACAGCACGAACAACCCCCTCGGATGTGTTCGCAGTTGCAGCAAAACCGGAATGCAGGTCAGCAGCGTGATGATGACGCCCGCGACGATCACGATCATTCAGCCCATCCTCAATGGTTTCTCGGTCCTTAACGATGCCCTCTTGCGAGGTCGCAATAGAGAGCCCATGTTCAATACAAGCGATTGATGCATCAACTTGGAACCGAGAGCCGGCTCCAGGGCGTCAATCAAGATAAGGGAGAGAAAACGTTATGATTACAAGCTCAGGCGCCCCTATCCGGATTGAAGCCAACCCGTACCGCGTGCGCGCCATGTTCGCCGGCCATGTCATCGCCGACACCAAAGGCGCCCTCACCGTCTACGAGCTGGGCAAGAGCCCGGTGCATTTCTTCCCCGCCAAGGATGTCGAAACCGGCTTCATGGGCAAGACCGCGCACAGCTCGCATGACGACAGCCTGGGCGAGGCCTGCTGCTACACCCTGGTGATGGAAGGCGAGATTCTCGAGAACGCCGTCTGCGCCTATGACAGCCCCGCTCCCGGCGCCGAAGCCCTGCGCGGCTACATGAGCTTCGCCGAGGATCATTTCGAGGTCTACGAGCTGAACGCCGGCGACGTCGCCGCCATGCCCCGCGCCACCCACGTTCACCGCTCGGTGGCGTAGACTAAAGCTCTTCCGGGCTCCCCGCTTCGGCGGGGAGTTTCCGTCTAGTAAGCGAAGTCCTCGTAAGCCTTGCTGACGTCGCCCTGCCACGGGCCGTTGTACAGCTCCAGCAGCCGGTCGGCGGGCGTCAGGCCGCTGTCGGCGATCTCTTCCAGCTCGGACAGGAACCCGGTCTCGTCGGCGCCGCTGGCGCTGAGGTTGGCGCGGCGCTTCAGCCCTTCCTTGGCGATGGCGACCATGTCGACCGCCACGTCGCGGATCGGCCGACCCTCGATGGTCCCCTTCAGGCCGGTGCGCGCGGCGTCCAGACGCAGCTGTTCGCGGCTTTCCGGCGCCCAGCCCTTGCACAGGTCCCAGGCCGCGGCCAAGGCCGCCTTGTCGTAGAAGACGCCGGTCCACAGCGCCGGCAGGGCGCAGATGCGGCCGGCCGGACCGGAGTCGGCGCCGCGCATCTCCAGGTACTGCTTCAGCCGCACCTCGGGGAACAGGGTGGTAAGGTGGTCGGCCCAGTCCTTGATCGACGGTTTCTCGCCCGGCAGGCCCGGCAGCTCACCCGCCATGAAGGCGCGGAACGACTGCCCGGCGACGTCGATGTACTTGTGCCCGCGCTTGACGAAATACATCGGCACGTCGAGCGCGTAGCGGGCGTAGGTTTCGAACCGGAAGCCGTCCTCGAACACGAAGCGCAGCATGCCGGTGCGGTCGGGGTCGGTGTCGGTCCAGACGTTGGCGCGGCTGGACAGGAAGCCGGTCGGCTTGCCCTCCACGAACGGCGAATTGGCGAACAGGGCGGTGGCGATCGGCTGCAGCGCCAGGCTGACGCGGAACTTCTCGATCATGTCGGCTTCCGACGAGAAATCGAGGTTGGCCTGCACCGTGCAGGTGCGCAGCATCATGTCCAGACCCTTGCCGCCCACCAGCGGCATGTAGCGGCGCATGATCACATAGCGCCCCTTGGGCATGATCGGGCACTGCTCGCGCTTCAGGTCGGGCGAGAAACCCAGCCCGAGGAAGCCGATGTTCAGGGGGTCGGCGACCGCCTTGGCCTCCTCCAGGTGCGAGCGGGTCTCAGCGCAGATTTCGTGGATGGTTTCCAGCGGCGCGCCCGACAGTTCGAACTGTCCGGCCGGCTCCAGGCTGATATTGGCCTTGCCGCGCTCCAACGCGATCAGGGTCTCGCCTTCGTAGACGCCTTGCCAGCCGAACTGCATCAACCCGTCCAGCAGCGCCTTGATGCCGTCGGGCTCGTAGGGGACCGGGGCGTTGGTCCAGTGACGGAACACGAACTTCTCGTGCTCGGCGCCGACGCGGAACTGCGATTCAGGCTTGCAGCCCTCGGCGAGATGGGCCGCCAGCATCTCGGCTGTCAGCGGCCGGTCATTCACCGTGGCAGAAGCCATGCGCACCCTCCCCCTTGGCCGGTCCGATTTGGTCCGGCGCAGCGCAGTTAAGCGTCAACGGCGTCAAGCTCAAGGGGTTGCCCAATCGCCGAGCACCGACTGCCATAGCGTCAGCGCGCTGATCGCCGCCGTATCGGCCCGCAGAATACGCGGTCCCAGCGTCACCGGCGTGACATGCTCAAGCCCGCGCAAACGCTGGCGTTCTTCCGGCGCGAAACCGCCTTCGGGGCCGATCAGCACGGCCCAGGCCCCTGGCGCGGCGTCCTGCAGCGCCTCGCGCGCCGGTCGCGCCCGGCCCTGTTCGCCGCCCCACTGCGCCTGCGGATCGTCGCCCGCCTCGTCGCAGAACATCAGCGCCCGCTCGCCGCCCCAGCCGTCCAGCAGCCGTTCCAGCCTTTCCGGCGCCACGACTTCGGGGATTTCCATCCGCCCGGTCTGCTCGGCCGCTTCGGTGGCAATGGCCTGCAGGCGGGACACATTGGTGTGATCGGCGTTGGTCCGCCGAGTGGTGATCAGGCGGATGCGGCGCACGCCCAACTCGGTCGCTTTTTCGACGATGGTCTCCAGCCGCGCCCGCTTGACCAGGGCCACGATCAGGTCGAGGTCCGGCCCCGCGCTCTGCGGACGGGTCATCTCCTCGGCGACGAGCACGCAGCCGCGCTTGGACACCTCGCTCAGCCGGGCACGCCACTCGCCGTCCGCGCCGTTGAACAGCAGCACGTTGTCGCCGACCGCCTGGCGCATCACCGCGGTCAGGTAGCGCGCCTGCTCGGCCGCCGGAGCGATACTGGCCCCTTGCGACAGGGACTGGGTGACATGGAGGCGGATCATATGGCGCCTTCTTTAGGGCGTGCGCGTTGCAGGGGAAGGCCTAAGGTAAAACCATGAACGTCGACAAGTACGAAGCCCAACTGCGCAAGCTCCAGATAGAACTGGTGAAATCGCAGATCCGCGCCATCAAGGACGGGCAAAAGGCGCTGATCATCTTCGAGGGCCGCGACGCCGCGGGCAAGGACGGCGCGATCAAGCGCATCACCGAGCACCTGTCGCCGCGTAACACCCGCGTGGTCGCCCTGCCCAAGCCGTCCGACCGCGAACAGAGCGAATGGTACTTCCAGCGCTACGTCCGCTACCTGCCGGCGGGCGGCGAATGGGTGCTGTTCAACCGCTCCTGGTACAATCGCGGCGGGGTCGAGGTGGTGATGGATTTTTCCACCGCGGCCGAGCAGGAGCAGTTCCTGCTGGACGTGCCGTCGTTCGAGCGGATGCTGGTGCAGTCGGGCGTGGTCCTGATCAAGTACTGGCTCGACGTCTCGCGCGAGGAGCAGCACAAGCGGCTGCAGGACCGGCGCACCGACCCGCTCAAGAAGCTCAAGACCGGCCCCATGGACGTCGAGGCCGAGAAGCGCTTCGACGCCTACACCCGCGCCCGTGACGACATGCTGATCCGCACCCACAGCCCTGTGGCGCCGTGGATCTGCGTCCGCTCCGACAACAAGAAGGCGGCGCGGCTGAACATCATGCGCCAGCTGCTGCACACCCTGGCCGGGGCCCAACTGGCCAAGAAGACGCCCGGGCCGGACAAGGACGTCCTGTTCGCCTTCGACTCCGAAGCGCTTAACGACGGCCGCCTGGCCCGCTAGAACACAGCCGAAACCCCAAGGGAGACACAGCCATGCCGCTGCAGATCAACGATGTCGCGCCAGACTTCCACGCCGACACCACGCAAGGCCCGATCGATTTCTACAGCTGGGCCGGCGACAGCTGGGTCGTGCTGTTCTCCCACCCCAAGGACTTCACCCCGGTCTGCACCACCGAACTGGGCGCCGTGGCAAAGCTGAAGCCGGAGTTTGACAAGCGCGGCGTCAAGGTCATCGGCCTGTCGGTCGACCCGGTCGACAACCACGCCAAGTGGGCCGAGGACATCCATGAGACACAAGGCAGCGCGGTCAACTTCCCGATGATCGGCGATCCCGAGCTGAAGGTCGCCAAGCTCTACGGCATGCTGCCCGCCGACGCCCCGCCGACCTCAGAGGGCCGCACCCCGGCCAACAACGCCACCGTGCGCAACGTCTTCATCATCGGCCCCGACAAGCAGATCAAGCTGATGATCGCCTATCCGATGGCGGTGGGCCGCAACTTCGACGAGATCATCCGCGTGATCGACGCCTTGCAGCTGACCGCCAAGCACAAGGTCGCCACCCCGGTGAACTGGAAGCACGGCGAGGATGTGATCATCACCACCGCCGTCAGCAGCGAGGACGCCGCAACCCTGTTCCCCGGCTTCAAGACCCTCAAGCCCTATCTGCGGACCACCAAACAGCCGAACTGACGCCTGGGCTGGCGCGAGGGTGGATTGAACACGGGGCGGGCGACCTAGGCTCTCGCCGCCAGTTACAGCATCACGTCTTCTGGCGGGCCCTCCAGTAGCGCCCGGCGCGTGACCGCGCTGATGTTGCCGACCGTGTCGATCGCCCGAAGCGGATAGCGCGCGGCCATGGAGTCGACGAAAGCCTCCACCTCCGCCTTCGGGCCCCGGCCATTGTTAAACTCCAGCACAAGCTGAGGCGGGAAATGAAGTCGTGCGCCCGCGCCTTCTTCGCCGCCGCCGCGATCTCGTCCGGCGATGCGTCCGGTTTGCCATAGGCGATGTTCTCGGCGATCGAGCGGTGGAACAGGGCCGGGTCCTGCGGCACCACCGCGATGGCCCGGCGCAAGGTCGCCTGGGTCACCGAGGCCACGTCCTGGCCGTCGATGCGGATCTGGCCGTCATCGAGGTCATACAGGCGCTGGATCAGCTTGACGAAGGTCGACTTGCCCGAGCCGGTCGGGCCGACCAGGGCCACTCGCTCGCCCGCCGCGATGGCCAGGGTGAAACGCTCATACAGCGCCTGGTCCTGGCCCTTGTACTTGAAGCTCACCCGGTCGAAGACGATCTCGCCGCGTCCGCGCTTGAACGCGTCCGCGCCGTCGCGGTCCGCCACCTGGGGCGGGGTCCTCATGTAGCCGGCTACCGCCTCGGTATCGTCCAGGCCCTTCTGCAGGTTGCGGACGTTCTCGCCGAAGTTGCGCAGGTAGCCGCTCATCAGCATGAAGGCGGTGATGGCGAACGCCACATCGCCCGCCTGGGCCCGGTGCTGCGCCCACAGCATCACCAGCAGCCCCGTCAGCCCCGCCTGCAGGATCACCATCAAGGCGTTGAGCACCGCCCCGGTCATGATCGCCCGGTTCCATGACTTAATCGACGCATGGCGCCACTGGCTGGCGGTGACGGCGAAGCGGGCCTCCTCGCGCCCCTCGGCCCCGAACGTCTTGACCACCGCGTTGGAGGTGATCGCGTCGGCCAGGTTGGCGCCGATCTCGGAATCCAGCGCCGCCGACTTCAGGTTGGCCGGGCGGATCCAGAACTGGGCCATGGCCAGGCTGACCGCGATATAGGCCGCCACCATGATCAGGGCGAAGGCGCCGACGATCGGCCAGTGTAGCAGCATCGACACCGACAGGCCGATCAGCACCAGGGTCGAGGGCCCCAGCCACAGCACCGCCTGATCGGAGATACTGTCATAGCCCCACATCGCCCGGCTGACCCGGCGCACCGTGGCCCCGGCGAAGGTGTCGGCGTGCCAGTCGGACGAGAACGACTGCACCCGCTCGAAGGCCTCGTTGATCAGGGCCTCCATGTTCTTGGCGGCGAACGGGTTCCAGGTCAGGAAGCCCAGATTGCGGATCACCAGCAGCAGCAGATAGAGCCCGGCGAACGCCGCCCACGCCTGCCACGCCTGATCCACGCCCGCCGCTTCCGGCGGCCGCGACACGGCGTTGACCAGATGGCCCGCCATCCACGGCGCGGTCAGGTCGCACAGCACCGCAGCCACCATCAGGCCCGCCGACAGGGCGAACGCCCGCGGCCGGCGCATCCATTGGCGCACGACAAAGGCCAGGACCTGGCCATTGCTCAGGACCTTACGGGCCTGGCCTTCCTGTTCGGGCGATTGGGTCATGGAGCCAATCTAGGGGTTGGCGGCCGCTTTTGCTGTAGCCCCGGAAGCGCAACCGTCGCAAAAAGCTGCAGATGACCAACGTCCGCCTGCCCGACGCCGCCAACGATAACTGGGTCGACCGCTTCGCCCCGGCGAAGCTGCAGCCATGGTTGAAGCTCGGCCGCTTCGACCGGCCGGCCGGCGCCTGGCTGCTCTTGCTGCCCGGCTGGCAGGGGATCGCCCTGGCCTGCTCTCAGACCCTTGTCGCGCCGGATCTGATCCTGCTGCTGAAATTCGCCGTCGGCGCCTTTCTGATGCGGGCCGCCGGCTGCGCGTGGAACGACATCCTCGACCGCGACGTCGACATCAAGGTCGCCCGCACCGCCGCCCGTCCGGTCGCCTCCGGCCAGATCAGCGTCAAACGGGCCCTGCTGTTCATGGCCCTGTGCAGCCTGCTCAGCTTCGCCATCCTGCTGACCATGCCCATTACGGCGATCTGGCTCGGCGTCGGCTCCCTGGCCCTGGTGGCCGCCTATCCCCTGATGAAGCGCATCACCTGGTGGCCGCAGGCGTGGCTCGGCCTCACCTTCAACTGGGGCGTCCTGCTCGGCTACGCCGCCGTCACCGGGACCGTGGGCCTGTCCAGCATTCTGCTCTACGTCTCGGGCATCTTCTGGACGCTCGGCTACGACACCATCTACGCCATCCAGGACATGGAGGACGACGCCCTGGCCGGGGTGAAGTCCAGCGCTCGCCGCCTCGGCGCCCGCACGCCGCAGGCGGTCCTGACCTTCTATGGCCTCACCGCCCTGTTCGCCTTCGCCGCCGCCTACGCCGCCCATCTGGGGCCCGCCTTCCTGGCGTTCGGCCTTCTGTACGCCCTGTACCTGTTCAACCAGGCGCGGCAGGTGCGGATCGACGACGGAACTCAAGCGTTACGCTTGTTCAAGTCCAACCGCGCGGCGGGGCTTATCCTGTTTGCGGGTCTCATCGCAGGGGTCTGGCGCGCGCCCATCTAGGAATGCCGCCACATGACCCAGCCGGGCCGCGCCGCCGTACTGCTTCTGGCGGTCCTCGTCCTGGCCGGATGCGACAGCAAGAAAAAGGTCGAGGCGGAGCTGATCAAGGCCGACGCCGCGGTGGCCGCGCCGCCGATCCCCACTCGCTTCGCCGCCTCGAACGCCGACGCCAAGGTCGAACTGGCCCTGCCCGCCCGCATCGAGCGCTACCCCGAGCTGCACGCCAAGCTCTACAACGACGGCCGTCAGCAGATGCTCGACTTCGTCAAACACGCCGCGGGCGACCGTATCCGCTTCGCCAAAAAGGGCGTGCCCGAGCGCGGCCCGTACCAGCGCACCGTGGTGTGGACCATCACCGCCGTCACCCCGCACCTGATCAGCCTGCGCAACGCCTGGTTCGACGACACCGGCGGCGCCCACCCCAACCACGGCTCCGACGTCCTGCTCTGGGACCGGGTGCGCAACGTCATGGTGCTGCAGTCCGAGCTGTTCAAACCCGACGCCGACACCCGCGCCCAGGACTTCTGGCTGTGCGAGGCCCTGACCAAGGCCAAGCTCGCCCGCGTCGGCCCCAGCGCACCCAAGAGCTGGACCTGCCCCAAATTCAGCGACGCCCACGCGGTGCTGGTCCCCTCGACCACGCCGTTTCGCATCGGCGGCATGATGTTCCTGTTCGATCCCTATGTGATCGGGGCCTATGCTGAGGGCGACTACGAATTGCTGATGCCTCTGGTGCAGTTCCAATCGGTCCTGGCCCCGGGCTGGGCGGTGGACTTCACCGGCGCCCCGGCGCCGACGGTCAAGGCGAGGCGGTAAGCGGCCTCTTGGTTACGGGGTTGCGCAGTGATCGACGACCCCGAAGCCTTCATCCGCACCAACACCGTCCTACAGCCGGTGCCCCACGCGCCCGAGATCAGCCTCCACGTCGCCAGCGAAATCACGCCGATCTGGAAGATGACCGAGGAGGCTCTGGGCGAGCTCGGCCTCGCCCCGCCCTTCTGGGCGTTCGCCTGGGCCGGCGGCCAGGCCATCGCCCGCTATCTGCTCGACAATCCCAACGAGGTCCGCGGCAAGGCGGTGCTCGATTTCGCCTCGGGCTCGGGGATGTGCGCCATCGCCGCCATGAAGGCCGGCGCCGACCGGGCCCTGGCCTGCGACATCGATCCGTTCTGCCGCGCCGCCATTGCGCTCAACGCCCAGGCCAACGGCGTCCTGGTCGACAGCACCATCGCCGATCTGCTCGACCGCCCCCCGCCGGCCGTGCCGGTCATCCTGGCCGGGGACATCTGCTACGAGAAGCCCCTGGCCGAGCGGGTGCTGGCCTGGCTGGCCGTGGCTAACGCCTCAGGGACGCGGGTACTGATCGGCGATCCCGGCCGCTCCTACTTTCCACGCCAAGGCCTTGAACAGCTTGCGCAATATCAGGTTCAGACCACGCGTGAGCTGGAGGACATCGAAATCAAGCAGACCGGCGTCTGGACTCTGCCTGCCCCGTCGATCTAGAACAATACAAGAACACGGAGAACCCCATGCGCGAAGACGGCAAGCTCGACTATCTGGAAATGCCCGGCGGCGACCTGCCCGCGGTTAAGGCTTTCTACGGCCAGGCGTTCGGCTGGACCTTCACCGACTACGGCCCGCAATACGCCGCCTTCAGCGAGGGCCTCGATGGCGGCTTCCAGTCTCAGTCCGCCGAGCGCGCCGCTCAGCCCCTGCCGGTGCTGTTCGCCCAGGATCTGGACGCCATGCTGGCCAAGGTCCAGGCGGCGGGCGCCGCGATCACCAAACCGATCTTCGAATTTCCCGGCGGCAGACGCTTCCACTTCCGCGATCCGGCCGGCAACGAGCTGGCGGTCTGGGCCGAACTCTAGGTCTTAAAATTCGGCCGGAAGACTCTGGGTTTCCAGCCGAAACTTCGTTTGGCAGGCCCGCTGTCGAAGGTCAGGTTTTCCTTCATTCGGGCGCCCATCTGCGCCGTCGCGCCCGGTAGCAATGGCCGCGCCAGCACGAAGCCCAGCCGCCACAGCCATTCCGGCGCCGGCAGGATCACGGGCCGCTTGCCCAGCCCTTCGAATACCCGCTCGGCCATCTTGCGGTAGGTCAGAATCTCCCCGCCCGGCAGATCGTAGGCGCGCCCCTGCGCCTCGGGACTTGCGGCGGCGGCCAAGGCCGCGCCCGCCAGGTCGTCGGCATGCACCGGCTGGCGCAAGCCCTCGCCCGCTCCATACAACGGCAGCACCCCGAACCGGCGGATCAACCCCGCCAATCTCGTGACATTCTGGTCCTGCCCTTCGGCATAGATCAGGGTCGGCCGCAGGATGGTCCAGGCCACGCCGTTCTCCTCGCAGAACGCGCGCACGGCCGCCTCGCCGTCGGCCAGCCGCCGGACGACATCACGTTCATAGGGGTCCGGCGACGTCGCCTTGGTGAAGACGCTGGTCGAGGAAAACGCCACAAGACGTTGCATACCCTTGTCTTTCAGCGCGGGCAGAGCCTGCGGCAGATGCCAGATCGGTGAGAGGCTCAACACCGTCGGCGCCCGCGGTAGCTTCTGCTCGAGGTCCGCTGCACTCAGGTCGGCCTGCACCCACTCCGGCCCGTCCGGGGCCGTACGGCTCAGCCCCACCGCATCGATCCCCGCCGCGGCCAGACGCGGCATGGCGAACCGGCCGATCAGGCTGGTGGCTCCCAGGACCAGGACCGGGGGCTTCAGGGCGCCGGGGGTTGCGGCCTCACTCATGCGTCCACCTATAATGCGCCCCATGACATTCGACGAGGTCCGCGCCATCGCTTTCGCCCTTCCTGGTGTGGAGGAGGCGCCTTGCTACGGCACGCCCGGCCTGCGCGTACGAGGCAAGATTCTGGCGCGGCTTTGGCCGGACGGAGAGGTTCTTGTCTTGACCCGAATCGGCTTCGACGAACGCGAGTTCCTGATCGAAGCCGCACCCGAAATCTTCTTCGTCACCGACCACTACCGCAACTACCCTTCGGTACTGGCGCGCCTCCCTGGTCTGGATTCGCCCACCCTGAAACGTCTATTCACGCAGGCCTGGCGCGAATGCGCCTCCAAGGCCCAGATCCGCGCTTACGAAGACCCGGTTTAAGGGGCTCCCATGCATAACGTCACCGCCGGCGGGATCGACATCCCGACCCTGGGCTTCGGCACCTGGCCGAGCGTGGGTCAGGAGTGCTTCGACATCGTCAGACAGGCGCTGGACGTCGGCTATCGCCACCTGGACACGGCCGCCTTCTACAACAACGAAACCGAGGTCGGCGCCGCGCTCAAGGCCAGCGGCGTCAGACGGGGCGACGTGTTCCTGACCACCAAGGTGTGGAAGGACCGCCTCGCCCCCGCCGATGTCGAAGCCTCCATCGAAGAGAGCCTGCAAAAGCTAGGGACAGACTATGTCGACCTGTTCCTGATCCACTGGCCCAACCGCGACATCCCTCTGGACGGCACCATGGCGGCGATGAACAGGGCGCTTGAACGCGGCCAGACCCGCGCCATCGGCGTCTGCAACTTCACCGCCGCCTCGTTCGACCTGGCGCAGAGCCTGTCCAAGGCGCCCCTGGCCGTCGATCAGGTCGAGTACCACCCCCTGGTCACTCAGAACCGTGTGACGGCCGCGGTGCGCCGCCACGGCGCCGCCCTGACTGCCTTCTGCCCCCTGGCGCGCGGCAAGGTGATCGGCAATCCGGTTTTGGACGACATCGCCCGCTCGCGGGGCCTGGATCTCGGCCAAATCGTCCTGCGCTGGCTGATCCAGCAGCCTCAGGTCATCGCCATCCCCAAGAGCTCCACCCCCGCGCGCATCGCCTCCAACTTCGACGTCTTCGGCTTCGAGCTGTCGCCAGCGGAGATGGCCCGCATCGACGCCCTGCGCCGCCCGGACGGCCGTGTGGTCACCGTGCAGCCCGACTATCCGTGGGACGTGGAATAGACAACCGCCCCGCCGCCCCCTAGCTTCCGCCCGGCTTGAAGCGAGGGCGTATGGCCTACCGATCGTTGCGCGAATTCATGAAGGTGCTGGAGGACGCGGGCGAGCTTGTGCGCGTGTCCGAGCCGGTCTCCACCGTGCTGGAGATGACCGAGATTCAGACGCGCCTGCTGGCGAGCGGCGGCCCCGCCGTGCTGTTCGAGAATCCGGTCCGCGCCGACGGCCAGCCCTCGGGCATCCCCTGTCTCGCCAACCTGTTCGGCACCGTCAAGCGCGTGGCCATGGGCGTGACCATGGAGGGCAAGACCCGCACCACCGGCGCCGAGTTGCGCGAAGTCGGCGAACTGCTGGCCTTCCTGCGCCAGCCCGAACCGCCGCGCGGCCTGGGCGACGCCCTGGAACTGCTGCCCTTCGCCAAGACCGTGATGTCGATGCGGCCCAAGGTGGTCAAGAAGGCTCCCGTGCAGGAGGTCGTCCTGACCGGCGACCAGATCGACCTCAACAAGCTGCCGATCCAGACCTGCTGGCCGGGCGAGCCTGCGCCGCTGATCACCTGGCCCCTGATCGTCACCAAGGGCCCCTCGGACTCCAAGGAAGACGACTTCAACCTCGGCATCTACCGGATGCAGGTTTTGGGGCCCAACAAGACCATCATGCGCTGGCTGGCCCATCGCGGCGGCGCTCAGCACCATCGCCGCTGGAAGGCTGCCGGCAAGCGCGAGCCCCTGCCCGCCTGCGCCGTCTTGGGCGCCGATCCCGGCACCATCCTGGCCGCCGTGACGCCCGTGCCCGACACCCTCAGCGAATACCAGTTCGCCGGCCTGCTGCGCGGCGCCAAGGTCGAGCTGGTCCGGGCCAAGACCGTGCCCCTGATGGTCCCCGCTGAAGCCGAGATCGTGCTGGAGGGCTATGTCCACCTGGACGAATACGCCGACGAGGGCCCCTACGGCGACCACACCGGCTACTACAATTCGGTCGAGCGCTTCCCGGTGTTCGAGATCACGGCGATCACCATGCGCAAGGACCCGATCTACCTGACCACCTTCACCGGCCGCCCGCCGGACGAGCCGTCCGTGCTCGGCGAGGCGCTCAACGAGGTGTTCATCCCGCTTCTGCGCCAGCAATTCCCCGAGATCGTCGACTTCTGGCTGCCGCCCGAGGGCTGCAGCTACCGCATCGCCGTGGTCTCGATGAAGAAGGCCTACCCCGGCCACGCCAAGCGGGTGATGCTCGGCGTGTGGTCGTACCTGAGCCAGTTCATGTACACCAAGTGGGTGATCGTGGTGGACGACGACATCG
>CANJMO010000054.1 GCA_947475845.1 Caulobacteraceae bacterium | reverse complement strand
GGCAGGCCGGCGCGCAGCACCATGGCGTTGCCGTCGCCGGTGCAGGTGTGGGCGCTGGTACAGCTGAAATAGGCGCGGCCGTAGCCGCCGGTGGCCAGGATCACCATCTGCGCCTGGAAGCGGTGCAGGGTGCCGTCGTCCAGCTTCCACGCGGTGACGCCGCGGCAGACGCCGTTGTCCATGATCAGGTCGAGCGCGAAATATTCGACGAAGAAGTCGATGTCGCTGTTCAGGGACTGACCGTAGAGGGTGTGCAGCAGGGCGTGGCCGGTGCGGTCGGCCGCCGCGCAGGTGCGCTGGATCGGGCCCTCGCCGTAGTTCTTGGTCATGCCGCCGAAGGCGCGCTGGTAGATTTTGCCCTCGTCGGTGCGCGAGAACGGCACGCCCCAGTGCTCCAGCTCGTAGATGGCGGCGGGGGCGTTGCGGCAGAGATATTCGATGCTGTCCTGGTCGCCGAGCCAGTCGGAGCCCTTGACGGTGTCGTACATGTGCCAGCGCCAGTCGTCGGCGCTCATGTTGCCGAGCGAGCCGGAGATGCCGCCCTGGGCCGCCACGGTGTGGGAGCGCGTCGGGAACACCTTGGTCACGCAGGCGGTCTTCAGCCCCGCCTGGGCGCAGCCGAGCGCGGCGCGCAGACCGGCGCCGCCGGCGCCGACCACCACCACGTCGAACTTGTGGTCGATGAACTTGTAGTCGTTGGCGGCCATCAGATCGCCCCTCCGATCAGAGCGACCTTGAGGACGCAGAATACGGCGACGGATCCGCCGAGGACACAGACGAACAGGTTGAGGATCAACAGCACGGCCTTGGTTGTGTGCTTGTGGATGTAGTCCTCGACCACTTCCTGCATGCCGATGCGCATGTGCGCCACGGCCGCGACGGTGAGAAGGATGGCCAGGACCGCGTTGACCGGGGCGTGCAGCCACGCCACGGCGCCCTCGTAGCCGGCATGCGACAGGTGCAGGGCCGAATAGAGGCCCCACAGGCCCAGGGGCGCCAGGGCGACGGCTGAAACGCGCTGAACGATGTAGTGGCTGACGCCGTGCTTGGCCGAGCCGTGGCCGCGCGCGCGGCCCAGAGCGGTGCGGTAGCTGGTCATTGGCCGCCTCCGAGGTTGAGGAAGGCGATGATCCAGATCAGCACCGCGGCGACCACGCCGAACACGATGGTGGCCCAGCCGGTCATGTCGGCTGTCTGCGGCGCGAAGCCTTTGCCGGCGTCCCAGAATAGGTGCCGGATGCCGTTGGCCAAGTGGTAGAGGAAGGCGACGGTCAGGCCGAACAGGACCAAGAGGCCAAGCGGCGAGGCCAGCAGGCTCATGTAGGCGTCGTAGCCGTTGGGGCCGCTCGCCAAGGCCGCGACCCAGCCCGCCAGGACCAGCACGCCGACATAGAGGCCGATGCCAGTCGCGCGGTGGAAGATCGAAGTGGCCATGGTCACGTGCCAGCGCCACACCTGCAGGTGTGGGGACATCGGGCGGTCCGCGGGACCTCTCGGTGTCCTCCCGGCGCCTTTAGCGGCGTCACTCATGGCGACCCTTTCCTAGATCACGATGGTTTTGGATTGGGCCAATCCAAAACCATAAACGTGATCGATTCTAATATTGGAGCGGCCTCTCTGCGAAAAACCGGTGGCCACTTTTTCGCAGTCCGCTCCTGTGCTGCGGCGCCGTTTTAGCCCCATGACCCCGCCTGTCAACGCGGGGCGGCGCGGATGCCACATATCGGCGATTCTTGCGGTTCAGAGAGCATAGATCAGGCTTTTGGTTCGCTCGCGAAATAGGCCAATGCCATCAACGGCAAGGCCGCGCCGAGCAGGGATGTCCAGGCCCAGCCCCCCTGTGCGTAGCTCCAACCGGCCAGGGCCGAGGCGACGGCGCCGCCGACGAAGAAGGTCGCCATGTAGAGGCCGTTCATGCGGGCGCGGGTGTGGGCGCCGAGGACATAGATGGCGCGCTGGCCGAACACGAGATTGGCGGTGACGGCGAAATCGAGCACCACGCCGCTGATCGCCAGCAAGGCGATGCCGGCGAAGGAATGGTCCGGAGCCAAGCGGCTGAGCAGGAAGGCGGCGCTGGCGGCGGCCATGGCCAGGGCCGAGCCGACGCGGGTCAGGCCTTTGTCGGCCCAGCGGCCGGTGAGCGGGGCTGAGATCGCGCCCGCCGCGCCGAACAGGGCGAACAGAGCCACGCCGGTCTGCGACAGGCCGTAGCGCGGGCCGGTCAGGAGCAGGGGCGTGGCCGTCCAGAACACCGAGAAGGCGCCGAACATGCTGGCCTGATAGAGCGCGCGGCGGCCCAAGGTGGGGGTCCGGGCCATCAGCTGGGCCATCGAGGCCATCAGGGCGCCGTAGCTCAAGCCTTGGTCGGGTTTGCGCAAGGGGAGCAGGCGCGACAGCACCGCCGCGACCCCCAGCATCAGTCCCGAGGAAATCAGAAACACGGCGCGCCAGCTGACCAGGTCGGCGATCAGCGAGGCGGCGGGGCGGGCCAGCATGATGCCGAACATCAGCCCGCCCATGACCTTGCCCACCACCCGGCCACGCTCGGCCTCCGGGGCCAGGTGCGAGGCGTAGGGGACCAGGATCTGCACCGCGACAGAGCCGAGGCCGACGGCCAGGGCGCAGGCGAGGAATGGCAGGGCCTGTCCGGCGATCCCGGCCAAGGCGAGGGCGGCGGCGGCCAGCAGCACCATGGTGCGGATCAGGGCGCGGTTCTCGATCAGATCGCCGAGCGGAACGATCAGCAGCAGGCCAAGGCCGTAGCCCGCCTGGGTCATGGTCACGATCAGCCCGGCGGCGGCGGGCGGCAGGCCCAACGCGTGGCTGATCGGCCCGGCCAGGGGCTGGACGTAGTAGATATTGGCCACGATCAGCCCGCAGGCGGCAGCCAGCAGCGGCGTCAGCCAGGACGGCGGCGGAGCAGGCTGGACGCTCAGTCGCGCACCTTTTCCAGGTAGGCGGCCGAGCGCATTTCCTGCAGACGAGACGCGGTGCGCTCGAACTCGAAGGCGCCGTCGCCGGCGGGATAGAGGTCGTCGGGCTCGGCCCCGGCCAGGACCACCAGCTTGGCGTCGGCCTCATACAGGCTATCGATCAGGGTGACGAGGCGGCGCGCTTCGTTGCGGCGGCCGGTATTGAGCTGCGGCAGATCTTCCAGGAACACGGTGTGGAAACGCTGGGCGATGGCCAGATAGTCGGCCGGGCCGAGCGGATGGACGCACAGCTCGTCGAAGGTGGCGCGCAGCAGGCCGCCGACGGCGCGTTTGAAGGCGACCTTGCGGCCGAGCACGTCGAGCGTGGCTCCGATCTCCCCGGCGCCGCCGAGCATGTCGGCCCACAGGGCGTCGAATTTGGCCCGGTGCGGGGCGTCGGCGGGGGTCAGATAGACCTCCTGCCCGCGCAGGCGATCCTGGCGGAAGTCGAGCGGGCCGCGCACGGCGACCACGTCGGTCTTCTGCTTTATCAGGTCGATGAAGGGGACAAACAGCTGGCGGTTGATGCCGTCCTTGTAGAGGTCTTCGGGCGGGCGGTTGGAGGTGCAGACCAGTGTCACCCCGTCGTCGAACAGGGCCTCGAACAGGCGGCCCAGGATCATGGCGTCGGCGATGTCGGTGACCTGCAGTTCGTCGAAGCAGAGCAGGCGCGCCTGGGCCGCCAGCAGGGCCGCCGTCGGCCCGATCGGATCGTCGCCCTTACTGGTCCCGAACACCCGCTTGCGTTCAGCGTGGTCGCCCTTGCGCCATTGGTCGATCAGGCCGTGGACCTCGGACATGAAGGCGTAGAAGTGGATGCGGCGTTTCTTCTCGACCGGAGCGCAGTCGAAGAACAGGTCCATCAGCATCGACTTGCCGCGCCCGACCGGCCCCCACAGATAGACGCCGCGGGCCGCCTTCGGCTTCTTGAAGAACGGCAGGAAGCCGGGTTCACCGTGCAGGTTGAGATCGCTCTCCAGCCGGCACAGGGCCTCGACCGCCTGAGCCTGGGCGGCGTCGGGCTTGAGTTCGCCGCGTTCCAGGCGCTGGCGGTAGGCGGTGCGAAGGGTATCGGGCATCGCAGCGGAGGTAGCAGGCGACCACGCCAGCGTCATCCTCGATGTGCCTGCGCTCAAGCAGCGCAGCGCGGTAGCGCAAATAAAGGAAGAACCGAACGCGGCGTGGCAGCGTATCAAAGCAGCGTGACCGTAAGCCTCACATCATCGACGTGCTGATCGCCGAGCGGGCGCCGCGCCTGACCGGCTCGCGGCTTTGGCCGCTGCTGCGTCCGGCGGTTTATGCCGCCCTGGGCTATGGGCCGGCGCGGGAAATGGCCGACGCCATCGCGCCGATGGGCGGGCTGCAGGTGATGGACCACGTCTCCGCCCTGCTCGATCTGAAGGTGTCGGTGACCGGCGCCGAGCGGATTCCGGCTTTGGGCAAGGTGGTGATCGTCGCCAACCATCCCACGGGACTAGCCGACGGGGTGGCGGTCTATGACGCGCTCAAGCCGGTTCGTCGGGATGTGCTGTTCTTCGCCAATTCCGATGCTCACCGCGTCAATCCCCAGCTGGGCGAGGTGTTCATTCCGGTCGAGTGGGTCGAGGAAAAGCGCACCCGCCAGCGGACCCGGCTGACCTTGCAGCTGGCGCATCAGGCGTTCGCCGACGAGCAGGCGCTGGTGATCTTTCCGGCGGGGCGCATTTCGGTGAGGGAGGGCGGGGTGCAGACCGACCCGCCCTGGGCGGCCACCGCCCTTTCCCTGGCCAGGAAGCATGGGCCTGCCGCTGCATGTCAGCGGGCCGCCGTCGGTGCTGTTTAACCTGCTGGACCGGGTGTCCAAGGAACTGCGCGACATCACCCTGTTCCACGAACTACTCAACAAGCGCGGCAAGGCCTTCGTCCTGACCATCGGGCCGTCGATCCCGGCCGACGCCATCGCCGACGATTCCGCCGCCATCACCCTGGCTTTGAAGGCCTATGTCGAGCGGGTGTTGCCGGAGCATCCGGACCGGGCTTTCGCCTAGCCGCAGCGCGCGCTAAGCCGGGGGCATGAGCCGGACCATCCCCCTGCCCGACGAGGATGCCACCCAGCGCCTGGGATTCGTGGTGGCGCACGCCCTGCGCACCGGCGAGGCTGTGTGCCTGTCGGGCCCGCTGGGCGCCGGCAAGACGACCCTGGCGCGTGGGCTGGTGCGGGCGCTGACGCGGACCGACGAGGACGTGCCGAGCCCGACCTTCACCCTGGTGCAGTTCTATCAGGGAGAGCATTTCATCCTGGCCCACTTCGACCTTTACCGCCTCACCCGGCCCGACGAGGCGTTCGAAATCGGGCTCGACGAGGCGCTGGAGGACGGCGCGGCCCTGATCGAGTGGCCGCAGCGGCTGGAGGGGCAACTGCCGCTGGACCGACTCGATATAGAGATCGCCATCGAGGGCGAGGGCCGCAGCGCGCGGCTGACGCCGCATGGGTCGTGGGAGGGCCGGACGCTTGAGTTCTGAGGCGGATCGCGAGGCGGCCAAGACGGCCTTCCTGAAAGCGGCGGGCCTGGGCCATGCCGCGCGGGCGCCCCTGCCCGGCGACGCCTCGACCCGGCGCTACGAGCGCCTGACCCTGCCGGGGGGCGCCACCCTGATGCTGATGGATGCGCCGTCCCTGGCCGAGAGCCCGCACTGCGACCCGGCATGGGACGCGCGGCAGCGGCTGGCGGCCGGCTGGAACGCCACCGCGCGCCTCGCCGCCGGACGGGTCGACGCCTTCGCCGCCACCGCCGCCTATCTGCGTTCGCAGGGCCTGTCGGCGCCGGAGATCGTGGCGCTCGACGCGCCCGCCGGGCTGGCGGTGATCGAGGACTTCGGCGAGGGGGTGTTCGCCCGGCTGATCGAGCAGGGACAGGACGAGCAGGAGCTCTATTTCGCCGCCATCGACGCCCAGGCCAGCCTGCACGAGGCGAGCCCGCCCGCCGTCCTGACCGTGGACGGAGTTTCCTGGCCGCTGCTGCCCTACGACGCGGTGGCGCTGAAGGCGGGGGCGGACCTGTTCGTCGACTGGCTGCCGAAGCTTGAGCCTGCGCTAGAGTTCGGGGCCGAGGCCCGCGCAGAATGGGACGCGTTATGGACCGACATCGCCGATCGGGGCGAGGCCGGGGCCACGGTGTTCGCCCACCGCGACTTCCACGCCGAGAACCTGCTGTGGCTGCCTGACCGGGCCGGCGCGGCGCGGGTCGGGCTGATCGATTTCCAGGACGCGGTCCTGGCCCACCCGAGCTGGGACCTGCATTCGCTGCTGCAGGACGCACGGCGGGACGTGTCGCCGGCGTTGGAGACGGCGGCGTTGGACCGTTACTTCGGCCACCGACCCCATCTGGACCGGGAACGGTTCATGGCCGACTACGCCGCCCTCGCCGCTCTGAACGAGGCGCGCATCCTGGGAGTGTTCGCGCGACTGATCGTGCGAGACGGTAAACCGCGCTACCGCCAGTTCATGCCGCGCATGTGGGGGCAGCTGCAGCGCAATCTGGAGAACCCGGTGCTGATCAACCTGAAGGCCTGGGTCGACCGGCATGTCCCCATGGAGGCCCGTCGATGAGCGCGCCCAAGATGGCCATGGTCCTCGCCGCGGGCATCGGCAGCCGCATGCGTCCGCTGACCGACGACCGGCCCAAGGCGCTGGTGGAGGTCGGCGGCAAGGCGCTGATCGACCACATGCTCGACCGGCTGGCCGAGGCCGGGGTCACCGACGCGGTGGTCAACGCGCACCATTTCGGCGAGCGGCTGATCAATCATGTGGAAGCCCGTCAAACGCCCTGGGTGATCGTTTCGGACGAGCGCGACCAACTTCTGGAGACCGGCGGCGGCCTAAAGAAAGCCCGCATCCTGCTGGGCGACGATCCGGTATGGGTGGCCAATATCGATTCGGTTTGGATCGAGGGCGCGACACCGGCCCTGGAGACCCTGGCCGCCGCCTGGGACCCGGACAAGATGGACGCCTGTCTGTTGCTGGCGCCGATGGACAACCTGCTGGGGCTGGACGGGCCGGGCGATTTCTTCCTGGCCGAGGACGGCCGGCTGACCCATCGGGGGACCGAGCCCAAGGCGCCCTACGCCTACATCGGGGTGCAGATTCTCAAGCCGCAGATCGTCGACAACGGGCCGGAAGGGCCGTTCTCGGTGTTCGCCCGCTGGATGGAGGCCATGGTCAAAGGGCGCCTTTATGGCGCGGTGATGGACGGCTTCTGGATGCATGTCGGCGATCCGCGCGCCCGCAACGAGGCCGAGGCCCGGCTGCGCGGATGAGTGCGGCTGGCCCCTTCGACAAGCCGGGGCCGCGCTGGTTCACCATCCCGGCGCACCGCCCGTTCGTCGAGGACCTGGCGCGGGGCCTGACCCTGGCCCTGCAGCCGCTCGGCCCCGAGGCCCTGTCGCAGGCGATCGTGCTGACCCCGACGCGGCGCGGGGCGCGTGCCCTGGCCGAGGCGTTTCTGACCGTGTCGGGCGGCAAGGCGGTGCTGCTGCCGCAGGTGCGGGCCCTGGGCGATCTCGATGAAGGCGAACCGCCGTTCGAGCCGGGCGACATCGCGCTCGATCTGCCGCCCGCCGTATCTGGCTACCGCCGCCGGTTCGAGCTGGCGCGCCTGGTGGTCAAGCATTCCGGGGCCCTGGACCGGACCCTGGACGCCACCGCCACCCTGGAACTGGCCGACGCCCTGGCCGGGTTTCTCGACAGCCTGCAGATCGAGGAGGTCGAGGCGCCCCTGGACCGCATAGACGGGCTGGTCACCGGCGACATGGCCAAGCACTGGGAGCGGTCGGCCGGATTCCTCAAGCTGGCGTTGCGCGACTGGCCCCGGCGCCTGGAGGAACTGGGCCTGATCGACAGCTCGGCGCGCCAGGTGCGGCTGTTGCGGGCGCTGGAACGTCAGTGGGCGGACAATCCGCCGAAAACACCGCTGATCGCCGCCGGGTCGACCGGCACCGCGCCCGCCACCGCCAACCTGCTGGCCGTAGTCGCCCGCGCGCCGCTGGGGGCCGTGGTGCTGCCGGGACTTGATCTGGACCTAGCCGAGGGCGCGTGGGCGCAGGTCGGCGAGCAGCATCCGCAAGGGGCGATGAAACGTCTGCTGATCCGCTCCGGCGCCTCTCGGCATGAGGTGCTGCCCTGGCCGGCGGGAGAACTGGAGACGGCGGGAGAAAGCCGCGGCCGCTGGCGCCGCCGGCTGGTCAACGAGGCCCTGCGCCCGGCCGAGGCGACCGCCGACTGGCGCGACCAGATCGCCAGAATCCGCGCCGAGTCCCTGAGCGAGGACCCGATCGCCGAGGGGCTGAAGGGCCTGACCCTGATCGCCGGGCGCGGCGAGGAGGACAGCGCCGGGGTCGCCGCCCTGCTGCTGCGCGAGGCGCTGGAGACGCCGGGCAAGACCTGCGCCCTGGTGACGCCGGATCGCGACCTGGCGCGGCGGGTGTCGGCCAAGCTGGCGCGCTGGGGACTGGCCGCCGACTCATCGGCCGGGACGCCGCTGTCGCATTGCCCGGTGGGGGTGCTGGTCGGACTGGTGGCGCGAACGGCGATCGATCCGTGCGATCCGGTACGGCTGCTGGCGATACTCAAGCATCCGCTGGTGCGGCTGGGTTTGGCGCCCGAGGCTCTGGCTGAAGGCGTGCGGGCCCTGGAACTGCACGGCCTGCGCGGGCCGCGGCCGAACGACTGGACGGCGCTGGAGGCGCGGCTGGCCAGGAAAGGCGACGCCGGGGCGGCTGAGGTGCTGCACCGGCTGCGCGCGGCGCTGGGCGGGGTGGCGCACACCGCGCCGACGGCCGCGCAGCAGGCGCGCGCCCTGACCGAGACCCTGGAGCAATTGGCGGCGGGCGAGGACGGCGGGCTCGGATCGTTGTGGGCCGGGCCGTCGGGCGAGGCGGCCGGGCAGATGCTCAGCGCCCTGATCGGCGAGAGCGATGGGCTGCCCGAGGTGACCGCCGCCGGCTTCGCCCAGATGATCGAGACCCTGATGGCCGGGGCCACGGTGCGCACCGGCGGGGCGACCCATCCGCGCCTGCGCATCCTGGGCGCCATCGAGGCCCGCCTGATCCGCGCCGACCGGCTGGTGCTGGCGGGTCTGGAGGAAGGGGTGTGGCCGCAGGGGGCGCCGGTCGATCCGTTCCTGTCGCGGCCGATGCGCGAGGCCATGGACCTGCCGCCGCCCGAACGGCGGATCGGCCTGTCGGCGCACGACTTCGCTCAGGCGGCCTGCGCGCCTGAGGTTTTCCTGCTGCATTCCGAGCGGCGCGAGGGCGCCCCGGCGGTGGAGAGCCGCTGGCTGTGGCGGCTGAAGACCTTGGCGCGGGGAGCGGGCGTGACCCTGGCCGAGCGGCCCGAGGCGCTGGACTGGGCGCGGGCGCTGGACCGGCCGGGCGACTACAGCCCCGTGAGCCGCGCCGAATACGCCCCGCCGCTGGAGGCGCGGCCGATCCAGCTGCCGGTGACCCAGGTCGAGGCCCTGACCCGCGACCCCTACGCCGTCTACGCCCGCAATGTACTCAAGCTGCGCCTGCTGGACCGGCCCGACGAGCCAATGGAGCAGCGGGCGCGCGGCACCGCCATCCACCAGGCGTTCGAGGACTATGCCGCCGAATGGCCGGCGCCGGGCGAACGGTTCGCCGAGCTCTATATGGAAGAACTGCGCAAGGCCGGAGCCCCCGCCGCCGCCCTGGCCCGCGAGACCGCCCTCGCCAAGGAAGCCGGGGCCTGGATCGAGGATTGGGAGACGCGCCGCCGGGCCGACGGGACCAGGGTGTTCGTCGAGCGCTCGGGCCAGGCCGTGTTCCCGACCGGGCGGGGCCTGTTCACCGTCACCGCCAAGGCCGACCGCATCGAGGTCAGTCCTGAAGGCCTGGCCCATGTGCTGGACTTCAAGACCGGCCTGCCGCCCAGCCCCACGATGGTGAAAGCCGGCTTCTCGCCGCAACTGACCCTGACCGCCGCGATCATCGCCCGCGAGGGGTTCAAGGACATCGGCCCCTGCCCGGCCGGCGATCTGACCTATGTGCGGATCACTGGGCGAGATCCGGCGGGCGAGGAGATCACCCCCCTGGCGGCGGGACCGGAAAGCCAGGACGCCGCCGAGCAGGCGTTCGCCGGGCTGCAGGCGCTGATCGAGCGCTACGAGGACGCGAGCGAGCCCTATCGCTCGCATACCGCGCCGCAGTTCGTGAAGGGCTACGGCAGCGATTACGACCACCTGGCGCGGGTCTATGAATGGTCGACAAGCGACGGGGAGGACGACGAATGAGCGTCGCCGATTTCCCCGACCCTCAAGTGGCGCAGCGGACGGCGTCGGACCCCGCCGCCTCGATCTTCGTCACGGCCAATGCCGGGTCAGGCAAGACCAGGACCCTGGTGGACCGGGTGGCGCGGCTGCTGTTGGAAGGCGCCCACCCTGAGGCAGTCCTTTGCGTTACCTACACGAAGGCGGCCGCGGCGGAGATGCAACGACGGCTGTTTGACCGACTGGGCGCTTGGTCGGTCATGGATGATGAGCCGCTTAAGGTGCAACTCGCGATCCTGCAGGGCAAACCAACCGCGGGCTTCGGACACACCGATCTTTCGACCGCGCGCGCCCTGTTCGCCCGGGCGCTGGAGACGCCGGGCGGGCTGAAGATCCAGACCATCCACGCCTTCTGCGAAAAGCTGCTGAAGCGCTTCCCGCTGGAGGCGGCCGTCTCGCCCGGGTTCAAGGTGATGGACGACCGCGACGCCGACGAGATCGCCGGCGAGGCGCGCGAGACGGTGGCGGCGATGGCCATGGCGGGCGCGCAGCCGATGGCCGACGCCTATGCCCGCCTGTCGGTGGCCCTGGCGTTCATGGATTTCCAGGCGATGTTCGCCGCCTTCGAGGGCGCGCGGGCCGGGATCGCCAACTATCTCGAAAGCTGCGGCGGCCACGAAGCCATGGTCCTGGACGTGTGGGCTCGGTGCGGCTTCGACGCCCCGGCGTCGGGCGGCGCCATCGAGGCCGAGGCCACCGCCGGGATGCGCACCGACGTCTGGCTGGAGGCCGCGGAGACCCTGCTGGCCGGGGGCGGGGCCAACGACGGCAAGTGCGCGGCCAAGCTGAAGACCGTGGCCCTGGCGGCGCGGGCGGGACAGGCGGTGTTCGGCGAGCTGCTGAGCGCCCTATTCACCGACGGCGGCGACGGCACACCGATCACCCTGATCGCCAAGAGCAAGGGCTTGAGCGCGCGCGAGGACCTGCGCTCCGCCATGCTGGAAGAGCAAGACCGGCTGACGGAGGCGCGCGAGCAGGTGCGGGCGGCGCGTGTGGCGGAGGACACCATCCACGCCCTTAGTCTCGCCTATGCCTACGGTGTCGCCTACGAGAACGCCAAGCGGGCGCGGGGCGCGCTCGATTTCGCCGACCTGATCCTCAAGACCTGCGAACTGCTGACTGAGCGGGCCGACGCGGCCTGGGTGTTGTTCAAGATGGATGGCGGGATCGACCACATCCTGGTGGACGAGGCGCAGGACACCGCCCCCGAGCAATGGGCGATCCTGCGGGCGCTGACGGCGGAGTTCTTCGCCGGGGCGGGGGCGATCCGTCTGCGGCCCGGCTTGGAGCGGACCCTGTTCATCGTCGGCGACGAGAAGCAGTCGATCTATTCGTTCCAGGGCGCCGATCCCGCCCGGCTGCGGGTCGAAACAGACATGTATCACGCCACGATACAGGCAGTTGGACGCCCGGCGGCGCGGGTTCCGCTGCTGACCTCGTTCCGCTCCACGCCCCAGGTGCTGGGCTTTGTCGACACCGTGTTCGCCGACCGCGACGCCTGGAAAGGCGTGCCGGCGCCGTCGGGCGAAACGGTGGTGCGCCACCTGGCCAGCCGCCATGCCGAGGACGGCTGCGTCGACCTGTGGGCGCCGATCCGCGAGGAGACGGGCGCCGAGCGCGGCGCCTGGGACGCGCCGGTGGACGAGGAAGGCCCGCGCAGCGCCAACCGCCGCCTGGCCGAAAAGATCGCCGAGGAGATCGAGGCCCTGGTCGCACGCGGCGACGCGGTGAAGGGTAAGGACGGCTGGCGGGCGGCCCACTTCGGCGATGTGCTGATCCTGGTTCGGCGGCGGCGGGCGCTGTTCGAGGAAATCCTGCGGGCGCTGAAGCGGCGGGGCGTGCCGGTGGCGGGGGCCGACCGGCTGAGCCTGACCGGGCACATCGCCTTCGACGACCTGATGGCCCTGGCGCGGTTTCTGCAGTTTCCCGGCGACGACCTGACCCTGGCGGCCCTGCTCAAGGCGCCATTCATCGGGCTGGACGACGACGACCTGTTCCACCTCGCCTGGAAGCGCGAGGGGAGCCTGTGGCAGGCCCTGCTCGGGCGCGCAGGGGAGAAGGCGGCGTGGGGCCGAGCGGTGACCTTCCTCGAGCGGTGCCGGGCCGAGTCCAAGGGGCGGAGGCCATTCGATTTCTTCTCCCGCTTCCTGGGTTTCGCCGACAGCGCGGGCCGCTCGGTGCGGGCCCTGATCCTCACCCGGCTGGGGGCCGAGGCACAGGACGTGCTGGATGAGTTCCTGGCCCAGGTGCTGGCCGCCGAGCGGGCCGGGGTGGCGGACCTGGAGCGACTGATCGACGCCTTCGCCGGGCTCGACATCACCGTGAAGCGGGAGATGGAGGGCGCGCGCGACGAGGTGCGGGTCATGACCGTGCACGGCTCCAAGGGACTTGAGGCGCCGATCGTGTTTCTGCCCGAGACCATCGTGAAGAAGTCGAGCGGGCGGTCGCGCCTGCTGAAGACAGCGGGCGACGGCTATCTGTGGGCGCCGCCGTCGGCGGAGGACTGCGCGGCGACCAAGGCCGCGCGCGAGTTGCGGGCGACCAAGGAGGACGAGGAGCTGCAGCGCCTGTTCTACGTCGCCCTGACCCGGCCCCGCGACCGGCTGGTGTTGTGTGCGCGGATCAACGCCAAACAGAAGCTGGAGACCCTGGGCGACTGGTACGGGGCGGCGGAGGCGGCGTTGAACAGCGAAGCCCTGGCCGGTCAGGTGCGCACCCTGGAGGATGGGACGCGCCGGTTCGGCCCCGATCCTGTGCGGCTCCATCCGCACGTCAAGGACGCGGCGGCCGAGGCCGCCCTGCCCGCCTGGGCCACCGCCGCCGCAGCGCCGGAAAGCGCCATCCGATACGCCTCGCCGTCACACCTGGGCGAGGATGACGCCGACATGGCCCCAGCCCCCTCGCCCCTGGCGCAGACCGGCGGGCTCGGCCGCTATCGCCGGGGCGACCTGATCCACAAGCTGCTGCAGCTGCTGCCCGACTTCGCGGCGGACCAGCGCGCCGACGCCGCCGCGCGGATGCTGGGGCGCGAGCGCGACCTGACTGAGGCGCAGCGGAGCGAGATGATCGGCGCGGCTCTGGGCGTGCTGGACGATCCGCAGTTCGCCGCCGTGTTCGGGCCCGGCTCGCGGGCCGAGGTGGCGGTGGCCGGGGTGGCGCCGGGACTGGGCGCCGTGGGCGCGATCTCGGGCCGGGTCGACCGGCTGCTGATCGAGCCGGACCGGGTGCTGGTGGCCGACTTCAAGACCAACCGCCCGGCGCCCGCGCGCATCGAGGACGCCGATCCGGCATACATCCGGCAGATGGCGGTTTACGCCGCCGTGCTGCGTTCGATCTTCCCCGATCGGCGGATCGAGGCCGCGCTGGTATGGACCGATGGACCTCGGCTGATGCCGGTACCAGAAAACTTGCTGGTAAAGAGTCTGGCGGGACTCGCCCAATCGGTTGATACCTAGGGCTCGGGGACCTACATCGCAGAGCCTAGAGGGCTTGGCGTGGCCAGGTCCGTTTCCCCGATGGGAGCAGAGACCATGAGCACCGTGAAGGTGACCGACGAAAGTTTCGAACGCGACGTGCTGCAAGCCAGCACGCCGGTCCTGGTGGATTTCTGGGCCGAGTGGTGCGGACCCTGCAAGCAGATCGCTCCGGCGCTGGATCAAATCTCCGAAGAGCTGGCCGGCGCGGTGACCATCGCCAAGGTCAATATCGAAGAGAGCCCGACCATCTCCTCGCGCTACGGCGTGCGCGGCATCCCGACCCTTATGCTGTTCCGCGATGGGCAGATGGCGTCGATGAAGGTCGGGGCCATGCCCAAGCAGAAGATCTTGGAGTGGCTGCAGGAAACCGGCGTCACGGCGCAAACCGCGTAGGGGTTAGGTCGGCCAGGTCTGTTCGCTGGCGGCGAGAACCTCGCCGGCCATGTAGAGCGATCCACAGATGAGCACATGCGGCGCGCCTTCCGATTGGAGGGCGCGCCGTATTGCGTTTGCCAGGCTGTCGGCGATTTCAACCCGTAGTCCGGCGGTCTTGGCCGCCGAAGCCGTCTGGTCCGCCGAAGCCGCCGCGTCGGCGTCGAAGCCGGTGGCGAAGACTAGCGGGTCCAAATCCTTGAAGGCGACGAAGAAGCCGACCGCGTCCTTATTGGCCAGGGTTCCGGCGACCAGGGCGACGGGGCGGCCGTCGCGGGCGAGATCGGCGAGGGTCTGGGCCACCGCGCGGGCGCCGTGCGGGTTGTGGCCACCGTCGAGCCAGAGATCGCTGCCCTGGGCCCGGGCCATCTCACCGTAAGGCCCGGTGGTGAGGCGTTGCATGCGAGCGGGCCATGAGGCGGAGGCGACGCCCCGGGCGATGGCGTCTTCGTCGATGCGCGGATCGCCCCAGGCCAGCAGAGCGGCGATGGCGAGGCCGGCGTTGTGGCCCTGATGGACGCCGGCCAGCGACGGCGGGGGCAGATCGAGCAGGCGGTCCTCGCCCTGATAGAGCAGGCGTCCGCCCTCCTCCCAGGCGTCGAACGACTGACCCATGAAAGTGAGCGGCGCGCGCAGCTTGGTCGCCTCGCGGACGATGACGTCTTCGGCGGCCTCGGCCTGACGGGCGCTGACAACCGGGCATCCGGCCTTGATGATCCCGGCCTTTTCGCGGGCGATGCCGCCGAGGTCGTCGCCGAGGAACTCCCTGTGGTCGTAGTCGACCGGGGCGATCACGCTGACGGCGGGCCTGGCGATGACATTGGTGGCGTCGAAGCGCCCGCCGAGACCGACTTCCAGCACCAGAAGATCGGCGGGGGTTTCGGCGAAGGCGACCAGGGCGGCGGCGGTGACGATCTCGAAGAAGGTGATCGGCCGGCTGGCGTTGGCGGCCTCGACCCGGCCCAGGACCTCGGCCAGCTGCTCGTCCGTGATCAGGGTTCCGGCCAGGCGGATGCGCTCGACGAAGCGGACCAGGTGCGGCGACGTCAGGACGTGGACACTGAGGCCGGCGGCCTCGGCGATGGACCGCAGGAAGGCGCAGGTTGAGCCCTTACCGTTGG
The DNA here is from genome assembly GCA_947475845.1 of Caulobacteraceae bacterium. Classification (GTDB taxonomy): domain Bacteria; phylum Pseudomonadota; class Alphaproteobacteria; order Caulobacterales; family Caulobacteraceae; genus BOG-938. Next base: position 3,142 of record CANJMO010000054.1, on the reverse strand, counting down.
TGCCGGCGACGTGGATCACCGGCGGCAGGCGATCCTGGGGGCGGCCGAGGGCCTCGAGCAGGCGTTCGATGCGGCCGAGCGATAGGTCGATCTTGATCGGGTGCAGGCCGCGCAGGCGCTCGAGCGCGGCGTCGTGGGCGCGCAGGTGATCGCTCATTCGTCGATGGCCTTGGGCGGAAGCGTGCGGACGAAATCCGCGGCGCGTTCGACCCACTGCTGCAGGTCGTCATCGTCCAGCGAGGCGGCGTCGGGCACCGTGGCGAGACCGATGGCGGTGGCGTTGCGGGTCGGCATGAACGGCTGGGCCTCGCCGGACGCGACGGCTTGGGCGACGCCCTCCTGGCCGAGGCGGACGTAGATTTCTTCGTCGCGAACGCAGACGCACATGTGGCCGAGGAACATGAAGGCGATGCCGCCGAACATGCGCACCTCGCGCACCGGCCCGATGGCGAAGAAGATGTCGCGCAGACGTTCGGCCAGGGCCTGGTCGTAGGCCATGGCGCGGGCGCTAGGCCGCCACGCTGCGGCGGCCTATCATCAGGGTTTCAAGGATCGAGCCCAGCACCTGGGGCAGGTCCTTGCGCGGCACCACGCGGTCGACCATGCCCTTTTCCAGCAGATATTCGGAGCGCTGGAAGCCCGGCGGCAGGGTCTCGCGGATGGTTTCCTCGATCACCCGGGGACCGGCGAAGCCGATCATGGCGCCGGGTTCGGCCAGGTGGATGTCGCCGAGCATGGCGTAGGAAGCGGTTACGCCGCCGGTGGTGGGGTCGGTCAGCACCACGATGTAGGGCAGGCGCGCCTTCTTCAGGTCCTGGATGGCCAGGGTGGTGCGGGCCATTTGCATGAGAGAAAGAGCCCCCTCCTGCATTCTCGCGCCGCCGGCGGCGGTGAAGATGACCAGGGGCGCCTTGCGCTTCACGGCGGCTTCGGCGGCGGCGATGAAGCCCTCGCCCGCGGCCATGCCGAGCGAGCCACCCATGAAGGCGAAGTCCTGCACCAGCACGACAACCGGAACGCCACCGATCTTGCCGTGGGCCAAGGCCATGGCGTCGGTCTCGCCGGTGGTGGCGCGGGCCGATTTCAGGCGCTCGACGTAGGCGCGGTCGTCAACGAACTTCAGCGGGTCGTCGACGACGGTGGGGGTCGGCAGCTCCTTGTAGGCGCCGTCGTCGAAGGTGAACTCGAAGCGCAGCTTGGGCCGGATGCGCATGTGGCGGCCCGAGGGGGTGACCCACCAGGCCTCCTCCAGGTCCGGGCGGTAGATCATCTCGCCGCCGTCGGGGTCCTTGATCCACAGGTTCTCTGGCGGGGCCTTCGAAGCGGGCTTGGCGACGAGGTTGCGCACGCCGGGGGCGAACTTGGCCAGCCAGCCGCCGCGAGCGGGTTTGGCGCCGGGGGCCATGGCGGCCGGGGCGGGCGCCACGGCGACGGCGGGTTTTGGTGCGTGATCTTTGGGCGGCTTAGCCATGCTCAGGCCTGCGGGGCTGCTGCGGTGCGGCGCGATTCGCGTACAGCCTGAGCCAGCGCCCTCGCAGAGGCGAGAACTTTCGGCGCGGCCGGTTGGTTGCTCTCGATGGCGCCGTCGATCAGCTCGACCAGGGCCGAGCCGACCACGACAGCGTCGGCGATCTTGGCCACCGCCGCCGCGCGCTCGGGCGTCTTGATGCCGAAACCGACCGCCACCGGCAGGCCCGAGGCGGCGCGGACGCGCTGCACGGCGGGGCTGATGGCGTCGGCGTCGGCTTCCTTGACCCCGGTCACCCCGGCGACCGAGACGTAGTAGACGAAGCCGGAGGTGCGGCGGATCACGGTGGCCAGGCGCTTGTCGTCGGTTGTGGGGGTGGCCAGACGGATCAGGCTGATGCCGGCGCGGTCGAGCGGATCGGCCAGGGGATCAGCTTCCTCGGGCGGACAGTCGACCACGATCAGGCCGTCGACCCCGGCCTCGGCGGCCTCATCGGCGAAGCGCTGGTAGCCTTTGCTGAGGATCGGGTTGAGGTAGCCCATCAGCACGATCGGCGTGGTCTGGTCGCCCTGGCGGAAGCGGCGGACGATCTCGAGCGTCTTGGCGACGGTGATCCCCTGCTTGAGCGCCCGCTGGGCGGCGCGCTGGATCGGCGGGCCCTCGGCCATGGGATCGGAGAACGGCATGCCGAGCTCGATGATGTCGGCTCCGGCGCCGGGTAGGCCGGACAGGATGGCGAAGGCGTCGTCGGGGGTCGGATCGCCGGCCATGACATAGGTGACGAAGGCGGCGCGGCCCTCGGCCTTGCAGCGGGCGAACGTGGCGTCGAGGCGCTCGGTTGTCATGGCTCAGACTTCCGAGATCTTGCGGCCGAGGGCGGCGGCGACGGTGCCGACATCCTTGTCGCCGCGGCCGGACAGGCACAGGGCGATGACCCCGCCCTTGCCGATCTCGCGGGCGAGTTCGCCGACCTTGGCGATGGCGTGGGCGGATTCCAGGGCCGGGATGATGCCCTCAACCTCAGCGGTGAGCTGGAAGGCGGCCAGGGCCTCCTCGTCGGTGCAGGTGCGGTACTCGGCGCGGCCAACATCGTGCAGCCACGAGTGCTCGGGGCCGATGCCGGGGTAGTCGAGGCCGGCGGAGATGGAGTGGGCGTCGGTGATCTGGCCGTCCTCGTCCTGCAGCAGGTAGGTCTTGTTGCCGTGCAGGACGCCGGGGCGGCCGCCGGTGATCGAGGCGGCGTGGGCCTTGTCCAAGCCATGGCCGGAGGCTTCGACGCCGATCAGACGCACGTCCGCATCGTTGAGGAAGGGGTGGAACATGCCGATGGCGTTGGAGCCGCCGCCGACGCAGGCGATCACGGCGTCGGGCAGGCGCCCTTCGGCCTCCAGCATCTGGGCGCGGGTCTCCACGCCAATCACGGACTGGAAGTCGCGGACCATGGCCGGATAGGGGTGCGGACCGGCCGCGGTGCCGATCATGTAGTAGGTGTCCGAAACGTTGGTGACCCAGTCGCGCATGGCCTCGTTCATGGCGTCCTTGAGGGTCGCCGCGCCGGAGGTGACGGGGCGCACTTCGGTCCCCAGCAGGTTCATGCGGAACACGTTGGGCTTCTGCCGCTCAACGTCGACCGCGCCCATATAGACGATGCAGGGCAGGCCGAAGCGGGCGCAG
>CANJMO010000053.1 GCA_947475845.1 Caulobacteraceae bacterium | reverse complement strand
TCCACAACGTGGCCCACGCCTACGGCAAGACCGCCACCTTCATGGCCAAGCCGATGTTCGGCGACAACGGGTCGGGCATGCACGTGCACCAGTCGATCTGGGGCAAGGGCCAGCCGCTGTTCGCGGGCGACAAGTACGCCGGCCTGTCGCAGATGTGCCTGTGGTACATCGGCGGCATCATCAAGCACGCCAAGGCCATCAACGCCTTCTCCAACTCCACCACCAACAGCTACAAGCGCCTGGTGCCGGGCTACGAAGCGCCGGTGAAGCTGGCCTACTCCGCGCGTAACCGCTCGGCGTCGATCCGGATCCCGCACGTGGACAGCCCCAAGGGCAAGCGTCTGGAAGCCCGCTTCCCCGACCCCATGGGCAACCCCTACCTGACCTTCACCGCCCTGCTGATGGCCGGCCTCGACGGCATCAACAACAAGATCGATCCGGGCGCGCCCGCCGACAAGAACCTCTACGACCTGCCGCCCCGCGAGCAGAAGAAGATCCCGGAAGTGTGCGGCTCGCTCAAGGAAGCCCTTGAGAACCTGGACAAGGACCGCGGCTTCCTGAAAGCCGGCGGCGTGATGGACGACGATTTCATCGACGCCTACATCGAGCTGAAGATGGAAGAAGTCATGCGCCTGGCGCTGCACCCGCACCCGGTCGAGTTCGACATGTACTACAAGTGCTGATGCACTAGCCCCACAAGGGCGACGGAACAGGGCCGCGGAGCAATCCGCGGCCCTTTTTCGTTTCGTATCCCCTATGGGAACGTCAGCCGCTTCAGGAAGTCGGCGATCACCGTCGAGGCCTGGGGCGACAGGGCCGCCGGGGCTTCGCCGACCGCCTTCATCTTTAGGTCGTGGTCGGCGCCAGGGATCATCACCAGCCGCGCCAGCTTGGGCGCGGCGGCCAGCTTCTGTGCGTCGCCTGGGTCGAGCTGTCGGTCGGCCCCGCCCTGCAGCACCAGCGTAGGCGGCGCGGTCTTCAGGGGCTCGATCGGGTTCACGCTCAGCCACGAGATCAGATAGGGCTGCACGCTCGGCCGGAACAGCGCCTGCAGCTTGGGCGGGGTGTCGGCCACGGTCTTGCCGTTGGCCAGGCTGTTCAAGATCACCGTCGCCTTGTCGTAATTTTCCTTGTCCATCCCCGCGGTGGCCTGGGCCACCTTCAGCTGCTCGGCCAGCACCGCCGCGGCCGGGCGCGCGGCGCCGGACATCTCGATCACCGCGCAGACCTTGATCTTCTGCGCCGCCAGGGCCGCCACCAGCGCACCCTCCGAATGGCCGAGCACCGCCAGGCAGTTCACCTTGGGCTGCGTCTTCAGGAACTTGATCCAGGTCACCGCGTCGTCGACGTAGGTGGTGAAGCGCAGGTCCTCCTCGCGCCCGATCGCCTTGGCGCTGGCTCCCACGCCGCGCTTATCGATGCGCAGGGAAGCGATGCCCTTGGCCGCCAGATCGTGGGCCAGCAGCTTGTAGGTGTCTGGCTTCGTCGCGGCGCCAGGCGGGTTGCCGTTCCGGTCCGCCCCCTGGGCGGGAAGGATCAGCACCGTGGGGAAGCCGTTGCCCGTCTCCGGCCGCAGCAGCGAGCCGTACAGCAGCGCGTCCTCGCCGCCGTCGACCGCGACCATGGCGTCCTGCGGCCCCAGCAGCGAGGGATCGATCTCTTCCAGGACGGCGGCCGGAGGCTTGACCGTCTGGGCATGGACAGGCGCGCAGAGCAGAGCCGAAACAGCGGCGGCGGCGGCGGCCAAAGGGTATTTCATGCGAAGGCGTCTCACGCTCTGGACCGCCCCCCGGCAGGTCCCGCCGTTTTAGAACCCGCCGCCCTTCCCGTCCATCTTGTCGCGGGCCCGCCTGCCCTGTTGCTCCCCGCCCGTCGCGGCCGCATACCGGAGCCGCACCGAATCGCCCCAGATTTCCCCCATGTCCACGGCATCGCCCAAGCCCACCATGACCGACCTGTTCGACGACGCCCTGGCGCCTGTCCCCGCCGCGCCCGTGCCCAAGGCGGCGGCGCAAGTCGCGGCCGCGCCGTCCGGCGACTATTCGGCCAAGGACATCGAGGTGCTGGAAGGGCTGGAGCCGGTCCGCAAACGCCCCGGCATGTACATCGGCGGCACCGACGAGCGCGCCCTGCACCACCTGTTCGCCGAAGTGCTCGATAACAGCATGGACGAGGCCGTCGCCGGCCACGCCAAGCTGATCGAAGTTTCGCTCAACGCCGACGGCTCGATCACCGTGCGCGACGACGGCCGCGGCATCCCCGTCGACCCCTATCCCAAGGACCCATCCAAATCGGCGCTCGAGGTCCTGATGACCGTCCTGCACTCGGGCGGCAAGTTCTCGGGCAAGAACTACGAAACCTCCGGCGGCCTGCACGGCGTCGGCGTCTCGGTGGTCAACGCCCTCAGCGAACGGGTCGAGGTGCGCGTCTGGCGCGACGGCTTCGAGTGGAAGCAGACCTTCTCGCGCGGCAAGCCGACCTCGGCGCTCCAACAGATCGGCCCCTCGCGCAAACACGGCACCGCCACCACCTTCCTCCCCGACGAGCAAATCTTCGGCGAGGGCGTCGCGTTCAAGCCGGCCCATCTGCACCGCATGGCTCGCTCCAAGGCCTATCTGTTCCGCGGCGTCGAGATTCGCTGGTCCTGCGCCAAGGAACGGATCCACGACCAGACGCCCGAGGAGGCGGTGTTCCACTTCCCCAACGGCCTCGCCGACTTCCTGGCCGAGCGCATCAAGGGCATCGAGACGGTAACCCCCGAACCCTTCGCCGGCCGCATCGAGCGCAAGACGGGTGAAGGCGGCGCGGTGGAATGGGCCATCACCTGGAGCCCGGCCGGCTTCGGCGAGGCCGATGGCTTCATGCAGTCCTACTGCAACACTGTGCCCACGCCCGAGGGCGGCACCCACGAAGCGGGCCTGCGCGCGGCCCTGACCCGTGGCCTGAAGGCCTACGCCGAACTGACCGGCGACAAGCGCGGCGGCCTGATCACCGCCGAGGACGTGATCGCCCAGGCCGGGGTGCTGGTCTCGGTGTTCATCCGCAATCCGGAATTTCAGGGGCAGACCAAGGAGCGGCTATCGTCCTCCGACGCCCAGCGCCTCGTCGAAAACGCCCTGCGCGACCCCTTCGACCACTGGCTGACCGCCGCCCCCAAAACCGCCTCGATGCTGCTCGAGTTCGTCATCGAGCGCGCCGAGGAGCGCCTCAAGCGCCGCAAGGACAAGGACGTCGTCCGCGCCTCGGCCACGCGCAAGCTGCGCCTGCCCGGCAAGCTCACCGACTGCTCGGACAGCTCCGCCGAAGGCGCCGAGCTGTTCATCGTCGAAGGCGACAGCGCCGGCGGCTCGGCCAAGGCGGCGCGCAACCGCCGCAACCAGGCGATCCTGCCGTTGCGGGGCAAGATCCTCAACGTCGCCTCCGCCACCGGCGAGAAGGCGGCCGAGAACAAGGAACTGTCCGACCTGATGCTGGCCCTCGGCGTCCAGGGCGGCTCACGCTTCAAGGAAGAGGACCTGCGCTACGAGCGCATCGTCATCATGACCGACGCCGACGTCGACGGCGCCCACATCGCTTCGCTGCTGATCACCTTCTTCTATCGCACCATGCCGCAGATGATCCGCGCCGGGCGCCTGTTCCTGGCCCTGCCCCCGCTCTACCGGATCAGCCACGGCGGCAAGACGGTCTATGCCCGCGACGACGCGCACAAGGACGAGCTGTTGGCCGGCGATTTCAAGGGCAAGAAACCCGAGATCGGCCGCTTCAAGGGCCTCGGCGAGATGATGCCGGCCCAGTTGAAGGAAACCACCATGGATCCGTCCAAGCGGACCCTGGCTCGCGTCACCCTTCCGCGTTCGGAGGAACAGGTGGAGTCGCTGGTGGAGACCCTGATGGGCCGCAAACCGGAGCTTCGCTTCCGTTTCATCCAGGAAAACGCAGAGTTCGCCGTCGAAGACCTCGACCTCTAATCGATCCTGATCCTATGGTGTCGCAGAAGAGGCGGGAGACGCCCATGCGACGCATGATGATCTTGATCGGTCTGGCCGCCGTCCTGGCGAGCCCTGCCTATGCCGGCGCCACGGCCGACGCGGAGGTCGCCTTCGCCAAGGAAGACTATAACCGCGCCTTCGAGCTCTACACCCAGGCAATCGCCGAAGCGGGGTCCAACCCTCGCGCGCGCGCCGAGGCCCTGTTCGACCGGGCCGAGTGCTATGCCCGCATCGGCAAGACCGCAGAATCCCTGATCGACTATGCCGAGGCCCTGAGCACAGCCACCGATCCCGGCTTCAAGGCCCTGGTGGTGTTCGGCCGCGGCGACCTCTACGCCCAGACCCGGCGCTACAACGAAGCCATCGCCGACTACACCGAGGCCCTGGCGCTCAAGCCGAACCTGGTCGGCGTCCTGACCGCCCGCGGCGACGCCCTGCGCCGCACCAACAAGGACGCCGAGGCCCTCGCCGATTTCGAGGCCGAGCTGAAGATCAATCCCAAGTACCCGCGCGCCATGCGCGGCCGCTCCCAGGTGCTCGGCTTGCCCGACCCGACTCAGATCAAGGAAAACCTGTGGCCGGGCAATCCCGTGGCGAGCGCGCAGAAATAAGTCGGCCGCGCTAGATGACCTCATCCAATCCCTATTGGCCGGCGCTGCTGGGCGCCGGCGCCGCCGCCCTGGCCGCCGGCGAGGCCCAGGCTCAGGTCTGGCGCTCGCATGAGCCGCATGTGCTGGGCTCGTCGCTCGACATGGCCGTCGTCGCCGACCACCCCGCCTCCGCCATCGCCGCCGCCCGCGCCGCCCGCGCCGAGATCGACCGGCTCGACGCCTTGCTCAGCGGCTGGCGCGGCGACAGCGAACTGGCCCGCCTCAACGCCTCGACCTCCATCACCGCGTCGCCCGATCTGTTCGACGTCGTCCAGGCGGCCGAGCGTTGGCGGATCGACACCGGCGGCGCGTTCGACGCCCGCCTCGGCGCGGTCACCAAAGCCCTGCGCACTGGAGCGACCGACGCCCACGCCCTGAACATCGCGGCCCGCGCCGCCGACATCGGCCTCGACGCCGGCGGCCGGCGCATCACCCGGCCTCACGGCGCCCAGCTCGACCTCGACGGCATCGCCAAGGGCCATGTCATCGACGCCGCCCTCGCCGCCGCCCGCCGCGCCGCCCCCGCCATGGCCGGAATGCTGATCGACATCGGCGGCGACCTGCGCGCCTGGGGCCACGGCCCTTCGTCGGGAGCCTGGCGTATCGGCATGGCAGACCCCGACCATCTGCACGACAACGCCGAACCGGCCCAGACCCTGCGCCTGACCGACAAGGCCGTCGCCTTCAGCGGTCCAGGCCTGCGCGACCTGATCGTCGACGGCCGGGCCCGTCCGCACATCCTGGCCGCCGACGGCCTGCCCGCCCGGCACACCTCCGCCGCCGTGGTCGCCGACAGCGCCCGCGACGCCGACGCCCTGGCCACCGCCCTGTGCGCCATGGAGCCCCTTCAGGCCATCGCCCTGGTCGACCGACTGGACGGCTTCGAGGCCATGGTCATCGATGCAAACGGCCGCCGCCTGCCCTCGCGCGGCTGGAGCGCCTCGGTGGAAGCGCCCGCCCCGCCCGCGCGGCTCTACCGCGCCCAGGCGGCCCAGAACTGGCCCGCCGGCTTCACCTTCGCCATCGACTACGAAGTGCCGCCGATCACCCGCGAGCGCGCCCTGCCGCCCTACATCGCCTTTTGGATCACCGACCAGGGCGGCGCTCCGATCCGCACCCTCGCCCTGCTCGGCAGCGATCTGCGCTTTATCGATCAGAACTTCATCTGGTGGCGCCGCGTCGGACGCACCATGAACAGCGTCGACGCCGTCACCCGCCCGACGCGCAAACCCGGCCGCTATTCGATCGCCTGGGACGGCCGCGACGACAAGGGCGCCCCGGTCGGTCAGGGTCGCTATACCCTGCATATCGAGGCGACCCGCGAGCATGGCGGCCACGGCTATCAGACCTTCGAGATGACCTTGGGCGGGGCTCCGGCAACCTCTTCGGCCCCCGCCGTCGACGAGTTGGGTCCGGCCGCGGTCCGCTATGGACCACGCGCCCGAGGCAACTAGACACGGCCCAGGTTCGGCATATCTGCCCTTCAACCCCGGAATATTGATTTATCGCAGGCAAGAACCGCCGCTTCGCGTTGACAAGACCAAGCGAACTCTTATGTTCCGGCGCATTCGCCGGACCTTGGACCGCTCGACTTTGGCGCTTCCGCCCGCGGCCTCCGGCTAGACCATCAGGACATGACAAGCTTTTCCGACCTGGGGCTGAGCCCCGAAGTAGTCAAGGCCGTTACCGACGCCGGCTATGACACCCCGACGCCCATTCAAGAGCAGGCGATTCCGATCGCCCTCGCCGGACGCGACGTCCTGGGCATCGCCCAGACCGGCACCGGCAAGACCGCCGCCTTCACCCTGCCGATGATCGACCGATTGGCCGCCGGCCGGGCCAAGGCCCGCATGCCCCGCGCCCTGGTCATCGCCCCAACCCGCGAACTGGCCGACCAGGTGTCCGCCTCGTTCGAGAAATACGCCAAGGGCCGTAGCCTCTCCTGGGCCCTGCTGATCGGCGGCGTCTCCTTCGCCGACCAGGTCCGCAAGCTGGACCGCGGCGTCGACGTGCTGATCGCCACCCCCGGCCGTCTGCTCGATCACTTCGAGCGCGGCAAGCTGCTGCTCACCGGCGTGCAGATGATGGTCGTCGACGAAGCCGACCGCATGCTGGACATGGGCTTCATCCCGGACATCGAGCGCATCTTCAAGATGACGCCGCCCAAGAAGCAGACGCTGTTCTTCTCGGCCACCATGCCGCCGGAGATCACCCGCCTGACCGCGCAGTTCCTCAACGACCCGATACGGGTCGAGGCCAGCCGCCCGGCGACCACCAACGAGAACATCACTCAGAACCTGGTGCGCATCCCCTCCTCCGATCCCAAGGCCAAGCGCACCGCGCTGCGCGCCCTGATCGAGCGGGCCGACGTCAAGAACGGCATCGTCTTCTGCAACCGTAAGAGCGAAGTCGACGTGGTGGCCAAGTCGCTGAGGACCCACGGCTTCGACGCCGCGCCGATCCACGGCGATCTGGACCAGTCGATGCGGATGAAGACCCTGGCCGACTTCCGCTCGGGCGCCCTGCGTCTATTGTGCGCGTCGGACGTGGCCGCCCGCGGCCTCGACATCCCGGACGTCAGCCATGTGTTCAACTACGACGTGCCCCATCACGCCGACGACTACGTCCACCGCATCGGCCGCACCGGCCGCGCGGGCAAGACGGGTCAGACCTTCATGCTGGTCACACCCAACGACAGCCGCCAGCTCGACAAGGTGCTCAAGCTGATCGGCAAGACGCCCAACGAGATCACCCTCGACATCGACTTCAGCCAGATCAAGAGCGAGCCGCGCGAAAGCAGCCGTGGCCGTGGCCGCGACGACAGCAAGAGCCGTGGCCCGCGCCGGGACCGCGACCGCAACCCGCCCCGCGTCGCGCCCGAGGACGAGGCTCCCCGCGAGCCCTTCGTCCCCACCGAGATCGCCGCCCAGGCGCCCAGCGAAGCGGTCGACCAGGCCGAACGTCCGGAACGCGCCGAGCGCTCTGAGCGTCCCGAACGTCGCCCCCGTCGTGGACGCGGCGAACGTGCGCCTCGCGAAGCCCGTCCGGAGCAGGCCGAACGCACCGAGCGTCCCGCCCAAGCCGAAGCGCCTCAAGCCCCACGCGCCGAAGAAGCCCCCGCACGGCGTGAACGCCGTCCCGAGCCCTCCCGTTCGGAACCGCGTTCAGAGCCCCGGTCCGACAACCGCCCCCGGCGCGAGGACGATTCCACCCGGCGCGGCCCGCCGCCCCGCGATCGTGACGACGACCGTAACGAGCGTGGCGTGGTCGGCTTCGGCTCGGATGTACCAGCTTTCCTCAGGCAGGCGCCGCCCAAGGCGGCGGCCGGCCCTAGGGAAGATTAGGCAAACGGCGCCTTGGCCGCTCGCCTACAAGGCGAGCGATACCAGTCCTGTACACTTGTCCCTGCGCAATCGGCGCTGGAGGACTTGGCTTTAACTTGAATTTTAGGTGTAACGCCCACAGTCACTGAACGACTCGGCCAGGGTCGGACTGTCAGGAGCGTGGCGTGGACAATCCAGCCGATTTCGAAGCCATCCTGCGCGGCCCGGACGCCTATCGCCTAGCCCGCAGCGCGCTGGACATGATGGTGCGCTACAAGGTCTGGCCGACCCCGCTCAACTACGAACTGTGGCTGCACTATTCGGCCAATCCCAAATCCGCGCTCGGCCAGGAGATCGACCGCCTGATCGCCGCCGGCGATCCCTTCACCGAGGCCACCTGCGAATCCCTGGCCGCGACCTTCCTGCCCAAGGCCAAGCTCAACGAACAGATCCGCGACGCCGGGGACCAGTTGAGCCGCGAACTGGATACCGTGTCCCGCGCCATCCAGGCCGCCCATGCCTCCAGCAAGGCCTATGGCGTCACCCTGGCCGACGCGTCCACCGAACTGGCTCACAATTCAGATCCGTCCACCCTGCGCCCCCTGGTGGCCAACCTCAGCGACGCCACCCGCCTGGTCGAGGAAGAGAACAAGGCCCTGCAGAAGCAGCTGCAGGAATCGACCAAGGAAGTGCACCAGCTGCGCGACCACCTGGCCCAGGTCCGCCGCGACGCCACCACCGACGCCCTGACCAACCTCGGCAATCGCAAGGCCTTCGACACCGAACTGCGCCACGCCCACGAGGTCGCCGAGCGATCCGGCGAGGTGCTGACCCTGGCGGTGGTGGATATCGACCACTTCAAGCGCTTCAACGACACCTGGGGCCACCAGACCGGCGATCAGGTCCTGCGCTATGTCGCCAGCGTGCTCGGCCGCGTCGGCGCCCCGCCCCGCTTCGCCGCGCGTTACGGCGGCGAGGAATTCGCCCTGATCTTCCCCGGCGAGACCGCCGCCAACATCCATTCGATGCTCAGCGACGTGTTGAAAGAGATCGCCTCGCGGTCCCTGCGCCGGCGCTCGACCAACGAGGAACTGGGCGCCATCACCGTTTCGGCGAGCGTGGCCGAGCTGAAGAACAAGGAAACCGCCCACACCTTGCTGGAGCGGGCTGACGCGGCCCTCTACGACTCCAAACGCGCCGGCCGCAATCGCGTCACCAACGCCGAGGGTTCACCGGGCGAAGCGGCGGCCTAGGCCGCGTCCAAGGTGCGGCGTTCGGCATAGGCGGTGCGCGCGGCGTCCATCCGGGCCGAGTTCGCCACCGCCCATTCGGCCAGCATCTTCACCGGCGTCAGGAACTCCCGGCCAAGCTCGGTCAGCGCATACTCCACCTGAGGCGGCGTCGACGGCGTCACCGTGCGCGAGACGAAGCCGTTTTCCTCGAGTTCCCGCAGCTTGGAAGCCAGGACCTTCTGGCTGATCTCGCCGACTTCGCGGCGCAGGGCGTTGAACCGTTGCGGCCCCTGCCCGAGCACCCGCACCAGCAGCAGAGCCCACTTGTCGCTGATCCGCGCCAGCAGCAGGCTGATGTGCTCGCACTGGGATGTGACGCCGCGCGGGGCGGTATCCTCAAGGGTATCTAGTTTCCGCAAAGTGCCTCCTTCGCGAGGTCGAGCAACTCTCGTACAGTGGTTTCTCGTAGAAACCAGCATACCCGAGGTTATCATGACCGCCAAACCCCGCATCGCCCTCATCATCGGCTCCACCCGCCCGACCCGCTTCGCGGACATTCCGGCGCAATGGATGCTCAAGCAGGCCAAGGCCCGCGGCGACATGGACGTGGAAGTGGTCGACCTGCGCGACCATCCCCTGCCGTTCTTCGACGAACCGGCCTCCAACCGTTGGATGCCCAGCAAGAACCCCGAGGCGGTCCGCTGGCAACAGATCCTGGCCGGCTTCGACGGCTTCATCTTCGTGGTCTCGGAATACAACCACTCGATCACCGGGGCCCTCAAGAACGCCCTCGATCAGGCCTACAAGGAGTGGGAGCACAAGCCGTTCACCGCGATCGCCTACGGCGGCGTCGGCGGCGCCCGCGCCCTGGAGCATCTGCGCGGGATCGGCGTGGAACTGCAAATGGTCTCGACGCGCAGCGCCGTGCATCTGGGCGGCGGCGACCTGATGGCGGTTCACCCCGGGTTCGGCGGCAAGCAGTCCATGGAAGAGATCGAGGGCCATCTGCTGCCCTCGGCCAAGGCCGCGCTCGACGAACTGACCTGGTGGGTCAAGGCGACCATGGCCGCGCGGGACACCCAGTCCTAAAGGATGGATCGCCTGGAGGCCGGCCTTAACCGGCTGGCCTCGAAGCGGATGGCCTAGGCTTCCGTCGCCGGGACGATGGTCACGCTCTCGCCGCAGCCGCAGGCGTCGGTCTCGTTCGGATTGCGGAACACGAACTTCGACGCCAGCTTGGTGGTCTCGTAGTCGACCACGGTGCCCAGCAGGAACAGCACCGCCTTGGGCTCGATCAGAATCTTGACGCCCTTGTCCTCGACCACCTCATCCAGAGGCCCGGCCTCGGCGGCGTATTCCAGGACGTATTCTTGCCCGGCGCAGCCGCCGTTCTTCACCCCCACTCGGAGGCCGGCATAAGGCTTGTCGGCCTTGGCCATGATCTCGCGCACCCGGTCGGCGGCGGCCTCGGTCAGGGAAACCACCTGCGGACGCGGGCGGCGCGGGCGGAACTGGACTTCGGGGGTGATGGGGGTCTGCATGATCAGAACATGTTCAGTTGCAGCTTGGCCTCGTCCGACATGCGGGACGGATCCCACGGCGGATCGAACACCAGGGCGACATCGCACGACTTGATGCCCTCGATCTTCATGATCGCCTCCTGCACCCAGCCCGGCATCTCGCCGGCCACCGGGCAGCCCGGCGCGGTCAGGGTCATGTCGATGGCGACATCGCGCTCGTCCGACACATCGACCTTGTAGATCAGGCCCAGCTCGTAAATGTCGACCGGGATTTCCGGGTCGAACACGGTCTTGAGCTGTTCGATCAGCCGGTCGGTCAGGCCATCGAGTTCGGCCTGGGCGATCGCGCTTTCTTGCGGGGCGGCATCGGTCACGAGAAGAAACCTTGGGCTTTGACGAGGGCGGCGACGAACGAGTCGGCTTCCTCAAGGGTATTATATAGGGCGAAGGAGGCCCGCGCGCTCGAGGTCACGCCAAATCGGCGCATCAAGGGCTCGGCGCAGTGGGTGCCGGCGCGCACCGCCACCCCGTAGCGGTCCAGAATCTGGGCGACATCGTGGGCGTGGGCGCCTGCCACATTGAACGAAAAGATCGCGCCCTTGCCCGGCGCGGTCCCGATCTCGGTCAGCCAGTTGGCGCCGTTCAACCCGCCCTTCACCCGCTCATACAGAGCATGCTCGTGGGCGGCGATGGCGGCGCGGTCGAACTGCTCCAGCCACTCGACGGCGGCGCCCAGGCCGATGGCCTCGATGATCGCCGGCGTGCCGGCCTCGAACCGGTGCGGCGGGTCGGCGTAACTAATTTTCTCAAGGGTGACGGAGCCGATCATCTCGCCCCCGCCTTGATACGGCGGCAGAGCCGCTAGGCGCTCGGCCTTGCCGTAGAGCACGCCGATGCCCGTGGGACCGTAGAGCTTGTGCCCGCTGAACACATAGAAATCGACGTCCAGCGCCTGCACGTCCACCGCCCCGTGGACGATCGCCTGAGCCCCGTCCAGCAGCACCGGCGCGCTCACCGCGTGCGCGGCGGCGATGATCTCGGCCACCGGATTGACCGTGCCCAGCACATTGGACATGTGGGTGACGGCGACCATCTTGGTCTTGGGCCCGAGCAGGGCGCGGTAGGCGTCCATGTCGAGCGAGCCGTCGTCCAGCACCGGGATGAACCTCAGCACGATCCCCTGCCGCTCGCGCAGGAAATGCCAGGGAATGATGTTGGCGTGGTGCTCCATCTCGGAGACCACGATCTCGTCGCCCGCCTTCAAACCCAGGCCCAGGGAAGACGCCACCAGATTGATCGACTCGGTCGCGCCCTTGGTGAACACCACCTCGTTGACGCTCGGCGCATTGATGAGGCGGCGCACGCTCTCGCGGGCCCTCTCGTAGGCGTCGGTGGTCTCGTTGGCCAAGGTGTGCAGGCCCCGGTGGACGTTGGCGTAGGAACGCCCCATGGCGTCCGACATCGCCTCGATGACCTGACGCGGCTTTTGCGCCGAAGCACCGGAGTCCAGATAGATCAAGGGCTTGCCGTTGACTTCTCGGGTCAGGATCGGGAAGTCGGCGCGCGCCTTCTGCACGTCGAAGATCGGCTTGGCGAAACTCACGACAGCCCCCGCAGGCGCTCGGCCACCCACGCGCGCACCGCGTCGCGCGCCGGCTCGTGCTCGATCCGGTCGACCACCTCGCCGACGAAGGCTTCCATCAGCAGCGCCCGCGCCTCGGCCTCGGGAATGCCGCGCGAGCGCATGTAGAACAGGGCATCCTCGTCTATGGAGCCCACCGTATTGCCGTGCGCACAAGAAACGTCGTCGGCGTAGATTTCCAGCTCCGGCTTGGCGTCGACCTCGGCTCCATCATTGAGCAGCAGGGCGTGGTGGCCCATGCGCGCGTCGGTGCCGTCGGCGCCCTCCTCGACCACGATCTTGCCCTGGAACACGGCGCGGGCCTGACCCTGCACCAGGCCCTTGGCCAACTGAGCGGTAGTCCCGTCCGGCCCGGCGTGGGTCACAACGCTGGTCAGGTCGCTCTGGCGCTTGCCCGCCAGCAGATAGAGCCCGTCCAGGCGCGCGTCGGCGCCGCCGCCGGGATGGTGCAGATGGGTCTCGTGGCGCTGCAGCTTGGCGCCGGACGCGATCACCGTCTGGCGGAACTTCGCGCCCGCCGACAGTTCGACCTGCGCCGCGCTGACCGAGATCGCGTCGGCCGGCTCATCCAACAACACGATGCGTTCGAGACGCGCGCCCTCGCCCATGCTAATCGCCAGGGCGAAATCGGAGACGTAGCCCGCATCAACACCCTCGAAGGTCTCGATGATCGTCAGGTCGCTGCCCTCGGGCAGTTCGATGGCCAGCAGGCCCGAGTGAGCCGTCCCCTCGGTCACGGCGGCCACGCGCAGACGCAGGGTCCGCGCCAACCCCGGCGCGGCGACGAACCTCTCCACAACCGAGCGGCCGTTGACCACCACGATCTCGTTGTCGGCGGCGACCTCGGCCAGCGGCGCGGCGGACGCGGGCGCGGCCGCCTCAGGCGACGCGCCGGGCATCGCCCGCAGCACGCCCTTCAGGTCGCTGTAGCGCCAGGCCTCGTCGCGCCGACCCGGCAGCTGCGCGGCGTCGCCAGATCGTATGGCGGTGACCAGACTCACGCTGCCGCCTTGGCGTATTGGTCGTAGCCCTTGGCTTCCAGCTCCAGCGCCAGCTCCGGCCCGCCCGAGGCGACGATGCGTCCCCCGGCCAGCACATGCACCCGGTCGGGTTTGATGTAGTCCAGCAGGCGCTGATAGTGCGTGATGACCAGCATCGCCCGATCCGGCGCGCGCATGGCGTTGACGCCTTCGGACACGATCTTCAGGGCGTCGATATCCAGGCCCGAGTCCGTCTCGTCGAGGATCAGGAAGCTGGGCTGCAGGATCGCCATCTGCAGGATCTCCATGCGCTTCTTCTCACCGCCGGAGAACCCGACGTTGAGCGGGCGCTTGAGCATGTCGAAGTCCATCTTCAGCTTGGCCGCGGCCTCGCGCGCCAGCTTCAGAAACTGCGGCGCGGTGCACTCCGGCTCGCCGCGCGTCTTGCGCTGGGCGTTGAGCGCCGCGCGGATGAAGGTCAGGGTCGGAACTCCTGGAATTTCCAGGGGATATTGGAACGACAGGAATACGCCCTTGGCCGCCCGCTCACTGGGATCGAGGCCCAGCAGGTCCTCGCCGTTCAGCGTCGCCGAGCCCTCGGTCACCGCGTAGCCGGAGCGTCCGGCCAGGGTGTAGGACAGGGTCGACTTGCCCGCCCCGTTCGGCCCCATGATGGCGTGCACTTCCCCAGCCGGAACATCGAGGGACAGGCCCTTGATGATCTCCTTCTCGCCGATGGAAACGTGCAGGTCTTTGATCGAAAGCATTGTCATTCCTAAACAATCGTCATCCCACGCGCGCTCGAAGAGCGAACCGGGGGACCCAAGCGCGTTGTCCGCTTGGCTGTCGTGGCTTGGATCACCCGATCAAGTCGGGTGACGACGGCTCTGGAGAGCATCAGCCGACGCTACCCTCTAGACTGATCGCCACCAGCTTCTGCGCCTCGACGGCGAACTCCATCGGCAGCTCCTGCAGCACCTCGCGCACGAAGCCGTTGACCAGCAACTGGACCGCCTCCTCCTGCCCCAGGCCGCGCTGCATGGCGTAGAACAGCTGGTCTTCGGACAGGCGCGTGGTGGTCGCCTCATGCTCGAACTTGGCCGAGGCGGTCTTGGCCTCGATGTAGGGCACGGTGTGGGCCGAGCAGTGCTTGCCGATCAGCAAGCTGTCGCATTGGGTGAAGTTGCGCGCGCCCGAGGCCTTCTGGTGCGCCGAGACCAGGCCGCGATAGGTGCTCGACGAGCGCCCCGCCGAAATGCCCTTGGCGATGATCCGCGAGCGGCTGCCCTTGCCCAGGTGGATCATCTTGGTGCCGGTGTCGGCCTGCTGGCGGCCGTTGGTCACCGCGATCGAATAGAACTCGCCCACAGAGTCCTCGCCGCGCAGCACGCAGGACGGGTATTTCCAGGTGATCGCCGAGCCGGTCTCCACCTGGGTCCACGACACCTTGGAGCGGTCGCCGCGGCAGTCCGCGCGCTTGGTCACGAAATTGTAGATGCCGCCCTTGCCGTCGGCGTCGCCGGGGTACCAGTTCTGCACCGTCGAATATTTGATCTCGGCATCGTCCAGCAGAACCAGCTCGACCACCGCGGCGTGCAGCTGGTTCTCGTCGCGCATCGGGGCGGTGCAGCCCTCCAGGTACGAGACGTAGGCGCCCTTGTCGGCGATGATCAGGGTGCGCTCGAACTGGCCGGTGTTCTCGGCGTTGATGCGGAAATAGGTCGACAGCTCCATCGGGCAGCGCACGCCCGGCGGCACATAGACGAACGAGCCGTCGGAGAAGACCGCCGCGTTGAGGCAGGCGAAATAGTTGTCCGACGTCGGCACCACGGTGCCCAGGTACTGCCTCACCAGCTCAGGATGCTCGCGCACCGCTTCGGACATCGAGCAGAAGATCACCCCGGCCTCGGCAAGTTCCTTCTTGAAGGTGGTCACCACCGAGACGCTGTCGAACACCGCGTCCACCGCATAGCGCGGCGCGCCCTTCACGCCCGCCAGAACCTCCTGCTCGCGCAGGGGGATGCCGAGCTTGGCGTAGGTGGCCAGCAACTCCGGATCGACTTCGTCCAGGCTCAACGGTCCCTCCTTGGTGGAGGGCGCGGCGTAGTAGTAGAGGTCCTGATAGTCGATGCGCGGGAAGTTGAGCTTGGCCCACTTGGGCTCCTCCAGCTCCAGCCAGCGCTCGAAAGCCGCCAGCCGCCAGTCCAGCATCCACTGCGGCTCGTTCTTCTTGGCCGAGATGAAGCGCACCGTGTCGGTGTTCAGGCCCTTCTCGGCGAAGTCCTGGGCGATATCGGTGACGAAGCCGTGCTTGTACTTGTCGGCCTCCAGCGAGGCGACGTGTTCGACGGTCTGTTTGACGGCGGCCATACGCTACTCCCTAGGCTGCAGGCTGACGCTGGCGCGCCGACTGGCGCTGCCCGTGCTGCATGAAAGCCTTGAGCCAAGACTCTGTAAAAAATTGCCAATCGCCTTGCGTGGAAGCCCAGCCTCCAGACACGCGCAGCACATAAGGGGCCAGATCGGCCCGGCCCATGGCCTCGGCCACCCGGCTCGGCTTGACCTTGCCCGACGAACAGGCCGAACCGGCGGACACCATCACGCCCGCCAGGTCCATCTGCATCACCTGCAGCTCGGAATTGAAGCCGTCGGCGGCGAAGCACAGGGTCCCGGCCAGGCGCGGCGCGCCCTGCCCCAGCACCACGGCGCCGGCCTCGGTCAGGGTTTGAGCGGCGGCGTCGCGCCAGACGGCCTGAGCCTCGACCTGATCCAGATCGCGCAAAGCGGCTTGCGCCGCCGCGCCGAACCCGGCGATGCCAGAGACGTTCTCCGTCCCCGCACGCATCGAGCGTTCCTGCCCGCCGCCGTGCAGCTGACGCGACAGCCGCGCGCGATTGCCGAACACCAGTGCGCCGACGCCTTGCGGCCCGCCCAGCTTGTGCGCCGACAGCGACATCGTATCGGCGCCCAGCGCGCGCATATCGATGGCGATCTTGCCCGCCGCCTGCACCGCGTCGACGTGCAGCCAGCCGCCGTGCTCGCGCACCAGGGCCGCCGCCTGTCCGACCGGCTGGATCACGCCCGTTTCGTTATTGGCCAGCATCAGCGCCACGAACGGCGCGCCGTCGGCGGCGTTCCAGCGCGACAGGCGCTCGGCCAGCCAGGCGATATCGGCCACGCCGTCGCTGTCCACCGGCAGAAATTCAACTTGAACGCCGCTGGCCTGAGCCGAAGCCAGCACCGTCTCATGCTCGGTCGCGCCGACGATCAGGCGCTTGGCCCCATTGGCCAAGGCCGAGGCGATGGCCAAGGCATTGGCTTCCGCCGCGCCGCTCATGAAGATCACACTTCCGCTAGGCATGCCGACTAGCGCGGCGACCTTGGCCCGCGCCTCTTCCATCACCGCCCGCGCCGCGCGGCCGGCCGCGTGCACCGAAGACGGGTTGCCGCCCACCAGGAGCGCACGGGTCACCGCATCAGCCGCTTCAGGGCGGATCGGCGCGCTGGCGTTGTAATCGAGATAGGTGGCCATCACGCCGCCTTGGACGGCCGCAGCCGCCCCTGAATGACGTCGTCCAGCGACACCCCGGCCAGGAAGCCGTGGATCTGGTCCCCCAGCGCCTGCCACAGGTCGTGGGTCAGGCAGCGTTCGCCGCCGGGCATGCAGCCGGTCTGCTTGCCGGTCTTGATCGCCGAATTACAGCGCACGGCCTCCAGCGGCTCGTCCACCGCCAGCACGATATCGACCACCGCCATCTGCTCGGCCGGCCGCGCCAGGCGGTAGCCGCCGCCCGGTCCGCGATGGCTGACCACCAGGCCTTGCCGGCGCAGACGGGTGAATAGCTGTTCGAGATAGGCCAGCGACAGATCCTGACGGGCGGCGATGTCGGCCAGGGCCACAGCGCGCACCGAGGCGTCGGCCGAATGACGGGCCAGATCGGCCATCGCCATCACGGCGTAGCGTCCCTTGCTGCTGAGGCGCATGAGCGGCTCCCGAAGACCCAGATTACCTGCGCAGAAATCGCGCGCATACCGCGCGGCCTGTGTTACAAACCGCGCCTTCGTCGCCGGACCCCTGCGAAAGCCGGGCGGCAGACGGCCTGGATGTATGAAACCTGAGTAACGCGGTCAAGTATTCTGACCCCGCCGGACGCAGGTTTTCTGGCTTGAACGGGAGCGCATATGCCTGAAGTGGTGCTGACGGGTGCGACGGGCCGTATCGAGGGGCGTTATTCCCCCGGCAAGAAGGACACCGCGCCGATCGCGCTGATCCTGCACGGCCACCCCAAGGTCATGGGTCAGATGAACAATCCGGTCCCGGTGCAGCTGTTCCACCTGTTCATGAAGCGCGGTTTTGCGACCCTGCGCTTCAACTTTCGCGGCGTCGGCCGCAGCCAGGGCGAATTCGACAGCGGCGTGGGCGAACTGGCCGACGCGGCCACGGCGCTCGATTGGCTGCAGGCCAACAACCCGACCGCCTCGCAATGCTGGGTCGCCGGCTTCGACTTCGGCGCCTGGATCGGCATGCAGCTGCTGATGCGCCGGCCGGAAACCGACGGCTTCATCTCCGTCTCGCCGCCCACCAACATGTACGACTTCAGCTTCCTGGCCCCCTGCCCCGCCTCCGGCCTGATCCTGCACGGCTCCAACGACACCGTGGTGCCGCCGGTCGAGGTCGAGCGCGTGGTCTCCAAGCTGCGCACGCAGAAGGGCATCGTCATCGACTATGACCTGGTCGAGGGCGCCAGCCACTTCTGGGCCGAGAACCTGCCCGACGTCGAACAGCGCGTCGGCGACTACCTCGACAAGCGCATCGCCGCCCGCCCAATCTAGCCTGCGGACGGCCTAGTCCTCGATCTGCGCCGGATCGAAGACCTTGCCGTCGAACAACGGCGGCAGGGGCGCAGAATCGATATCGGCTGGCGACGCGGGCAGTCCGGCCGCGGCGGCGGCCTGCAGATAGAGGTCGGGCCGGTAGACGGCCAGGGCGGCGGCCTTCTTGGCCGGGCGCGGGCGCCAGCTGGCCCCATCGCCGCATCTGGCTTAGCAGCCACAGGGCGTGGGCCGGGCACGCCCCCCGACTTGCAACCACCGCCCCCTATGCCCAACTACTATCAGACGCTCAGGTCAGGTCGGCGATTATACGGCAGTCCATCTGACGTGACCCCCTGAAACTCCTCCAGAAATAATTAGAGTCCGCCCCAAGGAAGGGAC
>CANJMO010000052.1 GCA_947475845.1 Caulobacteraceae bacterium | reverse complement strand
GCCCGGGTGATTGATGGCGACACGCTTGTGATTGCAGGTCAACACATCAGGCTCGACGGCATCGATGCGCCGGAGACCAAGCAGGTGTGCAAGCGTGACGGTGACTGGCGCTGCGGGTTGGCCGCTACAGAGGCCTTAACGGCTATGATTGGTACCGGCGAAGTGCGCTGTGAAGGCGGCACCAAGGACCGCTACAGGCGGCTCGTGGCGACCTGCTGGGCCGGCTCGGTCAATCTCAACGAAGAGATGGTCCGACAGGGCTGGGCGCTGGCGTATCGCCGCTACGTGCCTGCCGAGGACGAGGCTAAGGGTAGCAAGGCAGGGATATGGGCTTCTCAGTTTGTGCCGCCTTGGGAGTGGCGACGCCACTAACTGGATCGGACCTGTCGCTTCAGCGCCTCGATAGACAACCACGGTCTACGCCGATGGATCATCCGGTGACAGTTTGAGCAGACTAGCGCCAAGTCCGCCAGATTGGTTCGACCGCCCGGTTCTAGCTCCGAGACCGGTTTGGTGTGGTGGCACTCAATGAACCCGTCACCACGCTCACCGTACGCCTTGCCGAAATCAAACCCACAGGCCTCACAGGCGATCACGCCGTGCGCGGCCAGGACCCGATCCTTCTTCCGCTTAACCAGCGAGGGGTCACGTTCACGGTAGCGGTCGGAAGCGACTTGCACCGGCGTCGTCATTGGAGCGCTACTTGCAAACGCCCGTCACCACCCCTGCCCCCCCCATAGAGAGTGCAATAAAGGGTTTAACGACGCCTTTCCTAAATTCTTGTACTTCGAGTAGTTGAGCTTTACCCGAAAAAACCGACAATGTCTTAAATGAGTTTTCTGAAGACCCCTTGTTGATTACTAGGTTAGATTTCGCGAGCGCCGTGGTGAGGGTTTCTCCGATAATTTCACCAGTTATTCTGGAAACAGAAAATTTCGTCTGATTAAAAGTATCGCCGAAATTCGAAGTTCCAATTTCGCTGGAACTATCTAGATCGTAGACGTGCATCACCGTGCACGTGTACGCAATTGGACCGGCTGAAGCGGTTCCACCGCACCCCAACGCTATCCCTGCCAAAAGGATTATTCGAAGAATTTTTGACGCCGCAATCGAGCAGAACATGATCCGATTCCCCCTTCTTGAAGTGACCCCCTGATATCATCTATTTATAACGGGTCCTGGGTTGATCTGAGCCTGGGTTTAGGTGGGTGGCAAGAGACGTCCGCGCGGAGCCCCCCGTCGCAATAGGCCTAGCCTAAAACTTTGGCGGTGAAGCTGGCCATGGCTCCGGAAGTTCGAAGCTTCGCGCACCCTGCGCGTTGAAGTATTGATGCCGCGGTAAGGTTGCCTCGTCATCGTCCCAAACATCGCTTTTTACGCGGCGGTAATCTTCCAGCGCCGCCACTCGGCGCCCCGCCTTCATGTAGGCGTCGCCGCGCATTACATACAATTCTGGTAGAATGGTGCTGTTCAGCTTTCCTTTCGAAAGCCCCTGTCCCGCTATGAAATTAGCGTCCCAACTAGGATCAAAGTAGGGCTCAACACGCCGCCGAACGACTTCAGCTAATATTTCGTCCGGCAAGGAATCATACTCAGCATAAAGCGCACGAAACGCTTTAATGCCGCCGAGAAGAACAATGTTCTCCATATATGCGTTGGAGATGGCCTGAGTCAGAACGTCAGAAGCTTCGTTAAATTCTCCCATTTTGATGTGAATGTTAGCAAGCTGCTCATACAAAAATATGCTTATCTCAGTACCGCCGTCGGCTCGTTTTATTGCCTGTATATAATCTGAGGCGGCGTCTTTATATTTTCCTAGTGACGCTAGAGCGAGTGCGCGATCAGCATAAATGGTATGTTGATTTTCGCTTTTGTCAGCCAGCGCGGTCGTGAAATCTTTGATCGCGAGTTCGAATAAATCCCTAGATGGCTTGCCGTCAGCATAGGCTGACTGTGCTAAATTTAGATATTTCTCGGCTCTGGCGGAGCGCGCCAAAGTAAATCGCGGATCCATGACCAGTGCCATTGTAAGCGCCCGAAGCTCTCGCAGGATGGCCTCGTCGTATGCCTTACAAGCCGCGTCGGTATCCGACCTCAAACTGGGGTTGATGCCTCGAATACATTTCGCAGCCGCCATAGACTTCTCGCTCCCGAGAAAAGGAAGCGCGGCTTGCAAGGCATAGGGGATCGGCGAGTGCCATGATCGGGCTGAGCGCGCATAAAGGTCGAGGATTTCCGCCTCTTTGACCGTACCCCTGGCGCCATAGGGAATGAACGCACTCAGGTAGAGACCTTTTGCTGCTAGCGCACGCGGGTCACTTCCAAGTTTATCAAAATCCGCAAGGCTCCAACCGCAAGGGACAGAATCCTTGCTGGGGTCCGTCTTTCCGTCCGAAAGCGCGGACGTGTCGCCATCTGCAAGAACCTTTTCAAGGTCCTCTAGGGAACGATCCCTATCACCCGCCTCGAGGTACATCCTTGCGCGCAATGCCAAGGGGCTACCCTTACCCGTCGCTTCGCTAGCGTAGCCAATAACTGTCTGTGGATTTGCTCCGTCGAGGCAGGCCAATGCGGGAATCAAGGCGTAAATCATAGCACGGCCAGCCTCATCCAATTTACCGGCACGGGCTATTTCAAGAAAGTCGTGGATAGCTGTCTGGCGCTGTTGGTGGGTCGCCTTTTCGGGCGATCCAAGCTGATCGAGTATTTTGCCCAACTTCAGTATTTCGGACGAGGGGGGTTTGGGGGCCTGCATCGGCTTGCGCGCCATTTCCGGAGGCTCGTGGACCTTGGCAAGCTCCGCCAGATATTCTGGGCGCATCAGGGCCGCATCTTCCGCATTTGGAGGCGCTAAACCCTTGCTAACAGGGCGTTTTTTAGTGGCCACATTACGGGCAGGTAGATGCACCGACGAAGCGATAGGGGGTGCCGCGACCTTCTTAGGCGCTGCCGCCATGCCAACCGTCGGGGTGCCGGCCAGCACCGCCACCATCATCGCACTGGCTACAATCCTGCGCATGCTCACCTGCTCCACAATGGCCGATGGTTGCGCCTAGGGGGCGGTGGTTGCAAGTCGGGGGGCGTGCCCGGTCACATCAGGCTTGGCGCGTTAGGCAGCCTGGGCGGCAAGGCCCGCCGGGCATTCGCGAAACTCAACATCCAAAAACGGCAGCCCATTTGTAAGGCCGATATGTAGATATGCGGGTAGCCCCCCGTCGGGGTCGATAGGGGGTGGGGGGTGCGTTGAACTAGGGAAGTCGGAAAATAACCGCCGTGCTACCCCGGTGCTGCCCGGCCATAACCGTGGGCGACTCCATATCAGCTAAACCATTGAAAATCCTGGCGCACTCGACAGGATTCGAACCTGTGACCTCTGCCTTCGGAGGGCAGCGCTCTATCCAGCTGAGCTACGAGTGCCTGGGCCAGGGGCCTAGCGCGGGCGTCTTCCTAACGGAAAGGGCCATCAGGCGCAATCAAGCGGCGGCGTGATCGGCGCCATAGGTAAGGGCCAGGAACACATCCTCCAGGTCCGGCTCGCGGATCGACAGGTCCTTCAGCCCGATGCCCGCCTCGCGCACCGCGGTCAGCACCGCATCGATGCCGGTCTCGTTGGTCTTGAAATCGATGGCCAGGCGGCCGTCCGCCTGCAGCTTGGCGGCGAAGGCGCCGAGGCTGGGGACCGCCAGGAGCGGCTCGGTCGGGGTGATCACCGCCGTGCGGGTATCCAGGGTGCGCAGCAGCTTGGGCGTCGGCTCGCAGGCCACCACCTTGCCGTGGTTGACGATGGCGATGGTGTCGCACAGCTGCTCGGCTTCCTCGAGGTAGTGGGTGGTCAGCACAATGGTCACGCCCTGGCGGTTGAGCTCCTGCACATAGTCCCACAGCTGACGGCGCAGCTCGACATCGACCCCGGCGGTGGGCTCGTCCAGGATCAGCACCGGCGGGGTGTGGACCATGGCCTTGGCCACCATCAGCCGCCGCTTCATGCCGCCCGACAGCGCCCGCACATAGGCCTTGGCCTTGTCGGTCAGGCCCATGACCGCCAGCAGCTCGTCGGTGCGCCGCTCCTTCCTCGGCACGCCATAGAACCCGGCCTGCACCTCCAGCGCCTCGCGCGGGGTGAAGAACACGTCCACCGCCAGTTCCTGCGGCACCACGCCGATTGCGGCGCGGGCGTCGCGCGGGTGCTGGTCGATGTCGATGTCCCACACCTTCACCAGGCCCGCGGTCTTGTTGGTCACCCCGGCCAGGATGTTGATGGTGGTGGATTTGCCGGCGCCGTTGGGTCCCAGCAGGCCAAAGATCGAGCCCCGCTCGACCTTCAGGTCGATGCCCTTCAGCGCTTCCTTGGCCGGCATGTTGCGGGTCGCCGGATAGGTCTTGGCCAGGCCGCTAACCTCGATGGCGAAATCAGGAAGGCTCATTGGGGGTCATCCACGCAAACGGCGCTCGAATCGGGGACTGGGAAATTGACGGTCCGCCGCGCTGGCCATAGGTATGCGCGGGCGGGGGCATTGCCAAGTTCGCTCCCGCGCCGTCCATCGGAGACCGCCCGTGCGCATCGTCAACAGTTCCGCCCCCCTGGTCGAACCGCCCGAAGTGATCGTGGTCTCCTCGCACCGGATCAGCTGCGACGGCGTCGGCGGCGCCCTGGGCCATCCGCGCGTCTATATGGAAATGGGCGACGAGCACTTCGTCGAATGCGGCTACTGCGACCGCCGCTTTGTCCTGGCCACCGAGCATGTCGGCTCCGACGAGAGCGAGCAGCTGGCGCCCGGCGTCTACGAAGGCGCCGGCGGGCACTAGCGCTCAGGACGGTCGTCTCTGCTTGAGGCCTCAACGGTTATTTCGGTTTTTTGCCGGCGACTTGCATAGTCTTTTGCGGCGATAAAGAGCAACGCCGCGAGACGCCCATGAAATCGATTTTCCTTGCCGCCGCCGCGCTGGCGTTCGCCCTGCCCGCCGCCGCGCAGGCCCCGCTCGGCGCGACCGACGTCACCGCGCAGGAGGTGCGCGATTTCATCGCCAAGCTGCCGCGCAACGCCACCGCCGACCTGCCATCCGGGTGGTCGACGTCGGCGGCTCCCAGGTCGGCATCTACGGCGCCTACCGCCCGGCCGCCGCCCCCGACCGCGCCGCCCTGCATCAAACCAAGGTCACCGAGGTCTATTGCATCCTCGAGGGTGGCGGCGAGATCACCACCGGCGGCAAGCTGATCGAGCCGGTGGTCACCACCAAGGCCATGGCCTCGGCGATCATGAATTCGCGCTCCGAGACCAGCATCGTCGGCGGCGTCACCCGCCACGTCGGCAAGGGCGACATCGTCATCATCCCCGGCGGCGTGCCCCACTACTGGAACAAGCGCGACGGCGACCTGACCTACATCATCGTCCGCAGCGACCCGACGAGCGAGCTGGCGCTGAAATAGGGGGCGAGGCGCTCCAACCTTGACCGCTTCGCGGTCCCCCTCTCCCGCAAGCGGGAGAGGCCGCATCATTGGGAAGTGCAGACTCCAGGGATGACCTCTCCCTCCGGGCCGCCTATCTTCCCCCCATGACCGACATCCTCGACCCCATCGACGGCGCGCTGGACACCCGTGAACCCACCCAGGACGGGCCCAAGACCCGCGTCTATCTGGTGGACGGATCGGGCTACATCTTCCGCGCCTACCACGCCTTGCCGCCGCTCACGCGCAAGTCCGACGGCCTGCCGGTGGGCGCCGTCTCGGGCTTCTGCAACATGCTGTGGAAGCTGCTCTGCGACATGAAGGGCGAGCCCGACGCCCCAACCCACCTGGCGGTGATCTTCGACCACTCCGAAAAGACCTTCCGCAACGCCCTCTACGACCAATACAAGGCCCACCGTCCGCCCCCGCCCGAGGACCTGATCCCTCAGTTCGCCCTGGTCCGGGACGCCACCCGCGCGTTCGGCGTGCCGGCGCTGGAGCTGCCCGGCTACGAGGCCGACGACCTGATCGCCGCCTATGCCTGCAAGGTCCGCGACATGGGCGGCGAGGCGGTGATCGTCTCCTCCGACAAGGACCTGATGCAGCTGGTCGGCAATGGCGTGACCATGCTCGACACCATGAAGAACCTGCGCATCGGCCCAGAGCAGGTGTTCGAGAAGTTCGGCGTGACTCCGGACAAGGTCGTCGACGTCCAGGCCCTGTGCGGCGATAGCGTCGACAATGTCCCCGGCGCCCCCGGCATCGGCATCAAGACCGCCGCCCTGCTGATCAACGAATACAGCGACCTCGACACCCTCCTGGCCCGCGCGTCCGAGGTGAAGCAGGACAAGCGCCGCCAGACTCTGATCGACTTCGCCGACCAGATCCGGCTTTCGAGACAATTGGTGACGCTCGACTGCGACACGCCCCTCCCCGCGCCGATCGACGACATCGTCGCCCGCGATCCCGATCCGGAAGCGCTCGGCGCCTTCCTCGAGGAGATGCAGTTCACCACCCTTGCCCGCCGGGTCGGCGTGGCGGGCCACGCGCCGTCAGCCTCCATGGCCAAACCGATGGGCGGCGGCAAGCCGCTCGGCGCGCCGGTGATGAGCCCGTCCTATGCCCCGCAGCCGAGCAAGGCGGCACCGGGCTCAGCCCCGATCGACACCACCGTCTACGAATGCGTCCGCGACCTTGAAACCCTCGACCGCTGGATCGCCCGCGCCTACGCCAAGGGCTTGGTCGCCTTCGACACCGAGACCGACTCCCTGTCCTCGGCCAACGCCGGCCTGTGCGGCATTTCCCTGGCCGTGGCCCCCGGCGAGGCCTGCTACATCCCCGTCGGCCATGAGCACGAGGGCGACGGCGGCGGCCTATTCAGCGAGGCGCCGCAAGAGGAACTCCAGCAAATTCCGTGTACGGACGTTATCGCCCGTCTGAAGCCGCTACTGGAGGACCAGGCGGTGCTCAAGGTGGCGCAGAACGCCAAGTACGACATGGCGGTGCTGTCGCGCTACGGGATCATGGTCGGTCCCATCGACGACACCATGTTGATCTCCTACGTCCTGGAAGGCGGCCTGCACGGCCACGGCATGGACGAGCTCAGCCAGCTTTGGCTCGGCCACGAACCGATCAGCTTCAAGACCGTGGCCGGGACCGGCAAGGCGCAGAAGAGCTTCAAGCACGTCAAGCTGGACCACGCGACCTGCTACGCCGCCGAGGACGCCGATGTCACCTTGCGCCTCTATGAGATCCTGCGCCCGCGCCTGGTGCGCGAGGGCCTGCTGACCGTCTACGAAACCCTGGAACGGCCCCTGCCCGCCGTCCTCGCCGAGATGGAATGCCACGGCGTCCGCATCGACCCGGACCGCCTGCGCCACCTGTCGCACGAGTTCGCCATGCGCATGGCCAACTTCGAGGCCCAGGCCCAGGCCCTGGTCGGACGGCCGTTCAACATGGGCAGCCCCAAACAAATCGGCGAGGTCCTGTTCGGTGAGATGGGTCTGGCCGGCGGCAAGAAGACCCCCAAGGGGGAATGGAGCACCGACGCCTCGGTTCTCGACGAACTGGCCGCCCAGGGACATGAGCTGCCCCGTCTGCTGCTCGACTGGCGTCAGCTTTCAAAGCTGAAAGGGACGTATACGGACAATCTCGTCGCCGCCGTCTCCGAACGGACCGGGCGGGTGCACACCTCCTACGCCCTGGCCTCCACCACCACCGGCCGGTTGTCGTCCAACGATCCCAACCTGCAGAACATCCCGGTGCGCACCGAGGAAGGGCGCAAGATCCGCCAGGCCTTCGTCGCCGAAAAGGGCAACGTTCTCATTTCGGCCGACTACAGCCAGATCGAGCTGAGGCTGCTGGCCCATATCGGCGACATCCCCCAGCTGAAGGCGGCCTTCGCCAACGGCCTCGACATCCACGCCATGACCGCCTCGGAGATGTTCGGGGTGCCGATCGAGGGCATGCCGTCGGAGACCCGCCGCCGGGCCAAGGCGATCAACTTCGGCATCATCTACGGCATCTCGGCCTTCGGCCTGGCCAACCAGCTGTCGATCCCGCGCGAAGAGGCCGGGGCCTATATCAAGACCTATTTCGAGCGCTTCCCCGGCATCAATGCCTACATGGACGAGATGAAGCAGCTGGTTCGGGCACAGGGCTATGTCTCGACCCTGTTCGGCCGCAAGATCCATGTGGCGACCAAGGGCTCCTCTCCCGCCGAACGCGCCTTCGCCGACCGCGCCGCCATCAACGCCCCGATCCAGGGCGCCGCCGCCGACATCGTGCGCCGGGCCATGGCGCGCATGCCGGCCGCCCTCAAGGACGCGGGCCTCAAGGCGCGCATGCTGCTGCAGGTGCACGACGAACTGGTGTTCGAGGCCCCCGCCGAGGAAGCCGACGCGACCTGCGCTCTGGCCCGCTCGGTGATGGAGAAGGCCGCCGAACCGGCCGTGGCCTTGACGGTGCCCTTGGTGGTCGACGCCCGCTACGCCGCCAACTGGGATGAGGCGCACTGAGCCCATCAAGGTAAAGAGACTTGGCCGTGCAACGAGGCCATTTTGAAGGTTCCCTGATCGCCCTTCCCTAGGGCGCGCGAGAACAAACGAGCATTAACCTGCGATTCACTATGGTTAATTTTTAGAACAGATGTGAACAAAAACCTGCGCCCGCCGGCGCCCACGGAAATTGACACCGAGCCCCCCCGATTTTAGGCAGGGGCCGCCGCGCTTGCCGCGCCGCCGCCGACTGTTTAGGACCGCCTGATGAAGCTGCTCGTGCCCGTCAAGAGAGTGCTGGACTACAACGTCAAGGTTCGCGTGAAGGCGGACCATAGCGGCGTGGACCTGGCCAACCTGAAGATGTCGATGAACCCCTTCGACGAGATCGCCGTCGAAGAAGCGGTCCGGCTGAAGGAGAAGGGCGTCGCCACCGACATCCTGGTGGTCTCGATCGGTCCGGCTCAGGCCCAGGACACCCTGCGCACCGCCCTGGCCATGGGCGCCGACCGCGCCCTGCTGATCCAGACCGACGCCGACCTGGAGCCCCTGGCGGTCGCCAAGGTGCTCCAGGCGCTGGCCGACCAGGAGAAGCCCGACCTGATCATCATGGGTAAGCAGGCCATTGACGGCGACAACAACGCCGTCGGCCAGATGCTCGCCGCCCTGATGGACCGGCCCCAGGCGACCTTCGCCTCGAAAGTGGACGTGTCCGGCGGCAAGGCCGAAGTGACCCGCGAAGTCGATGGCGGCCTGCAGACCATCAGCGTTGACCTGCCCGCCGTAATTACAGCCGACCTGCGCCTCAACGAGCCGCGCTTCGCCTCCCTGCCTAACATCATGAAGGCGCGCAAAAAGCCGATCGAGATCAAGCCCGTGGCGGACTACGGCGTCGACACCGCCCCGCGCCTGAGCGTGGTCAAGGTGACCGAGCCTGCGGGCCGCAAGGCAGGGATCAAGGTGACCAGCGCCGCCGACCTCGTGCAACGCCTGAAGACCGAAGCGGGAGTGCTCTAATGGCGATCCTGGTTATCGCCGATCACGACGGCGCCGCCCTGCGCGACACCACCGCCAAGACGGTGACCGCGGCCCTCAAGCTCGGCGGCGACATCGACATCGTGGTCCTGGGCAAGGACGCCGGCGCCGCCGCCGACGCGGCCGCCAAGATCAGCGGCGTGCGCAAGGTGCTGCTGGCCCAAAGCGACGCGCTGGGCCAAGGCCTGGTCGAAGCCGAGGAAGCCGCCCTGCTGCCGATCCTCGGCGGTTACGACGCGGTGCTGTCGCCCGCCACCTCCGCCGGCAAGAACCTGATCCCCCGCCTGGCCGCGCGCCTGGACCTGGCCCCGATCAACGAAGTGGTCGAGGTGATCGACGCCAAGACCTTCGTGCGCCCGATCTACGCCGGCAATGCCCTGGAGACTGTGAAGACCTCCGACGCCAAGGTGCTGGCCACCATCCGCCCGACGGTGTTCGCCGCGGCCCCCGACGGCGGCTCGGCCCCGGTCGAGACCCTGGACGCCGGTCCCGGCTCATCCGCCTCGCGCTTCGTCTCGCAGGATCAGGTCAAGTCGGGCCGCCCCGAACTGGGCTCGGCCAAGATCGTCATCTCCGGCGGCCGCGCCTTGGGTTCGGAAGAAGAGTTCAAGGGCGTGCTGGAGCCCCTCGCCGACAAGCTGGGCGCCGCCATCGGCGCCTCCAGAGCGGCGGTTGATGCGGGGTACGCGCCGAACGACTACCAAGTCGGCCAGACCGGCAAGGTGGTCGCGCCCGACCTCTACATCGCCATCGGCATCTCCGGCGCCATCCAGCATCTGGCCGGCATCAAGGACGCCAAGGTCATCGTCGCCATCAACAAGGACGCCGAGGCTCCGATCTTCGGCGTCGCCGATTACGGCCTGGTGGGCGACTATCAGACCATCGTGCCCGAACTGATGGCCGAGCTGACCAAGATCGGCCGCTAGAGCTTACGCACGCCCGGCTTGCCCGGTTCGCTCGGCGCGGCGGGCACCTTCTTGACCGAGTCGTCCCTCTTATCGATGGCGTCGGCCTGGTGCTTGGGTGAGTCCTGATCGGACGGCGGGGCCGAACTGGCCGGCGCCTCGATATCCTTGTCGATATTGACCTGAGGCGGAGTGGCCGGCTTGGCCTTGGGCGGTGAGCTCTTGGCCCCCGGCTTGGCAAGCGGCGGGGTGGTCTCCTGACCGAAGGCCGGAGCGGCGGCCGATAGCAGAAGGCATCCGGCGATGGTGGGCCACAAGATCGGGTTGGCGTTCATACCGATAAAACAGGCTGGGCGGCGCCTAGGTTCCATGCCCGTGCTTGGCCGTCATGGCCAAGTTTGTTGTGACGCCGCATTGATATCGCAATTGCGATCCCCATATCGGGTGAGCGGTCGTCTCGCTCATCCTCCCCGAGCTGAGGCGGCCGCAACGGATCTCTGATCGGCCGGCATCCCGCCGGCCCCTGCAGAGTCGGGAGAACCACCATGTCCGTGAAGTCTTCTTCGCGTGTGGCGGCCCGTCTCAGCACTGCTGCTGGGGCGACGCTCGTTGCCACCTTCGTCGCCGCCGTCGTCCTGACCTCACACGTCTTCTAGAACGGCAGCCCGACGTAGTTCTCCGCCATCGCGGTCGCGGCGGCGGGGGACCGGCTGAGGTAATCTAGCTCCGCCATCTGCACCTTGTGGGCGAAGTCGTCGTCGCCGGGGAAGCGGTGCATCAGCTGGGTGAACCACCAGGAAAAGCGGACCGCCTTCCAAACGCGCGCGAGGGCCTGGGCGGAATAGCCATCCAGGCCCTTTTGCGTGCCCGTGCGATAGAAATCGATGAGCGCGCCCGAAAGGTAATGGGCGTCCGACGCCGCCAAGTTCAGCCCCTTGGCTCCGGTCGGCGGCACGATGTGGGCCGCGTCGCCGGCCAGGAACAGCCGTCCGTGTCGCATCGGTTCGGCGACGTAGCTGCGTAGCGGCGCGATGCTCTTTTCCAGCGACGGACCACGGGTCATGCCCGCCGCCGCCTCGGGACCCAGGCGCAACGCCAGCTCGTCCCATACCCGCTCGTCGGGCCAGTCGGCGATCTTCTCGTCCAGCGGGACCTGCACATAGTAGCGGCTGCGCTGGGTCGAGCGCATCGAGGCCAGGGCGAAACCGCGCGGGTGGTTGGAATAGATCAGCTCCGGCGAGCACGGCGGCACATCGGCCATCAGCCCCAGCCAGCCGAACGGATAGAGGCGCTCGTAGGTCTTCAGCAGATCCTTGGGGATGGCGGTGTGCGACACGCCATGGGCGCCGTCGCAACCGGCGATGAAATCGCAGTCGAGCCGGACGTCCCGGCCGTCTTTGCGATAGGTGACGAAGGGCTTGTCGGTGGCCACGTCGTGAAGGGCCACGTCCTGAGCCTCGAACACCGGCTGTTCGCGCTCTGCAAGGATGGCGTTGAGGTCGCGGGTCAGTTCGGTCTGGCCGTAGACCGTCACCGGCTTGCCGGTCAGCCCATGCAGGTCGATGCGGAAGCTTTGGCCATCGGCGACCAGCATGACCCCGTCATGCAGCAGGCCCTCGGCGTGCAGGCGGGTGGCGGCGCCGACCTTGTCGAGCAGATCAACCGTACCCTGCTCCAGCACCCCGGCGCGGATGCGCGCCTCGACGTA
Source organism: Caulobacteraceae bacterium (assembly GCA_947475845.1). Classification (GTDB taxonomy): domain Bacteria; phylum Pseudomonadota; class Alphaproteobacteria; order Caulobacterales; family Caulobacteraceae; genus BOG-938. Next base: position 8,240 of record CANJMO010000052.1, on the reverse strand, counting down.
GGCGCGGCTGCGCTGTTCCAGAACAACGCTGTCGATGCCGGCGATGTGGAGCAGCTGGGCAAGCAACAAACCCGCCGGACCGCCGCCGATGATGGCCACCTGGGTGCGCATCGATCCTCCGTTTTGCTGCACCTGACGATAGCGCAGCATTTTCTATCTATTCGGCGCCAATTCCGAAATGCTGCGATGCAACATTCAAGCTGGAACAACGCTATGACACCGCCCGCAAATGGCTCACATCTATCTGTTTTAGTTCACTTTGCTGCAGCAATCGAGCCGCGGCAAACCCTCGCGCGAAAGCCACATTCAAGGCCCAATGCTGCGCAGCATTTCTCCGCAGCATTTTTCACCTCATCGCCCCGCGAAATAGGCCTTGAAAGCCTCCACCGTGGTGTCCACGCCTTCGGTCGATACATCCAAGTGCAGGACCATCCGCGTGCGCGGGCCGATCGCCGCCAACACGCCGCGCGATTTCAGGAATGCGCCCAGCGGCGCGCAGTGCTCGGAGGCCATGCGCACGAACACCATATTGGTGTTGACGCTGTCCAGTTCCAGCTCCGCGATCTGCCCCAGGCCTCGGCCAAGGCGGGCGGCGTTGTCGTGATCCTCGGCCAGCCGTTCGATGTTGTGATCCAGCGCATAGAGGCAGGCGCCCGCCAGCAGCCCGGCCTGACGCATGCCGCCGCCGAGCATCTTGCGCGTGCGCCGAGCCTTGGCGATCACGGCTTCGCCGCCCACCAGCACCGAGCCGACCGGCGTACCGAGCCCCTTGGAGAAGCATAGCGAGGCGGAGTCATAGGGCGCGCAGACCGTCTCCAGCGAGACGCCGCCGCCCACCGCCGCGTTCCACGCCCGCGCCCCATCAAGGTGCATCGACAGGCCCGCGCCGCGCGCCAGGGCTTCAGCTTCAAGGACATAGGCCGGCGGCAGGATCCTGCCGTCGATGGTGTTCTCCAGGTTCAGCAGGCGCGTGATGGCGAAGTGGGAGTCGTCCGGCTTGATTTCGGCCTTGATCCTGGCCAGGGGCAGGGTGCCGTCCGGATCATTGTCGATCGGCTGCGGCTGGATCGAACCCAGCACGGCGGCGCCGCCGCCTTCCATGCGGTAGGTGTGGGCCTTCTGGCCGACGATATATTCCTCGCCCCGCGCGCATTGGGCCATCAGGGCGGCCAGGTTGCTCTGGGTGCCGGAGGGAAAGAACACCCCCGCCGCCTTGCCGGCCAGGGCGGCGGTCCGCGCCTCCAGTTCATTGACGGTCGGATCGTCGCCCCACACGTCGTCGCCGACGGGGGACGCGGACATCGCCGCCAGCATCGCCGCCGATGGCCGAGTGACGGTGTCGCTGCGCAGATCGACAAGGCCCTCGGTGGAGGACGACTTCATGGACGAGGGATAGGACACGGGCGGACTCTCGAAGGCGGACAGCTACCCTTAGCCCATCCGGCGCGGCTGGCGACAGCTAGGGTGCGAGATCGGGCCATTCCCCGAGCAGGGGCGAAGGATCGACCATTTCCTGCACCGCCTCCATCTCGCTGAGCATGCCCAGCGGCGACTTGCGGTCGAGGACGAAGTCGTAGACCGCCGTGGCCCCAAACCGGCCGGGCGCCTGCGGATCGCGGCGGCGCTTGTCGAGCGCCAGCACCCGGGCGCCAAGGCGGAAGGCCTCCTTGATGTCGCGGGTCACCATCAAGACGGTGAGGTCGCGCCCCTGGCAGAGGTCGCCGATCAGTTCCTGCAGGTCCTGACGCACGCCGGGATCGAGTCCGCCCAGGGGATCGTCAAGCGCCAGCACCCTCGGCTTGCGGATCAAGGCCTGGGCCAGCGCCAGTTGTCGGCGCTGCGGCTCGCTCATCCGCGCCGGATAGAGGCCGCGGGCGTCCTGCAACCCCACCCGCGCCAGCATGTCCTCGGCTTGCGCCACCGCCGCCTTGCGCTTGGAACCGAACAAGCGTCCGAGCAAGGGAGCGCCGGCGCAGTCGAGGCCGAAGACCACATTGTCCAGCGCGGTCATGTGCGGGAACACCCCATCCTTGACGACCACGCCTCGATCGGGGCCGGGCTCGGCGCCGACCGGCTCGCCGTCCATCAGCACCTGCCCCCGCGTGGCCTGGTCCTGGCCGGTGACCAGCCGCAGCAGGGTGCTTTTGCCGACCCCGTAGGGCCCGACGATGGTGACGAAGCTGTCTCGCGCGATCTGCAGGCTGAGACGTTCCAACACGACGGTCTCGCCGTATTCGACCCACACGTCCTCGAAGGTCAGCACCGGCGGAGGCGGCTGGACCACGCGCAGGGCCGGGCGGATCGGGGTGACCTTGGTCATCGGGCCTTCACCGGATGGGCCCAGGCGAACGCCCGACGGCTGCCCCGCGCCAAGACAAAGTCGGCGCCGGCGGCCAGCAGCGAGATCCAGACGACATAGGGGATGATCACGTCCATCCGCATGGTCCGCCCCGCCTCGAAGATGCGGAAGCCGAGGCCGCCGTCCGCCGCCAGGGCCTCGGTGGCGATCAGCAGCACCCAGGCGGGGCCAAGCGATGCTCTGAGTGAGGCCACCAGCTTGGGCAGGGCCTGGGGCAGGGCGATGCGGGTGGCGGTCTGCCAGGTGGAGGCCCCAAGGGTCTGGGCCTTGACGATCTGCTCTTCGGGAATGGCGGCGATGTGCGCGGCCAGGTCGCGGATCATGAACGGCGTCACCCCCAGCACGATCAGAGCGACCTCGGTCGCCTCACCGAGGCCGAAGGCGACGCAGAGGATCGGCAACAGGGCGATCGGCGGCGCCGCGGACAGGCAGCGCAGCAACGGACCCCAGGCGGCGCGTTTGAATGGCAGCAATCCGAGCGCCAGCCCCATCAGCAGGCTTAGGGTGGTGGCGATGGCCAGGGCGCCGGCGATCCGGCAGACGCTGATGGCGGTATCGGCCAGCAAGGGCGCGCGGCCGGTCGCCGGATCGGGCCGGGCCATGTCGATCATGGCCTGGGCCATCGCGCCCACGCTTAGGGTCAGCGAAACCCTGGGACCGTCAATGTGGCTGACCGCCGAGGCGCCCAGGTACAGCAGGGCCGCCAGCAGGATCGGCAGGAGGCCGACAAGAAGGCGGACGCCGCCGCTCGGTTTGATGTTCAGGAGGCGTTGCATGGGCCTTCGGACGGCATTCGAGCGGAGACCCTAGCGCGTCTCGCGCGAGGCGAAAGCCCCCGAAATCTGGGCAACTGTCCTCGCCCCCTTCGTAAAACGGGCGCCCTAAAACAAGGCGGCGATGAGCGAATTCGCCGCGCTTCGCATCGACCTCGGCGAGGTTGCTGCACGCGGCGGTGTCGACGCTTGGGGAATGGCGCGGAGCAAGGCCGTAGTGACCGACATGTTCATGCGACACGCTTCATGAGGCTGGAAGAACTGGCGGTCCTGGCGCCGCGCACGCCGTCGGCGCCGGTTCCCGATTGGGCCCTGGGCTGTTTCCGCCTGCGCGGCGCGGCCTACGCCGACGGCTCAGAAGACGTCCCCGGCCAGACCGTGCGGTTGCAGGTGCGCGGCATGTCGGGCGGGCTGCGCGTGGCGGCCGCCCGTCCGGCGCTGGCGGGCCGCACCAGCCTGCACGACTTCACGCCGGGCGAACTGGCCGAGCTGTCCGCCGTCGATGGCCAGGTCAGCGATCTGTCGTTCGCCGACGGCGTGATCAGCCGCGACAATCCGGTGTCGTTCCAGCCGTTCGCCGCCTGGACCCTGCCGTTCAGCATGCACCGGGTGGGCGCACGGCTGATGGAGATGGCGACCGGCGGCGCCTACGTCCAGGACTGGCGCATCGAGCCCGGATCCGCCGGTCTGATGGTCGGCCTGCGGCTGATGTTCGAGTCCACGACCGACGGCGCCACGCGCCCGCGCGACGGGTCGGTGATCATCTGCAGCGAGCATTGTCTGTTGAGCCTGGGCCGCCACCGGCCCCTGCCGCCGGGGCCGCCTATCGCCCAGCAGATGCAGGCGGCGGGCGATCCGCAGGCCTTCGCCGAGCGGGTGTTCGACGCGGAAATATCCTATGCGCGGCGCGATGCGTCCGGCGCCTTCCGGGTGGAGCTGTCCACCAACCCGTTCCATGAAGGGACGGTGCTGCCGCTGGGCGACAACTTCGTGCAGACGTCGATCAAGGAGATTCTGCGACAGCACCTGGACGGCGAGCCCGTGGCGGTGCGCCAGTGGCGCGTCGACACCCTCGCGTCCTGGGCGGGGACCGGCTCAGGCACCCCAGTGGATGAGGTCGGCGCGGCCTGGTTGAAGGCGCGCGCCGACCGCCGAAGCCCGGGTTAGGCCAGACCCTTCAGTTGGTCGACCAGGTCGGTCTTTTCCCAGGAGAAGCCGCCGTCCGCGTCCGGGGTGCGGCCGAAGTGGCCGTAGGCGGCGGTGCGGGCGTAGACTGGGCGGTTCAGCTTCAGGTGCTCGCGGATGGCGCGCGGCGTAGCGCCGTTCACCAGTTGCGGCAGCAAGGCTTCCAGCTTGGCCGGATCGACCTTGCCGCCCACCAGATCGACGTAGAACGACAGGGGCTTGGACACGCCGATGGCGAAGCCGATCTGGATCGTGCACTTGTCGGCCAGGCCGGCGGCCACGACGTTCTTGGCCAGGTAACGGCACATGTAGGCGGCCGAACGGTCGACCTTGGTCGGGTCCTTGCCGGAGAAGGCGCCGCCGCCGTGGGGCGCCGCGCCGCCGTACGTGTCGACGATGATCTTGCGCCCCGTGAGGCCACAGTCGCCGTCCGGACCGCCGATCACGAAGTTGCCGGTCGGGTTGATGTGCCACTCGGTCTTGGCGTCGATGAAGCCTTCCGGCAGCACGCTGAGGATGTAGGGGCGCACGAAGTCGGAGACGTCGGCGGGGGTCAGGCCTTCGGCGTGCTGGGTCGACAGCACGATAGAGGTGGCGCGGACCGGCTTGCCGTTGACGTATTCCAGTGTGACCTGGCTCTTGGCGTCGGGCTCCAGGCCCTTGGCCTCGCCGGATTTGCGCACTTTGGCGAGCAAGGAGAGGATGTTCTGCGAATATTGCAGGGTCGCCGGCATCAGCTCCGGAGTCTCGTTCGTGGCGTAGCCGAACATGATGCCCTGGTCGCCCGCGCCCTCGTCCTTATTGCCAGCGGCGTCGACGCCCATGGCGATGTCGGCCGATTGCGGGTGCAGGTAGCAGGCGTAGTCGGAATTCTTCCAGTGGAAGCCGTCCTGCTCGTAGCCGATGTCCTTGACCGCGGCGCGGACCTTGTCTTCCAGGCTGTCGATCAGGCCCGGGAGGATGCCCTCGGGCGCGCGGACTTCGCCGGCCAGGATGATGCGGTTGGTGGTGACCATGGTCTCACAGGCCACGCGGGCATAGGGATCGGCTTCCAGGAAGGCGTCGACCACGGTGTCGGAGATACGGTCCGCGACCTTGTCGGGGTGCCCTTCGGACACGCTTTCACTGGTGAAGATGTAGGAAGAACGGGTCACCGGCAGGCTCCACGGGAAATTGCAGCCCGGAGAGGGGCCGCCAAAAGGTGCGGCAACATATAAAGATAGCTTTATGTCCGCAAGCGACCAAAGCGCGCGGCCTAGGGTTTCGCCTTTCGCGCCGCCGGGACCAGGGCGCAGAGCGATAAGGCGATCATCAGCCAGAAGGCGGTCTCGCCGTAGCGGGCGAAGGGGGTCTGCGGCAAGGCCGGCGGCAGGGGGGCGTCGATCACCCCGAATCCGCCCAGCGGCAGGGTCTCGCCCGGCCTGGAGCGGCCATAGGCGTCGACCACCGCAGAAACCCCCGTGGGCGTGGCGCGGACCATCGGCAGGCCATCCTCGATGGCCCGGTAGCTGGACAGATTGAGGCTCTGCTTGGGTCCCGAGGTCTGGCCGAACCAGGCGTCGTTGGAGACATTGACGATCCACTCGGCGCGGCCGCCGCCCGCTTTGGCGCCTTGACGGGCCAGGCCGGGGAACAGGCTTTCGTAGCAGATCAGGGGCTGCACCGTGGCCATGCCGGGCACGGTCATGGGGCCGGGCGGCGGGCCGGCGGAGAAGCCGTCGCCGACATGGACCATCTTCTTGACGCCCAAGGGCGCCAGCACCTTTTCCAGGGGCAGGTATTCGCCGAACGGCACCAGCCGGAACTTGTCGTACATGGCCAGCTGGGTGAGGTCCGCTCCGTCGCGGCGCAGGGCGAACAGGCTGTTGTAGTAGACGATGCTGGTGGCGTGCTCGTCCTGACGGTAGGCGCCGGTCAGCAGGATCTGGCCGGGTTGAAGGGCGCCCGCGATCGCCGTCGAGGTCCAGACCGAGGGTTTGAAAAGGTCGTTGGCGGCCACCGGCAGGGCGCCTTCGGGCCAGATCACGATGTCCGGCTTGTGGCCCCGGGTCGGCGCCTGGGAGGTCAGTTTTAGGTAGCGGCTCATGATCGACTGGAACTTGTCGACGTCGTACTTGGCCTCCTGGCGCACGTCGGCCTGCACCATCCGCACCCACTGGGCGTCCGGCTTGACCGGCAGGGCGTGGCTTAGACGCACAGCGCCGTAGCCATAGAGCGCGGCGACGATCACGGCCCCGCCGGCGCCCAGCATCCAGGTCGAGCGGCGACGGCCGAAAGCGAAGGGCGCGACAAGAGCGGCCATGGCGATGATGGTCAGCCAGCTCAGGCCATATGAGCCGACCAGGGCGGCGGCCTGCGAGGGCGCCGATCCGGCCTTCCAGGTCTCCCCCGGCAGGTTCCAGGGAAATCCGGTCAGCACATGGCCGCGCAGCCATTCCAGCAGGGAGAGCGCCCCGGCGAACACCAGCACCTTGAGCATAGCGTCGGCGGGTCTAAGCCAGCGGTAAAGAGCCCCCGCGCCGCCCCAGAACAGGCCCATGCCGGTCGCCAGACCGGCGACCGCGAACGGGGCCATCCAGCCCTGCGCGGCGGCGTCGACGAAGAAGGCCTCGGCCACCCACCAGCAGCCGATCAGGAAATAGGCGGTTCCGGCGAGGAAGCCGCGCCAGAAGGCCGAGCGGATCGGGCGATCGCCTTGCGTCCGATCGACCATCGCCAGCAGCAGGCCGTAGCCGAGCAGGCCGGGCAGGAATCCAAACGGCGGATGGGCGAAGGCGGCGGCGGCCCCCGCCAGCAGGGACAGCCAAGCCGGTCCCGACAGGCCGCGCAGGCGCTTCACTTCAGGCGTCGTCGGACTTGGGCGAGGCGGCGTCCAGGCCGCCGGGGCGGGTCAGACGGCGGATGCGCACCTTCTTGATGCGGCGCGGATCGGCGTCGGTGACCTCGAACTCGAAGCCGGAGGGGTGGCTGATCACCTCCCCGCGCTGGGGCACGCGGCCGGCCAGGGCGGCGACCAGACCGCCGACGGTGTCGATCTCTTCTTCGAGGTCTTCGGGGGCCATGGGCTCGCCCAGCGCCGCTTCGAGCTCCTCGAGCGAGGCGCGGGCGTCGGCCTCGAACACGCCGCCAGGGCGGGCGTCGATGTGGACCTCGGCGGCCTCGTCATATTCGTCGGCGATGTCGCCGACCACGGCCTCGACCAGATCCTCCAGCGAGACCAGCCCGTCGGTGCCGCCGAACTCGTCGATCACCAGGGCCATGTGGATGCGCGAGCCCTGCATACGCACGAGAAGGTCGGCCGCGCGCATGGAGGCGGGAACATAGAGCACCTCGCGGCGCAGGCGGTGCAGGACCGGGTCGGTGGCGGCGGGAGCGCCGCCTTCGGTGGCCAGGAGCTTGAACACGTCCTTGATGTGGATCACGCCGACCGGGTCATCGAGACTGTCGCGATAGACCGGCATGCGCGAATGCTCGACCTCGGCGAACTGGCGCACCACCTCCTCGAATTCGGTGGAGATATCGATGGCCATGATGTCGGCTCGGGGGGTCATGACGTCGCTGACCCGCAGGGTCTTGAACACCTCGGCCTGGTCGACGATGTCCACTCGGCCGTTGGCTTGGACCGGCGGCGACAGGGCCTCGCCGTGCTTGTCGTCCTTGTGCGTGCGCCGCCAGCGGCGCCACACGGCGCGCATGCCCCGGCTCTGAGGGGCCTGGAGGGATTCGGGCGGGGTGGAGGAACTCGGTTCGTCGGTGGCCATGGCTGTGGGGCGTTAAACGCGCTCGGACGCGTAAGGGTCCGAAACGCCCAGGGTCTCCAGGATCGACCGTTCCAGGGCCTCCATGGCCTCGGCTTCGTCGTCCGCTTCGTGATCGTAGCCCAGAAGATGCAAAACGCCATGCACGGTGAGGTGCATCAGGTG
>CANJMO010000051.1 GCA_947475845.1 Caulobacteraceae bacterium | reverse complement strand
GACGGTCGAAGTGAACGGCCTGCGGGTCCACCTGACCGGCAAGGAATACCAGATGCTGGAGCTGCTCTCCCTGCGTAAGGGCACGACCCTGACCAAGGAGATGTTCCTCAACCACCTGTACGGCGGCATGGACGAGCCGGAGCTGAAGATCATCGACGTCTTCATCTGCAAGCTGCGCAAGAAGCTGGCCTCGGCCGCCAACGGCATGCACCACATCGAAACCGTCTGGGGCCGCGGCTATGTCCTGCGCGACCCGCACGAGGCGATCATCGCGGCCTAGGGCTGGCGGATCACAGAGCTTCCAAAACGCCCGCCCTCACCGGCGGGCGTTTTTCTTTGGCGCATCGCCCGCGACGGCATAGCCTCCGCTCAACAAGAACCGGAGAACGGACATGGCGAAGGCTTGGCTCGCGGGGCTGACGGCCCTGGCTCTGGCAGGCGCGGCGAGCGCCCAGACCAACCCCAACTTCATCGCCGGCGCGCCCGACTGGTCCGCCGCCAAGGCCCATATCGACAAGGCGCACAAGATCGCGGGCGCCGATTGGAACGCCGCCGCCGACTACTTCTGCACCCCAGGCGTGCCGCCCAACCGCATCACCGACCCGGCGATCGCGCCGACGAAGCTGTTCGACAACGTCTGGGCCCTGGCCGACAGCGGCACCACGGTCTACGCCATCGTCACGCCGGACGGCATCATCCTGATCGATGCCAGCTATCCGCAGCAGACCGACACGCTCTTGCTGCCGCAGATGGCCCAGGCCGGCCTCGACCCGGCCAAGGTCATCGAGATCCTGGTCACCCACGGCCACCAGGACCACTACGGCGGCGCCACCTACTTCCAGCAGAAGTACGGGACCAAGGTCGCCGTCTCCCGCATCGACTGGGACGTGATGGCCAACAACAAGCCGGTCGCGGGGATCTCGGCGCCCAAGCGCGATATCGAGATCGAAGACGGCAAGGCGTTCACCGCCGGCGGCATCACCTTCACCCCCGTGCTGGTGCCCGGCCATACGCCCGGATCCCTCGCCTTCATCTTCCCGGTGCAGGACAACGGCAAGCCGCACATGGCGGCTCTCTACGGCTCGGCGCCCCTGCGCGCGGACCGGCTGAGGCCCGAGGGTCTGGTGCAGGAGATCGGCAGCTGGAAGAAGTTCGCCGCCGTCGCCAAGCGGATGAAGGTCGACGTCGAGCTGCAGAACCATCCGCTGTTCGACAACATGCCGGCCAAGCTGCAGGCGCTGGCGACCCGCCAATCGGGCCAGCCCAATCCGTTCGTGGTCGGCGCGGCCAGCTACGCCCGGTTCACCGAGACGGTGCGCGAATGCCTGCGCTCGCAGATCGCCAGGAAGGGCGGGCCGATCCCGAACTAGCCCTCGGCCAGGGCCAGGCGTTCCCACTCCAGGTATTCCGGCTGTTGCAGCAGCAGGGCCGCATAGTCGGCGCAGGTTCCGTCGTCGCCGTGGGCGGCCAGGTCGACGCCGTAGGTCCTGAAGCGCGTCGCCACGGCGGTGTAGTAGGCGTCGGCGATCGACCATTCGCCCAGCAGCCACGGTCCCTTTGAGCCAAAGCGGACGCGCAATTCGCGCCACAGCCGCACGATCTTGCGCACGTCCTCCTGGGTGGCGGGGGTCAGCTCCATGGTGACCTGCGGCGCAGCGAGGTCGACCGAGCATTCGCCGCGCAAGGACTGGAAGGCGCCATGCATCTGGGCGCAGGCCGATCGGCCCAGCGCGCGGGCCTTGATGTCCGCCGGCCACAGCCTGGCCTCGGGGAAGCGGTCGGCCAGATATTCGCAGATCGCCAGGCTGTCCCACACGCTGAGATCGCCGTCGATCAGCACCGGGCACTGGGCGCTGGGCGAATAGGGCTCAAGCGCCGCCGAGGTTTCCGGCGTGCGCAGGGTCACCAGGGTCTCGTCGAACCCGGCCCCGACCCGCTTCAGCACCAGCCACGGGCGCATCGACCAGCTGGACCATTTGCGGGTGCCGATCACCAGTTTCATCACGCTCTCCTCGTTGCCGGCCCCGACTAGCAGCACGCCCACCTTGACTCCAGTCCGCCGCGCGGGCCATCCCCCGCGCAGGAGACTCCCAATGATCCCTCGTTACGCCCGCCCCGAAGCCGCCGAGATCTGGTCCAATCAGACCAAGTACCGCATCTGGTTCGAGATCGAGGCCCACGCCGCCGATGCGATGGCGCAGCTGGGGGTGATCCCCAAGCGCGCCGCCGAGGTGATCTGGGAAAAGGGCCGCGATGCGGTGTTCGACAGTGACCGCATCGACGAGATCGAGCGCACCACCAAGCACGACGTGATCGCCTTCCTGACCCATGTGGCCGAGATCGTCGGTCCCGAGGCCCGCTTCCTGCACCAGGGCATGACCTCGTCCGACGTGCTGGACACCTGCCTGTCGGTGCAGCTGTCGCGCTCGGCCGACCTGTTGATCGAGGGCGTCGACAAGCTGCTCGAAGCGCTCAAGCGCCGCGCCTACGAACACAAGCTGACCCCGACCGTCGGCCGCAGCCACGGCATCCACGCCGAGCCGACCACCTTCGGCCTCAAGCTCGCCGGCCACTACGCCGAGTTCGCCCGCGGCCGCGCCCGTCTGGTCGCCGCCAGGGAAGAGATCGCCACCTGCGCCATCTCCGGCGCCGTGGGCACCTTCGCCAACATCGATCCGCGCGTCGAAGCCTATGTCGCCGACAAGATGGGCCTGAAGGTCGAGCCGGTCTCGAGCCAGGTGATCCCGCGCGACCGTCACGCCGCCTATTTCGCCGCCCTGGCCGTGGTCGCCTCCTCGATCGAGCGCCTGGCGGTGGAAATCCGCCACCTGCAGCGCACCGAGGTGCTGGAAGCCGAAGAATTCTTCGACGTCGGCCAGAAGGGCTCCTCGGCCATGCCGCACAAGCGCAACCCGGTGCTGACCGAGAACCTGACGGGCCTGGCCCGCCTGGTCCGCTCCGCCGTGGTCCCTGCGCTGGAAGACGTCGCCCTGTGGCACGAACGCGATATCAGCCATTCGTCGGTCGAGCGCGGCATCGCGCCGGACGCCACCGTGCACCTGGACTTCGCCCTGCGCCGGGCGTCGGGGCTGATGGAGCGGCTGAACATCTATCCCGAGAACATGCTGAAGAACCTCGACCGCCTGGGCGGCTTGGTTCACTCGCAGCGGGTGCTGCTGGCCCTGACCCAGAAGGGCATGGCCCGCGAGGCCGCCTATGCGGCGGTCCAGCGCAACGCCATGAAGGTGTGGCGCGGCGAGGGCAAGTTCATCGACTTCCTGAACTCAGACCCGGAAGTCAGCCCGCACATGAGCCCGGCCGAGCTCAGCGAGCTGTTCGACAACGGCTATCACTTCAAGCACGTCGACACGATTTTCGGGCGGGTGTTCGGCTAACCTCCCCCATCAAGGGGAGGGACCTAGTTGCCGTTCTTCACGGCGTCGCGGGCGATGGCGAGCAGTTCGTCCATCTTGCCGCGCACGGCGCCCTCGGTGACCTTGGCGCCGGAGGCGGACAGGTCTTTCCACACCTTGCGCAGCACGTCTTCGTCGCCCGGCTGTTCGAAGTCGGACTTGACCACCGCGCGGGCGTATTCGTCGACGTGTTCGACCGACAGGCCCATCAGGCCGCCCCCCCACTCGCCGAGCAGGCGGTTGCGGCGCGCGACGGCCTTGAATTCAACTTCCTCATCATGAGCGAACTTGTTTTCGAAGCCCTGCTCGCGATCGTCGAAGGTTGTCATGTGTACCCCAGTAATTCGAGACGGTGCATACGGCGCCCGGGCGCTGGCCGCAATGCGTCGATTTGGACGGGAGCACTTGTCCCCGCTTCGTTTGCGCCGATCCCCCTGATCCGGTAGGTTCGGACAGGTTTCGGGCCCGCCCGGAGCCTGAGTCGGACACGCGCGTGCGGCGACCCGCGCGCGCGATTTGTTTTTCTCCGACGACCGACCTGGATGCCTGCCCGATGAACCGCCGCAAAAAGATCTACGAAGGCAAGGCCAAGATCCTCTACGAGGGCCCCGAGCCCGGGACCCTGATCCAGTACTTCAAGGACGACGCCACCGCCTTCAACTCGCAGAAGAAGGCCGTGCTCGAGGGCAAGGGCGTGCTCAACAACCGCATCTCCGAGTTCGTGATGACGCGGCTGAACGGCATCGGCGTGCAGAACCACTTCATCAAGCGGATGAACCTGCGCGAGCAGCTGATCCGCGAAGTCGAGATGATCCCGCTCGAAGTCGTCTGCCGCAACATCGTCGCCGGCTCGATGGCCGAGCGCTTCGGCCTGCCCGAGGGCCAGGCCCTGCCCCGCTCGATCATCGAATTCTACTTCAAGGACGACAAGCTGGGCGACCCGCTGGTCACCGAAGAGCACATCACCGCCTTCAACTGGGCCAACACCCAGGAAATCGACGACATGCTGGCCACCACCCTGCGCGTGAACGACTACCTGTCGGGCATGTTCGGCGCGGTCGGCATCACCCTGGTCGACTTCAAGATCGAGTACGGGCGCCTGTGGGAAGGCGATTTCGCCCGGGTCATCCTGGCCGACGAGATCAGCCCCGACAGTTGCCGGCTGTGGGACGCCACCACCAACGAGAAGCTGGACAAGGACCGCTTCCGGCGGGACATGGGCGGCGTGATCGAAAGCTACACCGAGGTGGCGCGCCGCCTGGGAATCATGAAGGACATGCCGCGCGTCATCGAAGGCGGCGTCTCGTAAGGAAATCGCGGGCATGAAGGCCAAGGTCCACGTCTATCTGAAGCCCTGCGTGCTGGATGTGCAGGGCAAGGCCATCGAAGGCGCCCTGCACGGCCTCGGCTGGGGCGACGTGGCCAATGTCCGCGTCGGCAAGACCATCGAGTTCGACGTGCCGGGTTCGGACAAGGCCAAGGCCGAAGCCGACGCCAAGGTCATGGCCGAAAAGCTGCTGGCCAACACCGTCATCGAGAGCTTCCGGGTGGAGATCGCCTAGATGACCAAGGCCGCGGTCGTCGTCTTCCCCGGATCCAACTGTGACCGCGACTGCGCGGTGGCGGTCGAGCGTTCTACCGGCGCCAGCGTCGACATGGTCTGGCACCAGGAGACCGCCCTGCCCTCCGGCGTCGACCTGATCGTCCTGCCGGGCGGCTTTTCCTACGGCGACTACCTGCGCTGCGGGGCCATGGCGGCCCAGTCGCCGGTGATGCGCGAAGTGGTCAAGGCGGCCGAAGCTGGCGTGGCCGTGGTCGGCATCTGCAACGGCTTCCAGATTCTGTGCGAGGCGGGGATGCTGCCCGGCGCCCTGCTGCGCAACGCCAAGCTAAAATACATCTGCAAGCAGATCGACCTGGACGTGACCAACGCCCAGACCCGGTTCACCTCCGGCTACGCTGGCCGCCGCAACGTGCGCATGACCATCGGCAACGGCGAGGGCAACTTCTTCGCCGACGAGGCCACCCTCGACCGCATCGAGGGCGAGGGTCAGGTGGTGTTCCGCTACGCCCAGGAGAACCCCAACGGCTCGCTGCGCAACATCGCGGGGATCGTCAACACCCGCGGCAATGTGCTCGGCCTGATGCCCCACCCCGACCGCTCGTTCGAGGCGGAACTGGGCTCGGCCGACGGCGCGGTGCTGTTCCAGAGCGCCCTGGCCAGCGCCTGAGCGTGACCGCCGATCTGCCGCTGATCGGCCGCACCGGCCTACCGGACCAGATCGCCTATCTGCGCGAGACCTATCCCGAGCCCACCTGGCGCACCCACGCCAACTACGGCGAGATGGCCGCCTTCTGGCTGCAAATCCACGACAGCCTGCGCGAGCATGCCCGCGTGCTGGCGCAGGACACCCGGGCCATGCAGGACGGGGGCCTGGACCCCGCCGGCTTCCAGCGCGCCTTCGTGCCCCGCTACAACCACTTCATCCAGCACCTGACCGGCCATCACCAGATCTAGGACAGCGCCTATTTCCCCCGCTTCCGGGCGCTCGACCCGCGGATGGTGGCGGGCTTCGACCTGCTGGAATCCGACCACCACGTCATCCACGAAGCCCTATTGGCATCGGTGACGGGCGCGCAGGCGCTGATGCCGGCGCTGGCTCAAGCCGCGGACGCGCGGCGGCGGGCGCTCGACGCCTATGCCGCCGCCGCCGACCACCTGTCCCAACTGCTCGTGCGTCACCTCGCCGATGAGGAAGACCTGGTGATCCCGGCCATCCTCGAGCGCGGCGAACGCAGCATCGCCTGACTGTGAAGCGCCCGCGCCCCGATCTCCAGCACGGCGATCAGGCCGAAAAACAGGGCCATGAATGCCAGCGCGCCAACGATATCGGGCATCTTCCAATCCTTTGCTCGGGTCAGAAGGCGGCGTTAGGCGGGGGATACGTCAGATACGGTCGCAGGCCAGAACGCAAAACGGGGCGGCTTTCGCCGCCCCGCCTGTTCCACGCTAGATGCGCGGTTTGAGGGTCTGACTAGGCCCGGACCCCTGGTTCTTGGGGATGCCGGGCGACCTGCTGAGGAATGGCGTCTGGCGATTGGCCATAGCGGTCTCCTTTTGCCGGTTGCGACCTGATCGGCCGCTATCATCAACCGTCCGGAGGCGCAGGAAGTTCCCTTACCTCCCCCCGTTCGCGGCAGCGAATGGCGGGGAGGGACCGCCCGCTGCAAAGCGGGCGGTGGAGGGGGCAAGCCCAGCCCGCGATGTTTGCCCTGACCTCCAGATTTGACAATTCACCGAATAAGTTCATGATATGTTCTCAAAATCATGAGCGCGCAAACCCGAACCAGCATCGAAGCGAACGAGCCCTGCGAAGCCTTCGGCGAAGCAGGGTGGGACCGCGCCGTGTTCGAACGTCAGATCGCCATTCTGGGCGCATTGGCCGAGGCCGGTCTCGATGTCGCCCAGTCCATCCGCGACGAGGCGACGTCGGATGCCGCCCCCGGCGTCGATTTCGGCCTCGCCTACACCCGCGTCTCCAAGGCGGTGCGCATGACCCTCGCCCTGCAGCGGCGCTGGGTTCTCGACCTCAGCTTCGAGGACCGTCATGGCGAGCGCCCGCCGGCGCCCGCCACCGCTCACGATCGCGTCCGCCACGGCTTCGCCACCGTCGATATCAGCGACGCGCAGGCCGTCGAACGCCTGAATCAGATGCTGGAAACCATCGACCGGCTGGAGGACTACGAAGACCTCGCCGACAGCCTGCCCACCGGCCCGTTCAACGAGATCGTCGCCCGGCTGTGCAAGGATCTCGGGCTGGAGCCCGACTGGTTGGATCGAACAGAAGACGCCCTCACCTCCCCCGTCGCGCCAGCGATGGCGGGAGAAACCCAAATCTTGGACGCGACCTCTCCCGCTCGCGGGAGAGGGGGACCACGAAGTGTTGGAGAGGGCATGCCAAGCCCTCCGCCGTCGAGATGCTCTGTTGAAGCCGCTGCGCGTCGATATGCCCCCTCCACCCCTTTCAGGGGTTCCCCTCCCCCGCGAGCGGGGGAGGTCGCATCACCCTAAAGCGGCCCGCTCACTTCGGTATCGAAGCCTTCCCCAATCCCGAGCCTTCTCCATCCTCCTCCTCGTCCGCCGCATCCGGCCGGCGATGCGGATCGCGTTGGCGCGCCAGGTCGCGGGCGCCGACGCCCAGGCCCTGCTCGCGGCCGCGGGTGACCTCCAGGTCTGACGGATCGTAGGTGCTCTCAGCGGCGTCTTCGGGGACGTTGTCGAGGGGTTCGTCGGGCATCTTGGGCTCCTTCAAGCTTCGCGGATTCAATCCACCCGGCGCGGGACCGTTCCACCCACTATTTACCCGGATGAAAACATCGGATAATAATACCCGGGTAAAATAAGGATGAGATCATGGACCGGACCAACCGCAAGGCGGCCATCGCCGCCTACAAAGAGCGCAAGCCCGCCTACGGCGTCTACGCGGTGATCTGCTCGGCCACCGGCGAGGCCTGGGTCGGCGGCAGCCGCCATGTCGATACCCAGCGCAACGGCCTGTGGTTCTCCCTGCGCCAGGGCGTCGGCCTCTGCTCCTCGCTGCAAGCGGCCTGGACGCAGCACGGCGAGCCCGAATTCCGCTTCGAGGAGCTGGACCGCCTACGCGAGGACTTCCCCGAGATCGGCCGCATGGACGAGTTGAAAAGGCGCCAGAGCCTTTGGCGCGCGCGGCTGCACGCATCCGCGCTGTAACCGGGCGGTTCCCTCCTGACAGCGGCGCGTGAATCCGTTAACTCCCCCCCATGAGCGCCCCGCAGAAGACATCCGCCGAACTGGCCAAGGAATACGGCCTGAAGGCCGACGAATACGCCGTGATCCTCGACCGCCTGGGCCGCGAGCCCAGCCCGGTGGAACTGGGCGTCTTCTCGGTGATGTGGAGCGAGCACTGCTCGTACAAATCCAGCCGCAAGCACCTGGGCAAATTGCCGACCAAGGGCCCGCTGGTGATCTGCGGACCCGGCGAGAACGCCGGCGTCATCGACATCGGCGACGGCCAGGCCTGCGTGTTCAAGATGGAGAGCCACAACCACCCCTCCTACATCGAGCCCTACCAGGGCGCGGCGACGGGTGTCGGCGGCATCATGCGCGACGTGTTCACCATGGGCGCGCGCCCTATCGCCCTGCTCAACGCCCTGCGCTTCGGCGATCCGAGCCATCCCAAGACCCGCCGCCTGGTCGAAGGCGTGGTGGCGGGCATCGGCGGCTACGGCAATTGCGTCGGCGTGCCCACGGTGGCGGGCGAGACCAATTTTCACCCCGGCTACAACGGCAACATCCTGGTCAACGCCATGTGCGTGGGCCTGGCCGACGCCGACAAGATCTTCTACTCCGCCGCCCCTTCCAGCGGCCTACCGGTGGTCTATTTCGGCTCCAAGACCGGGCGCGACGGCATCCACGGCGCGACCATGGCCTCGGCCGAGTTCGACGAGGATAGCGACGAGAAGCGCCCGACCGTGCAGGTCGGCGACCCCTTCGCCGAGAAGCTGCTGATCGAAGCCACCCTGGAGCTGATGGCGTCCGGCGCCGTGGCCGCGATCCAGGACATGGGCGCGGCGGGCCTGACCTCGTCCACCGTCGAGATGGCCGGCAAGGGCGGGGTCGGCATCGAGCTCAACCTCGACATGGTGCCTCAGCGCGAAGAGGGCATGAGCGCCTACGAGATGATGCTATCGGAAAGCCAGGAGCGGATGCTGGCCATCCTCAAGCCCGGCCGCGAGCACGATGGCGAGCGCATCTTCAAGAAGTGGGGCCTGGACGCCGCCACCATCGGCTGGACCACCGACACCGGCCGCATGATCCTCAAGCACAAGGGCGAGACGGTCTGCGACGTGCCCCTGGCGCCCCTGTTCGACGACGCGCCGCTCTACGACCGGCCGCATACCAAGACCCCGGCGGCCAAGCATCTGCAACCGGGCGACGTGACCGCCCCCACCGACTACGGCGTGGCGCTCAAGACCCTGATGTCCTGCCCCGACATGGCCTCCAAGCGCTGGCTGTGGGAGCAGTACGACCGCCACGTCATGGCCGATACCCTGGCCGACAGCGCCACCGCCGCCGACGCCGGCATCGTCCGCGTGCACGGGTCGAAGAAGGCCCTGGCGGTCACCTCGGACTGCACCCCGCGCTATGTGTTCGCCGACCCCTACGAAGGCGGCAAGCAGGCGGTGGCCGAGGCCTGGCGCAACCTGACCGCGGTCGGCGCCGACCCCATCGCCATCACCGACAACCTCAATTTCGGCAATCCCGAGCGGCCCGAGATCATGGGCCAGATCGTCGGCGCCATCGAAGGCATGGCCGAGGCCTGCCGCGCGCTCAGCTTCCCCGTCGTTTCGGGCAATGTGTCGCTCTACAACGAGACCAACGGCGTCGCCATTCCGCCCACCCCCACGGTCGGCGCGGTCGGCATCCTGCCCGACTACGACCGGCGCGCGGGCTTTGGCGGCGTGCAGGCCGGCGACCGCATCCTCCTGGTCGGCGAGAGCCGCGGGGCGCTGGGCGCCAGCCTCTATCTGCGCGAGCTGTTCCGCAGCGAGGAAGGCGCTCCGCCGCCGGTCGATCTCAGCCTCGAAAAGAAGAACGGCGACTTCGTGCGCGGCCTGATCAAGAGCGGGCGCGTGACCCAGGTCCACGACCTATCGGATGGCGGCCTGATCGCCGGCGCCGCCGAGATGGCCCTGGCCTCCGGGGTCGGGATCAGCCTGACGCTGGACTCCGGCCTGGCCGTCCACGCTGAACTGTTCGGTGAGGACCAGGCCCGCTACCTGCTGGCGGTCCCCGCCTCCGCCGTCGCCCAGATCGCCCACGACGCGGGCCTCGCCGGCGTGATCGTCTCCGACCTCGGTGGCGCGGGCGGTGACGCCATCGTCGTAACCGACGTACTGAACGTCTCCTTGGCCGACCTGCGCCAAGCGCACGAAGGCTGGCTGCCCGCCTTCATGTCCGGGAAAGCCTAACCCATGCCCATGTCCCGCGCCGACCTCGAAGCCGACCTGCGCGCCGCCTTCCCAGACGCCGTCATCGAGCTGGAGGACACCGTCGGCGACGGCGACCACTGGAAGGCGCGCATCGTCTCTTCGGCCTTCGCAGGCCTGCCCCGCGTGCGCCAGCACCAGCTGGTCTATGCGGCCCTGGGCGGCAAGATGGGCGGAGTGCTGCACGCCCTGGCGCTGGAAACCCTTGCGCCTTAGGCTGAGGCCTCTTAGCTGAGGGTTCTGGATTTCAAGGACACCACCGTGACCGACGCCGCCGCCGAAACCACCGCCCACGACTTCATCGCCCAGACCGTCGCCGAATATCCGGTGGTCCTGTTCATGAAAGGCGTGCCCGAGCAGCCGCAGTGCGGTTTCTCCGCCACCGTGATCTCGATCCTCAATCAGCTCGACGTCGACTATGTGGCGGTGAACGTCCTGCAGAACGACGAGCTGCGCCAGGGCATCAAGTCCTTCTCCAGCTGGCCGACCATCCCCCAGCTCTATGTGAAGGGCGAGTTTGTCGGCGGCTGCGACATCCTCAAGGAAATGTACGCCGAGGGCGAGCTGAAGACCTTCTTCGCCGGCCAGGGCCTGCTGCCGGCGGCCTAAGACCCCGGCGACGGATCCGCAACCAGCGGATTGGCCAGGCTGAACGGCTGGCCGGGCTGAAGGCCCAGTTCCTCGAAGCTATAGACCACCTCCGCATGACCGGCCGCGAACGACTGGCAGGTGTCCGGATGCTTGCGCGCGACCAGCAGCATCGGGCGCGGCGGGGTCTTGCCGACCGCCATGGTCAGATCGGACTTCTTGGTGCAGCCGTTGGAGGCCACACGCACGGTGACCCCCGCCTTGCCCACGGTCACGCCGTATATCGGCTCGATGGCCGGTACGGTGAACGCCGACGCCGGGCCGGCGATCAGAGCGGCAATGACGATCAGGCGTTTCATAGCCGCTCCAACGAAAAAGGGCCCGGTTGCCCGGGCCCTTCAACATAGCTTGAAATCAGGCGACCGTTAGGACGCGTAGAATTCGACGACCAGGTTCGGTTCCATCTTCACCGGGTACGGCACTTCGGACAGTTCCGGCATGCGGATGTACTTGGCGGATTGGTGCTTGGCGTCGACTTCCAGATAGTCCGGGGTCTCGCGCTCGCCCGATTGCAGGGCTTCCAGAACCAGAGCCATGTTGCGCGAACGCTCACGGACCTCGATCACGTCGCCGGCGCTGCAACGGTAGGACGCGATGTTGACGCGCTTGCCGTTGACCAGAACGTGGCCGTGGTTGACGAACTGACGCGCCGCGAACGGGGTCGGCACGAACTTGGAGCGATAAACGATCGCGTCCAGGCGGCTTTCCAGCAGCGAGATCAGGTTCTCCGAGGTGTTGCCCTTGCGGCGGGCGGCCTCGTCGTAGGTGCGGCGGAATTGCTTCTCGGTCAGGTTGCCGTAGTAGCCCTTCAGCTTCTGCTTGGCGCGCAGCTGCAGGCCGAAATCGGAAACCTTGGACTTGCGGCGCTGACCGTGTTGGCCGGGGCCGTACTGACGCTTGTTGATGGGCGACTTGGGGCGGCCCCAAATGTTTTCGCCCATACGACGGTCAAGTTTGTACTTGGCCGAGTGACGCTTCGACATATGTATCTCTTCTCTTCGGCGCGGCCCGGCTGCTCCTTATGGAGCGGCGATCTCAACGGCGGTCTCGCGTCACCCGTCATATATCCCCGCGCCCCGGGCCGAGGCCTGGGACGGGAGAGGCGGTTCTATGCGGACGCGGGGCCTGCGAGTCAACCTTTTGACCGCACGCCACCTTTAGCAAAGCTGAGCGTTAGGGGCAGCGAGGGGCCGGTTTTCAGCTGGTCTCCGCACCGGAGCAAGCGATGAGCAAGGCCCTAGTCAGCCCCCTTCCCGAAGATCGGTTGGCGCTCCTGCATCAGCGCCGCGACGAGAAGATGGCTCGCTCGGCCCATGCCTATGTCCGCGGCTCGACGGTGCAGTTCTACGACTGGCTGAAGGGGATCAAGCGCGGCGCCCTGCCCGAGGGTCCGGCGGTATGGATCTGCGGCGATTGCCATGTCGGCAACCTGGGGCCGATCGCGGCCGCCGACGGCTCCATCGACATCCAAATCCGCGATCTGGATCAGACGGTGATCGGCAACCCGGCGCACGACCTGATCCGCTTGGGCCTGTCGCTCGCCACCGCCGCCCGCAGTTCGGATTTGCCCGGCGTCGCCACTGCCCAGATGATGGAGGAGATGACCCGCGGCTACGAGGCGGCCCTGACCGATCACGCCAAGGCGGCGCGCGAGCCGGAGGCGGTCAAGCTGGTGCGCAAACAGGCCGGCGGGCGCAAGTGGCGGCATCTGGCCAAGGAGCGGCTGGACGACCTGAAGCCGCGCATTCCCCTGGGCGCGCACTTCTGGGCGCTGAGCGACCAGGAACGCGGCGCCATCGACCGGCTGTTCGAAAACCCCGCCGTGCACAAGCTGGTTACGGCGGTCAGCGGCCGCGCCGACGACGCCCCCGTCGAACTGCTCGATGCCGCCTACTGGCTGAAGGGCTGCTCGTCGCTCGGCCTGCTGCGCATGGCGGTGTTGCTGCGGGTCGGCGACGGGGCCGCCAAGAACGGCGGCCTGTGCCTGATCGACATCAAACAGGCGGGCAAGCCAGCGGCTCCGCCAGTGCCCGGCCGGCGCATGCCGAAAGACGACGCCAAGCGCGTGGTTCAGGGCGCGCGCCACCTGTCGCCCAACCTCGGCGAGCGCATGGTCGCCGCCAGGCTGCTCGGTCAGCCCGTGGTGCTGCGCGAACTGATGCCACAGGACCTGAAGATCGAGCTGGACCAATTCGGCCAGGCCGAGGCGGTGCGCTCGGCGCGTTACCTGGCGTCGGTGGTGGGCGCGGCCCATGCGCGGCAGATGAGCAAGGCCGACCGGCGGGGCTGGGCGCTGCAACTGGGCCGCCACCACGCCGCCAACCTGGAGGCGCCCAACTGGCTATGGTCCAGCGTGGTGGAGTTGTCGGCGCGGCATGAGGCGGCCTACCTCGAGCACTGCCGCAGCTACAACGCGGCGGCCTAGGCGCTCAGCGGCGGATAGGCCTCGACGTCGCCGGACGGCTCGCCTGCCCGGTTCGCCCGTCCCGCCCGCCTCAACGCCTGCGGCGGCTGGCCGAAGCAGCGTACAAAGGCTTGGCGCATCCGCTCGGGATCGCTGAACCCCACCGCCAGGCCGATCTGATCCAGCGCCTGGGCGCTGCTCTCCACCATCGGCCGGGCGGCCTCCGCCCGCAGGCGCTCCACCGCCTTGGCCGGGCTGGTCCCGGTCTCGGCCAGGAAGGCGCGGCCGAACTGGCGGGGCGACAGGTTGGCGGCCTCTGCCAGCCGTTCCACCGGCAGGGGCTCGTGCAGGCGCTCGCGGGCGAAGGCAAGGGCGCCGCGAATACGGTCCGACGGCGGGTCCATCTCCAGCAGGGCCGAGTACTGGCTCTGACCGCCCAGGCGCCGATGATAGACCACCAGCCCACGGGCCACCGACTGCGAGACCTGTAGCCCCACATCCTCCTCGATCAGCGCCAGGCCGAGATCGATACCCGCCGACGACCCCGCCGAAGTCCAGACATTGCCGTCGCGCATATAGATGCGGTCGGCGTCCACCTTCAGATCGGGAAAGGCGGCCTGCAGGTCGGCGGCGTAACGCCAGTGGCTGGTGCAGCGCCGTCCCTGCATCAGGCCAGCCTCGGCCAGCAGGAAGGCGCCGGTGCAGACGCTGGCCACCCGCCGGCTGCGCGCCGCCGCGCGGGCTACGAAACGGGCCATCGCCTCGGACGGACGCTGCTTACATCCCGGCCAGCCGCCAACCACCACGAAGGTGTCGATGGGAACCTGATCGTCCAGGCGCGTGGTCAGCACCGGCGCCCCCACCGTGCTGGCGATCGGGCCTCCGGTCTCCGAGACGACCTGCAGGACATAGGGATTATCTCGATAAATCCCGACGTCGCCGAACACCGACATCGGGCCCGCGAGATCGAGCAGATCGAATCCCGGATAGACGAAGAAGACGATGTTACGAGTCATGGCTCAAATCGTGGGATAAATGTCCTTTCGGACTTAGGCCGTCTCGCAGATAAAGGTCAAGTCTTCTACGGGAAATCGGGGCGAAGCGGCTCATAGGGCCGCTACCCGAACCAAAAGTTCAACGATTCCAACTAGCTTGTATGAATATGTACCTTGTTCAAATTGGTATCTTGCATCAAACAGTACCTTGTGGCACAAGGTTGCCAGCGCGGGGCCCAGGGGGGTTGCCGCAACACCAAAGGGAGTAAGAAAATGCAGAGCCACCTGTTCGCCGCCGTGACCGTCGCCCTGGCCATCCCGGCCATGAGCAACGCCGCCCCGGCCCAAGCCAACGCCGATGTGCAGAACATCTCGGTGTCCTACGGCGACCTCAACATCTCCACGCCGACCGGCCACGCGGTCCTGGTGGCCCGCGTCAAACAGGCCGCCGAGGCGATCTGCGGCCAGCGCCCGGAGACGCTGCTCGATATCGCCGCCAACACCCGGTTCAACGCCTGCATGAGCAAGGCCGTAAACGCGGCGATGGCCAAGGTTCCTGCTCCCGCGATGGTGGCCGGGTCGACCCGACCCAATGGCTAGCAGAGCGGCGGTGGCGCGCGGAAAGGTCGGATTGCCCTCCACCGATCCGCGCGCCGCCAACTCCATGCATCGCGGAAAAGGCCGGCCGCCCCGCCGGCCTTTTTCTTTGGCCGCCTGCATCCAGCGGCGCCGGCCCCTGCCTCTATCTCATGAAGCCCGAGGCGATCGCGCCGGGCCAAAGCATGGGGAGACCACCATGAAGTTCGAAGTCATCGCCGCCGCCTCGGCCTCGGTCATCCTGGCCGCCGTGTCAGGCAGCGCCCACGCGGCCGAAAACGGCAAGGCGCAGATGAAGATCGCTTACGGCGACCTGGACCTGACCACCGACAAGGGCAAGGCCACGCTGATGAGCCGCATCCGCCGCGCCGCCGCCGACGCCTGTGAGTCCGAAGGGGCCAGCGAGGATCGTCTGGAGGCGCACGCCAGCCAGAAGGCGTGCATAGACCGGGCGACGGCAGCGGCGTTGAAGAGCATTCCAGGCGCCCGTCCCGCCGCCGTGGCGTCGGCTAAGCCAGACCACGAGGGCTGAGATCCAGAACGGAAGGTTAGGGCTCCTGCGCCTTAGCCTTTTGCTCGGCCAGCTTGGCCAGCACCCGGCCGCGGCCGCGGCTGAGAGCGGTGATCACGCCGCGCAGGGTGCGCACTTCCTGCTCGTTGAGGTTGGAGCGGGCGAAGATGGCACGCAGGTTGCGGACCATCGACGGCTTCTTGGCGGCCGGATGGAAGAAACCGGCCTCCTCCAGATCCGTTTCCAGATGGCCGTAGAGGCCCGCCAGCATGGTCTGGTCGGCCGGACCGGGCCCCTCGCGGAAAGCGGGGGGCGGACGGTCGGCAGTCTGGGTGCGCCATTCATAGGCGTTGATCGCCACGGCCTGGCCGAGGTTGAGCGAGCGGAAGCGCGGGTCGATGGGGATGGTGATGATCGCCTGGCACAGGGCGATATCCTGGGTCTCCAGCCCGGCCCGCTCGCCGCCGAACAGGATGCCTGTGCTGAGCCCCTCGCCCACTGCCTGGTGCAGGGCGCCCGCCGCTTCGCGCGGTGTCAGCAGCGGCAGCTGCACTTCGCGCGGACGGGCGGTGGTGGCGTAGAGCCGGTGCAGGTCGGCGGCGGCATCCTGCAGGGTGTCGAACACCCGGGCGCCGTCCAGCGGCCAGTCGGCGCCCGAAGCGCAGGCCCAGGCGCGCTCCTGCGGCCAGCCGTCGCGCGGGCGCACCATGCGCAGATCGTCCAGGCCGAAGTTGGCCATCACCCGCGCCACCGCGCCGATATTCTCGGCCAGCTGAGGCTCGTTGAGGATGATGCAGGGCCGGCCGGAAGGCGCGGCCTGGGGCGCGTCTGAAGTCATGCCGCCTTATGGCGCTTTGCACGGGGGATGGCCAGTTTGCGCCTCGCCTTTCCCACTCCCGCCGAACCGTCTATAGGAGCCGACGCTGCGCCTGTTACGGATGGCCCTGTGCGCCCTCCGCCGCCATGGCGCGCGTCAACCCGGCCACGGCCCCTGGAGCTGCTTCGCCCATGTCGAAAATCAAAGTCGCCAACCCCGTCGTCGAAATGGACGGGGACGAGATGACCCGGATCATCTGGAAGCTGATCAAAGAAAAGCTGATCTTCCCGTACCTGGACATCGACCTGAAGTACTACGACCTCGCGGTCGAAAAGCGCGACGAGACCAACGACCAGATCACCATCGACGCGGCCGAAGCGACCAAGAAGTACGGCGTGGCCGTGAAGTGCGCGACCATCACCCCGGACGAAGCGCGGGTGAAAGAATTCGGCCTGAAGGACATGTGGAAATCGCCCAACGGCACCATCCGCAACATCCTCGGCGGCGTGATCTTCCGCGAACCGATCATCTGCAAGAACGTGCCGCGCCTGGTGCCGGGCTGGACCAAGCCGATCGTGGTCGGCCGTCACGCCTACGGCGACCAATACCGCTGCACCGACTTCCTGGTGCCCGGCAAGGGCAAGCTGACCCTGAAGTGGGAAGGCGAGAACGGCGACAAGATCGAGCGCGAAGTGTTCGACTTCCCCGACGCCGGCGTGGCTATGGCCATGTACAACCTGGACCAGTCGATCCGCGACTTCGCCCACGCCTCGTTCAAGTACGCGCTGAACCGCAACTATCCGCTGTACCTCTCGACCAAGAACACCATCGTCAAGCGCTACGACGGCCGCTTCAAGGACCTGTTCCAGGAGATCTTCGAGAGCGACTATGCCGAAGCCTACAAGGCCGCCGGCCTGACCTACGAGCACCGCCTGATCGACGACATGGTGGCCGCCTCGCTGAAGTGGTCGGGCGGTTACGTCTGGGCCTGTAAGAACTACGACGGCGACGTGCAGTCCGACACCGTGGCCCAAGGCTACGGCTCGCTCGGCCTGATGACCTCGGTGCTGATGACCCCGGACGGCCAGACGGTGGAAGCCGAAGCCGCTCACGGCACCGTCACCCGCCACTACCGCCAGCACCAGAAGGGCGAGTCGACCTCGACCAACTCGATGGCCTCGATCTTCGCCTGGAGCCGTGGCCTCGCCCACCGCGCCAAGCTCGACAAGAACGAGGAACTGGCCCGCTTCTCCACCCTGCTGGAAACCGTCTCCATCGACACCGTGGAAAGCGGCTTCATGACCAAGGATCTGGCCCTGCTGGTCGGCGCCGACCAGGGGTGGCTGACCACCGAAGGCTTCCTCGACAAGGTCTCCGAGAACCTGACCAAGGCGATGTCGACCGCGGCTTAAGCGCGCTCAACAAACCGCAGATGCTGAAAGCGCCGGGGGAAACCTCGGCGCTTTTTCTTTGGGCTCAGCAGGGGATGCGGTCGATACGGCCTTGATCGATACGGAAGATGGCGTCCTGAGGGATGTCCTGGCGCATGGCTGCTGCCGGATCCAAGCCCAGCACCAGGGCGCGCAACAGCCGTCCGGCGACGCCGTGGCTGACCACGATGACGTTGGCGTCCTGCGGCTGTTCATCGAGCCAGGAGCGGATGCGGGCCAGCATGCCCTCGTAGGTCTCGCCGCCTGGCGCGCGGAAGCACCACAGGCGGTCGTTATCGAGCTCGGGATGGGCCTTGAGCAGGGTGTTGTGCAACTGGTCCTGCCAGGCCCCGACGTGGATCTCCATCAGCCGGCTGTCGAGTTCGACCGGCAGGCCGAGACGTTCGGCGATAGGCGCGGCGGTCTCGCGGGTGCGCGCCAATGGACTGGCCACCAGCCGCCAGCCGGCTGGATCGTCGATCAGCGCGCCCAGACGATCGGCCATGGCCCGGGCCTGCTTGCGGCCAAGCGGGGTCAGGCTGGAATCCAGCTGTCCCTGGATACGGCCTTCACGGTTGTACTCGGTCTCGCCGTGGCGGCAGAGGTAGATCACGCCCCGATCAGGGCCTTGATCGCCGCCAGACCCGCCTCGGCCTGAGCCGCGTCGGGGGCGCCGCCCTGGGCGAATTCCGGCTTGCCGCCCGCGCCCTGCCCGCCCATGGCGATCACGGCGGCCTTGGCCAGTTCGGCGGCGTTGAAGCGGCCGACAATATCGGCGGTCACCGCCACGGTCACCGCAGCCTTGCCCTCTGCGGTGCCCACCAGGGCGACGACGCCCGAACCGACCTGCTTCTTGAAGTCCTCGGCGATGCCGCGCAGGTCCTTGCCGCCGACGCCGTCCAGCACCCGGGCGATGAGCTTGATGCCGCCGATCTCCTCCGGCGCGGCGGACGTGGCGCCGCCGCCGCCGGTGGCCAGGGCGCGCTTGGCGTCGGCCAGGGCTTTTTCCAGACTGCGGCGCTCGGCCTGCAGGGCCTCGACGCGCGCGGGCACTTCGGAGACGGGGACCTTGAACTGTTCGGCCAGACCCTTGGCCACGCCCGCCTGATCCAGCAGGAAGCGGCGCGCCGGCTCGCCGGTCAGGGCCTCGATGCGGCGGATGCCGGCGGCGACGCCGGTTTCCTGGACGATCTTGAACAGGGCGATGTCGCCGGTGCGCGCCACATGAGTGCCGCCGCACAGCTCGACCGAATAGTCGCCTTTGCCCGCCAATGCATGACCGAGCGCCAGCACGCGCACGCTGTCGCCGTACTTCTCGCCGAACAGGGCGATGGCGCCGGCCTCGATGGCGGCGTCGGGGGTCATCACCTTGGTGGTGGCCGGGGCGTTCTGGCGGATCACCGCGTTGACCTCGGCTTCGATGCGGTCGATCTCGTCGGCCGTCAGCGGGCCGCCATGGCTGAAGTCGAAGCGCATCTTGTCGCCGTCGACCAGCTGGCCCTTCTGCGACACATGGGGGCCGAGCACGTTGCTGAGCGCCTTGTGCACCAGGTGAGCGGCGGAATGGTTGGCGCGGGTTCGCTGGCGGCGCTCGGCGTCGACCATCAGGTCCACGCGCTGACCTTCGGCGAGCGAGCCGTCGGTGATCTTGACGATGTGGGCGTGCAGGTCGCCGGCGTGCTTGTGGGTGTCGGTGATCACGCCGTGACCGCCGGCCCATTCGGCCTCGCCCTGGTCGCCGGCCTGGCCGCCGCCTTCGCCATAGAACGGGGTCTTGTCGAACAGCACCTCGACGGTGTCGCCGGCCTGGGCCGATTGCACGAGCACGCCGTCCTTGACGATGGCCAGGGTCTCGGCGGCGGCGTCGACGGCGTCATAGCCGGTGAAGTCGGTGGGGCCGAGGCGGTCGCGCAGGGCGAACCACTCGGCGCCCTGGGCCTGCTGGCCTGAGCCGGACCAGTTCTCGCGCGCCATCTTGCGCTGGCGGTCCATGGCTTCGTCGAAGCCGGCGGTGTCGACGGTGATGCCCTTGGCGCGCACGGCGTCCTGGGTCAGGTCCAGCGGGAAGCCGTAGGTGTCGTAGAGCTTGAAGGCGGTTTCGCCGGCCAGGACGCCGCCGTCGGTCAGGCTCGAGGTGGCCTCTTCAAGCAGGGACATGCCCCGGCCGAGGGTGCGGCGGAAGCGTTCCTCCTCCTGGCGCAGGGTCTCGACGATCACCGCCTGGGCACGGCGCAGCTCGGGATAGGCCGTGCCCATCAGCTCGATCAAGGTGGGGGCCAGACGGTGCATGAGGGGCTCGGCGGCGCCCAGCAGGTGCGCGTGGCGCATGGCCCGGCGCATGATCCGGCGCAGGACGTAGCCGCGGCCTTCGTTTGACGGCGACACGCCGTCGGCGATCAGGAAGCAGGACGAGCGCAGGTGGTCGGCGATGACCCGGTGCGAGGGGGTGCGGTCGCCTTCTGCCTTGACCCCGGTCAGTTCGACCGAAGCGGCGATCAGGGCCTTGAACAGGTCGGTGTCGTAGTTGTCGTGCACGCCCTGCAGCACGGCGGCCAGGCGTTCCAGGCCCATGCCGGTGTCGATCGACGGTTTGGGCAGGCTGAGGCGCGTGCCGTCGGCCTGCTGGTCGAACTGCATGAACACGAGATTCCAGATCTCGATGAAGCGGTCGCCATCCTCGTCCGGGGAGCCGGGCGGCCCGCCGGGGATCTTGTCGCCGTGGTCGTAGAAGATTTCCGAGCACGGGCCGCAGGGGCCGGTGTCGCCCATCGACCAGAAGTTGTCGGAGGTGGCGATGCGGATGATCTTGGAGTCGGGCAGACCGGCGATCTTGCGCCACAGGGCGGCGGCTTCCTCGTCGTCGGCGTAGACGGTGACCAGCAGCTTCTGCGCATCAAGGCCGAAGTCCTTGGTGATCAGCTTCCAGGCCAGCTCGATGGCGGTTTCCTTGAAGTAGTCGCCGAACGAGAAGTTGCCGAGCATTTCGAAGAAGGTGTGGTGGCGCGCGGTGTAGCCGACGTTGTCCAGGTCGTTGTGCTTGCCGCCGGCGCG
>CANJMO010000050.1 GCA_947475845.1 Caulobacteraceae bacterium | reverse complement strand
TCCATCAAGATCCGCCTGAACTCCACGGCGGATACCGGCTTCTTCTACGTCACCAAGAAGAACGCCCGCACCAAGACCGAAAAGATGGTGCTGAAGAAGTACGATCCCGTCGTGCGCAAGCACGTCGAGTTCAAGGAAGGCAAGATCAAATAGGCTGAGGCTTCAACGCCTTAGACTTGCAACGCCCGCCCTCACCGGCGGGCGTTTTGATTCTGGGTCAGTTGCGCGCTGCGCCCACGCCGAGGAGCGCCATCGACAGCCGCGCCCGCGCTCGGGCTCCGCGCCAGCCGTAAGCGCTCTTCACGCCTTCGAACGGCGGCGACGGCCGCTCGTCGGAGGGCCAGGCAGGGGGCTCCCAAGAGCGCGCTTCGCTGGCGAGTTCGCCCTCCTGTCCGGTGCCGTCCCGCTCAGGCAGCCCATCCGCTTCCGCTTCGGTCATGGGGATTCGATCTCCGCTGGGGCGCTTAACCAAGGCACGCCCACAGCGCGCGCGAGGATCGGCCCAAGGTTTTGGCTACGTGATGACTTGAATTTGGAACGCCTCGCGCAAAGGGCAGTTCCGGCTGTCGCCTTACTCGGACTGAACCGCAATACAGGTATGAAGCCTGCGTCTCCGATGGCTGCAGCGTCTACGCGAAAGCAGCCCTAAGCCGCCGACGCGATCACCCGGTTCCGCCCGGCCGCCTTGGCCTCGTACAGCGCCGCGTCGGCCCGCTTGAGCAAGGCCTCCGGCGTGTCGTTCTCGTCGAGCATCCCGGCCACCCCGATCGAGATGGTCACGGTCAAAAGCTCATTGCCGCCCTGCACCCGGAACGGCGACCCAGAAATGTACCGCCGGATGCGTTCGGCGATCCGCTCCGCCGCTTCCACCGTCGTATCGGGCATGATCGCCACGAACTCTTCCCCGCCATAGCGGCACGGCAGGTCGATGGCGCGCACGTTGGACGCTAGGCGCACGGCGAACTCGCGCAGCACCTCGTCGCCGACGTCGTGGCCGAAGTTGTCGTTGATTTTCTTGAAGTGGTCGATGTCGAGCAAGAGGGCCGCCACCGGCGCCCCGCCCTTGGCCTGCCGCTGGCTCAAGGCGTCCAGCTGGCCGAACATGTAGCGGCGGTTGTGCAGCCCCATTAGCGGGTCGGTGACCGCCAGCTCCAGGGAGTTGTCGAGGTTGTTGCGCAGCAGATCCTGATAGCGCTTGCGCTTGATCTGGGTCCTGGCGCGGGCCGACAGCTCCTGCGGGTCGATCGGCCGGGCCAAAAGGTCGTTGATGCCCAGCTCCAGCGCCTTGATCGCCCGCGGCCGGTCGTCGGGGTCGTAGACCGCCAGGATCGGCAGATTCCGTGTCGCCTCGTCCGAGCGCATCATGGCCGCGAAGCGCAGGCCGTCGAACGAGCGCGCGGCGGCGTTGACGATCACCAGATCGACCGGGCCGCGCACCGCCAGGGCCGCCTTCTCCACGCTGGATTCCACCACCGGCCGGTGCTCGATGGACAGTTCGGCCATCATCCGCGCCGACTGCCGCTCATTGTCGTCGACGATCACCACCCGGCCGCCCGAGCCGCCCAGGCGCGAGGCGACCCCGCCGATCACGCCCATCCGCCTGCCTGAGGCCTCGCGCTCGCGCAGCTCGTCGATCACCAGCTTCAGCCGGGTCAGGCTGCGCACCCGGGCAAACAGGATCACGTCGTCGATCGGCTTGGTCAGGAATTCGTCGGCTCCGGCCTCCAGGCCGGAGATGCGGTCGGCGCGGCCGTCCAGGGCGGTGATCAGCACCACCGGAATGTGCCGGGTCGCGGCGTCTTCCTTCAGCCGCCGGCAGACTTGGAATCCGTCCATCCCCGGCATCATCACGTCCAGCAGGATGATGTCGGGCTTGTCGGCGGCGGCCATGGCCAGGGCGGTGACCCCGTCGGTGGCGCTTAAGACCTCGTAGTATTCCGCGGACAGCTTGGCTTCGAGCAGCCGGACGTTGGCCTCGATATCGTCGACCACCAGGATCCGCGCCGTCATCTTGCCCCCTCCGCCGCTAGTCCAGGAACTTACGCACTGTCGACAGGAACAGTCCGACCGAGATCGGTTTGGAGAGGTAGGCTTCGCAGCCGCCCTCGCGAATCCGCTCCTCGTCGCCCTTCATGGCGAAGGCCGTGACCGCGATCACCGGGATCTTGGCCAGCTCGTCGTCTTCCTTCAGCCATTTGGTCACTTCCAGCCCCGAAATCTCCGGCAGCTGGATGTCCATGAGAATCAGGTCGGGACGATGCTGACGCGCCAGCGAGAGCGCCTGCAAGCCCTCGCGGGTCTCCAGCGTCTCGTAGCCCTGGGCCTCGAGCAGATCATGAAAAAGCTTCATGTTCAGCTCGTTATCCTCGACGATGAGGACCGTTTTGGTCATCGCACAACCTGCTGGCGGCCCGGAAAACACTCTCCGGCCCAGGCCGGGGACTCAAGCGCCCCCGCCTCTCTTCACCCCCAGTCATCCCACGATATCCTTACCCGCCCGTTAGCCTTGGGCTCGGCGGGTGGACGTCCGCGAGCTAGATGTTCTATGTTCGTTCATAGGGAATGTCTGCGTGGGGACGCGGGGATGCATCGGATACTGGCGGCAGGTTTCGCCTGTGCTGCACTGGGCTATGCGGACGCTTCCTTGGCGCAGCAGGCGCTGACCAAGCCGATTTCTGTCGCGCGGATCGTGTCTTCGATCCCAGAAGGCAAACAATGGGGGGAGATCCGTTACAGCGTCGGATGCATCGGCCAATTCGCCACATTGATCTGGGGCCAGGGCCGGCGCGGCAATTTGAACGTCAGGGGCTTCGAACAGCCGGCGCGGATTGCACTGAAGAACCAAGGCTTCAATGTATCGGGCGACCTATCCAGCCCGTTCGGCGAGGAGGCTTCGTCAGACTTGGCCATTGGCGCGACCATGACAGCGATAAGGGGGGACTTCTGCCTGGGCCTTTTAGAGAATTCCCAGAATTCCATGATGGGGTCCGTGGCAATGGAGCTGGATTGGCAGATCTACTCCAACAGCGAGCGGCGGGTCCTTGTCACTGTCCACACCCGAGGCGGCTCTCAATCCACGACCTCACAGACCGGCGGTTTCGAAAGCCTGCTCATTGCCGCGCTCGACGATAATCTGAGGGCGTTCACGGCGTCGGACAAATTCAAGACGATCATTAACGCGGGCCCGACGGGGGCCCCGACTCCATCCCAAGCGAAGACGCCCCTCCCGCTCGCCGGCTCCCTCGCCGCCAAGCCCATGAAAATCTCCGATGCTGTCGGCTCCGTCGTCCTGATCCTGGCTGGAGGCGGCCACGGCTCCGGCTTCCTGATCTCGTCGGACGGCTATCTGATGACCGCCGAGCATGTGGTCGGCGCCGATAGGACCGTGAAAATCCGCTGGTCCGACGGCCTGGAAACCTCGGGCGAGGTGATCCGCAGCGACCGGCGACGCGACGTGGCCCTGATCAAAGCCGACCCGCGCGGCCGCTCGCCCCTGGCCCTGCGCCGCGAGGCGCCCCAGCCGGGTGACACCGTCTTCGCCATCGGCGCCCCGATCAAGCTGGAGCTGCAGAGCACCGTCACCCGTGGCGTCGCCTCGGCCAACCGCATCATGGATGGATTCAGCTTCATCCAGAGCGACGTTACCGTTGATCCGGGCAACAGCGGCGGCCCCCTGCTCAACGAAAAGGGCGAGGTGCTCGGCTTCACCGACATCGGCATCCGCACCGCCGACGCTCCCACCGGCCTGAACTTCTTCGTCCCGATCCGCGATGCGCTCGACTTCCTGACCCTCGAGCAGCGCTGAGCCCGAGTCCCGCACCTGTGAGTTGCGCCTTCATCCCCCAGCCGCGATGCTGAGCCCATGATCCGGATCGGCGTGGACTTTGGCGGGACCAAGATCGAGGCGGCGGCGCTGAACGCGTCGGGCGCGGTGCTGGCCCGCGAGCGGGCGCCCAATCCCGGCGGCTACGATCTCGCCCTGCAGACCGTGGCCGACCTCGTGCGCGCGGTCGAGGCCGCCGCCGGCCCCGGCGGCCCGGTCGGCGTCGGCATGCCCGGCTCGATCTCGCCGCGCACCGGCCTGATCCGCAACGCCAACAGCCAGTACCTCAACGGCCGCACCCTCGGCCCCGATCTGGAAGCCGTCCTCGGCCGCCCCGTGCGCCTGGCCAACGACGCCAACTGCATGGCCCTGTCCGAAGCCACCGATGGCGCCGGCGCCGGCGCGACCGGCGTGGTGTTCGGCGCCATCCTCGGCACCGGCTGCGGCGGCGGGGTGGTGGTCGGCGGCAAACTTCTGGAGGGCGCCAACGGCGTCGCCGGCGAATGGGGCCACACGCCCCTTCCCTGGCAGACCGATCAGGACCGCGCCCCGCCCTGTTGGTGTGGACGCAAGGGCTGCTTGGAAACCTACATCTCCGGCGCCGGGTTCGAGGCCGACTACCAGCGCTCCACGGGGCACCGCCGCAGCGCCACCCTGATCGTCGAGGACGCCCGCGGCGGCGAGCGCTGGGCGACCCAGGCGCTGGGCCGCTACATCGACCGCCTCGGCCGCGCCCTGGCCGTGATCGTCGACATTCTGGACCCGGACGTGATCGTCCTGGCCGGCGGCATGTCCAACGTCACCGAGCTCTACGGCCAGGTCCCCCCCGTGGTCGCAGAGCATGTTTTCTCCGACGTCTGGTCCTCGCGCATCGTCCGCGCGGTCCACGGCGACTCCTCCGGCGTGCGCGGCGCCGCCTGGCTGTGGCCGCTCGACGCCAGCCGCGCCGATGTCGGGCAGACCGCGCCCGCCTAGGTGACCCCAACCCTCTGCCGCGACTGCTTCTGGACCGGCCCCGAGCCCCAGCCCCGCCGCTGCCCGCGCTGCGCTTCGCCCCGCCTCGTCGTCCACGCCGAGCTGGATCGCCTGACCATCGCCCACATGGACTGCGACGCCTTCTACGCCTCCGTTGAAAAGCGCGACCGGCCCGAGCTGCGCGACCTGCCGGTGATCGTCGGCGGCGGCAAGCGCGGGGTCGTCACCACCTGCTGCTACATCGCCCGCATCAACGGCGTCCGCTCGGCCATGCCGATGTTCAAGGCCCTCAAGATTTGCCCGCAAGCCACGGTGATCAAACCGGATTTCACCAAATACCGCACCGAGAGCCGGCGCATCATGGACAAGCTGGCCAGGCTCACGCCCCTGGTCCAGCCGCTGTCACTGGACGAGGCCTGGCTCGACCTCACCGGCTGCGAACGTCTGCACGGCGGGACCGCCGCCTGGGTCCTGGCGCGGGTCCAGGCCGACATCGAGACGGACACCGGCCTCACCGTCTCGGTCGGCCTGGCCGCCAACAAGTTCCTGGCTAAGATCGCCTCGGACCTCGACAAGCCGCGCGGTTTTTCGGTGATCGGCGCCGCCGAGGCCAAGGCATTCCTGGCCCCGCGCCCGGTGTCGATCCTGCCCGGCGTCGGCCCCGCCTTCCAGAAATCCCTGGCCATCGCCGGCTACCAGACCGTCGGCGACCTCGCCAAGGCGGACCCCAAGACCCTGGCCACCACCTTCGGCGTCTATGGCCTGCGCCTGTCGCAGCTGGCCCAGGGCCAGGACGCCCGCGCCGTAGATCCCGATCAGGAGCGCAAGAGCGTCAGCGCCGAGACCACCTTCAACGATGACCTGACCCAGGTCGGCGACCTCGAAGACGAGCTGTGGCCCCTGTGCGAGAAGGTCGCCCGCCACCTGCGCAAGGACGCCATCGCCGGCCGCGTGGCGGTGCTCAAGCTACGCACCACCGACTTCAGGATCATCACCCGCCGCCGCACCCTGGCGGTGCCGACCCAGACCGCCAAGGCCCTGTTCGCCGTCGCCCGCGAGCTGCTGGCCGCCGAGGCCAAGGGCGCCGCCTACCGCCTGATCGGCATCGGCGCCACCGAGCTGGTCGAGGCCCTGGGCCCGGCCAGCGACCTGTTCGCCGGGGATGAAGCCCGCGCCCTGAAAAGCGCGCGCGCCATGGACGCCCTGCGCGACAAGTTCGGCGCCGACGCCGTGCAAAGCGGCCGCGCCCTCAAAACCAATCCTCGCACGCCCTAGATCGCCACACGCACCTTTGCCTCGCCCCATCCGCGCGCTATCCCATTGCGCGCAATCATCACCCCGGAGACCCCATGCCCACCGTCGAAAGCCGCCTCGCCGACCTGGGCATCGTCCTGCCCCAGCCGGTCGCCCCGGTGGCCAACTATGTCCCCTTCGTCCGCTCCGGCGCCCTGGTCCACATCTCCGGCCAGATCTCCATCGACGCCGACGGCGGAATCAAGGGCACGGTCGGAACCGAGGTCGATCTCGACACCGCCGTCGCCGCCGCGCGCATCTGCGGCATCAACCTGATCGCCCAGATGAAGGCCGCCGCCGAGGGCAACCTCGACCGCGTGGTGCGGGTGGTGAAGCTCAACGGCTTCGTCCAGGTCGGCCCCCACTTCATCGACATCCCCAAGGTGATCAACGGCTGCTCGGACTTGATGGTCCAGGCCTTCGGCGACGCCGGCCGTCACGCCCGCTCGGCCGTGGGGGTCTATCGCCTCCCCCTCGGCTTCGCGGTCGAGGTCGACGCCGTGGTGGAGCTGGCGTGAGCCTCCAGGGCCGCCTTCTGGGCAGACCCATCGCCCATCGCGGCCTGTGGCGCACCGGCGGGCCGCCGGAGAACAGCCTGGCCGCCTTCGAAGCCACCTGCGCCGCCGGCTACGGCATCGAGCTGGATGTGCGCCTCACCGCCGACGGCGAGGCCGTCGTGTTCCACGACGAAACCTTGGAACGGATCACCTCCGAGTCCGGCCTGACCGAGGAGCGCACCCTCGACGAACTGACCGCCCTGCGCCTGCTCGGCTCGGACCAGCAGGTCCCGACCCTGGAACAGACCCTGGCCCTGATCGGCGGGCGCGTGGTCGTCCTGGTCGAACTGAAGACGCCGCCCGGTCAGGAAGGCGCGCTGGAGGCCAGGGTCGCCGCCCTGCTCACCGCCTACGCCGGCCCCTGCGGCGTGCTCAGCTTCAACCCCGATGCCCTGGCCTGCATCGCCCTGCACGGCCCCGGCCTCGCCCGCGGCCTCAACGCCCGCACCGAACAGGCCCTCGACACACTACCCGCCTCCAAGGCCCACTTCCTGTCGGTCAGCCAGGAGCTCGCCGGCCATGAACGGGCCCAGGACATCCGCGGCTCCGGCCGCGCCGTGATCGCCTGGACCATCCGCAACCGGGCCGAATGGGACCGCGCCGGACCCCTGGTCGACAACCTGATCTTCGAGGGCTTCACCCCGTGAGCGACGGCGAAGGCCTGCGCCACGAGGTCTCGGTCCATCGCCGCATCTCCGAGATTGGCAGGGGTGCCTGGGATCTCTGCGCAAGCGCCTCAGATTATGCCGACAACCCATTCATAAGTTTCGATTTTCTAGACGCTCTAGAAGAGGCCGAATGCGCCGTCGAGCGCACCGGCTGGGGTCCAGCCCACATCCTCCTGAAGGACGAGACCGGCGAGCCGGCGGCGGTCATGCCGCTCTACATCAAGTCCCATTCGCGCGGCGAGTACGTCTTCGACCACGCCTGGGCCGAGGCCTATCAGCGCGCGGGCGGACGCTATTATCCCAAGCTTCAGAGCTGCGCGCCCTTCTCTCCCGTGACCGGCCCGCGCTTGCTGGTGCGCCCGGGCGTCAACCGCGAGGCGGCGCAGAAGCTGCTGATCGGCGGGGCCCTGACCCTGTGCGAGCGGCTCGGCGCCTCGGGCGTCAACATCACCTTCCCGACCCAGGCGGAATGGCGGCTGCTCGGCGACGAAGGCCTGCTGCAGCGCCAGGACCAGCAGTTCCACTGGTTCAACGACGGCTACGCCGACTTCGAGGCCTTCCTCGCCGCCCTCTCCTCGAACCGGCGCAAGACCATCCGCCGCGAGCGCCGCGACGCCCTGGCCGCCGTCGAGGTCGTGGCCCTCACCGGCGCCGAGTTGACCGAAGACCATTGGGACGCCTTCTACGGCTTCTACACAGACACCGGCGAGCGCAAGTGGGGCCAGCCCTATCTGAACCGCCGCTTCTTCTCGATGCTGGGCGAGCGCATGGCCGACAAGGTGCTGCTGCTCCTGGCGCGCAAGGACGGCCGCTGGGTCGCCGGGGCCCTGAACCTGATCGGCGGCGATTGCCTCTACGGCCGCCACTGGGGCTGCAGCGAGGACATCGCCTTCCTCCACTTCGAGCTCTGCTACTACCAGGCCATCGAACACGCCATCCGCCTGCGCCTGCCCCGCGTCGAAGCCGGCGCCCAGGGCCAGCACAAGATCGCCAGGGGCTACCTCCCCGCCCCCGTCTATTCCGCCCACTACATCGCCGACCCCGCCCTGCGCACCCCCGTCGCCCGCTACCTGGAACAGGAACTCGAAGCCGTGCGGCAGGAGATGGACCTGCTGGCGGAAGAGTATTCGCCGTTCAAGGAAGCCCCCTAACCTCGCGGCCTCTCCCATTTTCGGCAGAAAATGGGAGAGGGGGACCGCCCGCCGAGCCTGGCGAAGCCAGGAGAAGAGCGGGTGGTGGTGAGGGCGGGCCAACCACCACCCGTCACCGCCTCACCGATCCTCCGCCAGCGCCTCCGCCACCGTCGTCACCACCGGCCCGTCCGACGTCGAGAACGTCAGGTTGAACGCCTCCATCGGCCGCCCCGAGAGCCCGACGAAATCGCGCACCGGCGCCCGGTTCATCCAGAAGCCGTAGCTCCCGTTCGCCGCCACCGCCCCCAGCACCCGGAATGTCTTGCGGTCGCCCGACAGCCGCACATTGCGGTCGCCGCTCGGGAACGGCGCGATCAGCGGCGCGGCGTCCAGATAGGCCCCGCCGCAGGCCATGGGCAGGTCGACGGTGATGCGCACGACGATCAGGCCCGGCCGCACCACCGCGCCGCGTGCGGGAAAGGTGCTGACCACCCTCGGCGCCGGCACCCCGGGCGTCGGCCGCACGCGCGGCGGCAGGCATTTGGCGGGCGGGCTGACGGTCACCCCGTCAAGGGATGCGGGATCGGCGGCGATGGCTGCGAGCGGGATAAGGGCGACCACGCTGAAAAGCAGGAGCGCCCAGCCCCTCATCGCGCCTACTTGCCCTTGCCGCGGGTCTGGCCGAACACGCTGCGCAGCGCCGGCCGCAACACCGACACCACCATGATCAGCGGGCCCAGGGCCACCGCCAGCATGTAGCGCCAGGGGTTGTCGGCGCGCTTCCTGAAGTAGCAGATCAGGCCCCGCCCCTTGTGGTACTCGACCACCACTGGATGTTTCAGGCTGGTGGAGCCCAGGTGCACCACCGTGGCGGCGGGCTGGAACACCACCGCCCCGCCCATGCGCCGGGCGCGCCAGCAGATGTCGACGTCCTCGACATGCAGGAAGTAGCGCTCGTCGAAGCCGCTCAGGCTCTGGAAGTCTTCGCGGCTCATGTAGAAACAGGCGCCCGAAATGGTCGGCACCGGGATCGGCCCGTCCGGCAGGGCCTGATCCTCCATGTGGATCTCGAACTTGCGCAGGAACGGCAGGTTGAGCGTCAAATGGCTGAAGCTGAGCAGGGTCGTGACCGGGGTCACCTCCCCGCGGCGGCCGCCGCGCTGCTCGCTGCCGTCGGTGTTGAGCACCCGGGCGCCCACCACCGTCGGGCTCGGAAACTGCCTGCCCGCCTCGATCAGCGATGAGATACAGCCCGCTTGCAGGTAGGCGTCGGGATTGAGGATCACCAGGTGCCGGCCCTTGGCCGTCCGGGCGCCGAGGTTGCAGCCGCGGGCGAAACCGATGTTGCCGTGCCCCTGCACCAGACGGAAGCGCGGCTCGCGCTCGGCGATGGCGCGCAGGACGTCCTCGTCCTCGGACGTGGAGCCGTTATCGACCACCACGAACTCGTCCACCAGCGGCTCGGCCAGCACATGCGGGATGGCGTTGAACAGCGCCGGGCCGGTGTGGAACACCACCATGATCACCGATACCGCCGGCGGCTCGCTCGGCAGCTGAGTCAGGATGATATTGGCGCCGATGGGACGTCCGTCGCTGCTCATCAGACGGTCACCGTCTGCGATGCCTCGGAGACCGGGGCGGGACCAGCGGCGCGTTTCAGGTCAGGCGGAAGGGCTTCGTAGACCAGCTGCGCGATGGCGTCTTCGACGGACAGGATCTGCTGACCGTCCGAACCGAGGCGGCGCAGGGCCACTTGGCCGGTCTCGGCCTCCTTGCGGCCGACCACGGCGATCACCGGGGTGCGGGCCAGGGAATGTTCGCGGACCTTGTAGTTGATCTTCTCGTTGCGCACGTCGATTTCCGCTCTCAGACCGGCGGCCGTCAGCTTGGCCGCGACCTCCCGGGCGTAGTCGTCCCCGTCCGAGGTGATGGTGGCGACCACAACCTGAACCGGAGCCAACCAAAGCGGGAATTTGCCCGCATAGTTCTCGATCATGATGCCGATGAAGCGCTCGAACGAGCCCAGGATCGCCCGGTGCAGCATCACGGGCCGCTGCTTGGAGCCGTCCTCGGCCGTATATTCGGCGTCCAGGCGCTCGGGCAGCATGTAGTCCAGCTGCAGGGTGCCGCAGGTCCACATCCGGCCGATGGCGTCCTTGACCACGAAGTCGAGCTTGGGCGCATAGAAGGCCCCGTCGCCCTCGGCGATCACCGGCTCGACGTCGGCCTTGCGTGCGGCCTCGCCCAGCATGCCCTCGGCCCGGTCCCAGAACTCGTCCGACCCGATCCGCTGGTCGGGCCGCGTGGCCAGGTTGATGTGGTCGGTGTGCATGTCGAAGTCCTGGTGCACCGAGCGGGCCAGGCGCACGAAGCGCTCGGTCTCGTCGACGATCTGGTCTTCGCGGCAGAAGATGTGGGCGTCGTCCTGGGTGAAGGCGCGCACCCGCATCAGCCCGTGCAGGGCGCCGGACGGCTCATAGCGGTGGCAGGCGCCGAACTCGCCCATGCGGATCGGCAGCTCGCGATAGGAGCGCTGGCCGAACTTGAACACCTGCACATGGCCGGGGCAGTTCATCGGCTTCAGCGACAGCACCTCGCCCTCGACCGTCTCGCAGACGAACATGTTGGGCCGGTATTTGTCCCAGTGGCCCGAGGCCTGCCAGAACGACATGTCCAGCACCTGGGGCGTCTTCACTTCGATGTAGCCGGCCTCGTCCAGGCGGCGGCGCATATAGGCCTCCACCACGCGCCACAGGGTCCAGCCCTTAGCGTGCCAGAACACCATGCCCCGGCCCTCTTCCTGCATATGGAACAGATCCATGGACTTGCCGATGCGGCGGTGGTCGCGCTTCTCCGCCTCTTCCTGGCGCAGCAGGTAGGCATCGAGGTCCTCCTGCGTCGCCCAGGCGGTGGCGTAGATCCGCTGCAGCTGCGCATTCTTGGCGTCGCCGCGCCAATAGGCTCCGGCCAGCTTGGTCAGCTTGAACGCCTTGCCCACGAACCCCGTCGAGGGGAAGTGCGGGCCCAGGCACAGGTCCTTCCACTTGCCCTGGTAATAGACCGAAATGTCCTCGCTCTCGGGCAGATCGCGGATCAGCTGCGCCTTGTAGGTCTCGCCGATCGACTCGAAATGGGCGATGGCGTCTGCGCGCGGCCACACCTCGCGGCGGATCTTCTCGTTGCGGTCGACGATCTGCTGCATGCGCTTCTCGATCGCCGGGAAGTCGTCGAGGCTGAACGGCTCGTCGCGCGCGAAGTCGTAATAGAAACCGTCCTCGATGGCCGGGCCAATGGTCACCTGGGCGCCGGGAAACAGCTCCTGCACCGCCTCCGCCATCACATGGCTCGCGTCGTGGCGCAGGGTGTCCAGCGCTTCCGGAGCGTCGCGCATCACCAGTTCGAACTTGCCGCCATGGGTCAGCGGGCGGTCGAGATCCAGCAGCACCCCGTCGAGCTTGACCAGGGCGGAGCGCTTTTCCAGCGACTTGGCGATCGACGCGGCCACATCGCGGCCCGTCGCACCCTCTTCGAACTGACGGACCGAGCCGTCAGGAAACACCAGTTCGATCATTCCTCACACTTCCAAGGTCGCTCGGCCGTGCGCGGTCCGGGCGGCGGCGGATCATACCCCCACTCGGCGCCCGGCCTGCAACGGCAAAGCCTGCCCCAGGCCAGCCGCGCTCCCGCGACGGGCCCATGGCCGATCAGGACATCCGCCGCATACTCCGAACAGGTCGGGGTGAAGCGGCACTGCCGCCCGATGAACGGCGAAAGCGCGCCCTTGTAGGCCAGCAGGCCCAGCCGGATCACTTGCGCGTAAAGGTCGGTCATCACTGGTGATTCCCGCCGAAATATCGGGCTGCGCGACCTAACACGGCAAACCTTCGGACGCCACTCCACACGATTTTCACTCCCGGCCCTTGCGATTAGAACAAGTTCGATATATCTAATACTTCGATACATCGAACTTGTATCGGATTGGAGAGATAAGATGAGATTTTTCGGACACCACCACCATCACGCCTTCGCCCGCCACGGTCACGATCAGCACGGGCACGACCATCACGAACGCGGTTTCGGCCGGCACGGCATGCGCCGCGGCGGACGCGGCGGACGCTTCTTCGATCAGGGCGACCTGCGCCTCGTGATCATGGCCATGCTCGCCGAGCAGCCCCGTCACGGCTACGAGCTGATCAAGGAAATCGAGGACCGCCTCGGCGGCGCCTATTCCCCCTCGCCCGGCGTCGTCTACCCCACCCTGACCCTGCTCGAAGAGCTCGGCTACGCCACCGTCTCCCAGGACGGAGGCCC
The DNA here is from genome assembly GCA_947475845.1 of Caulobacteraceae bacterium. Taxonomy (GTDB): domain Bacteria; phylum Pseudomonadota; class Alphaproteobacteria; order Caulobacterales; family Caulobacteraceae; genus BOG-938. Next base: position 9,174 of record CANJMO010000050.1, on the reverse strand, counting down.
CAAGAAGCTCTACACCGCCACCGCCGAAGGCCTGGCCTACCTCGAGCAGAACAAGGCCACCGTCGACGGCCTGTTTGAGCGCATCAACAACGCCGGCTCGGGACGCGACTTCGCCCCGCGCATCATGCGCGCCATGGGCAACGTCAAGATGGCCCTGCGGCTGCGCCTGTCGCAAGGCTCGCTGACCTCCGAACAGGTCGACGCCATGGCCGCCGCGCTGGACGCCGCCGCCCTCGCCATTGAGAGGAGCTAGGATGATTACAGCGAACACCCGCGTCCCCACCGCCCACGCCAGCCGCTACCTGCAACAGCTGGCCAAGCACTGGAGCCACAAGTTCCCGGTCGAGTTCACGCCGCAGAACGGCCGTATCGCCTTGGGTGACAGCGTCCTGATCATGGACGCGGACCCCGAGGGCCTCGGCCTCAGCCTGACCGCCCCGGAAGACCTGGAGCGGATGCAGGGCGTCGTCGAGCGTCACCTGGAACGCTTCGCCTTCCGCGAAGAGCTGCAGTTCAACTGGGCCCCGGCCGCCGCCTAGGCCGCCTGGCGGAAGTCGGCCATCTGCGCCGCCAGCGCCCGCTTGAACGCGGGCCGGTCGGTGCAGCGCTTCAGATAGGCCTGCAGCCGCGGATCCAGCAGCAGCTCGTCGTCGATCCGCAGCACCGTCGCCATCATCAGGTCGCCGGCGGTGAAACGGTCTCCGTCCAGATAGGGCTTCTCGCCCAGATGCTGGGCCAGCCCGGCCAGCTGTTGCAGGGCGAACGCCTTGGCCCCCTGCGCCGCAGCTTGGCCCACTCCTGATCGCCGTAGAAAGCGTCCAGGATCGCGAAGTTCTGCACATGCGGCTCGATCGAGTTCAGCGCGGCGATCAGCCACTGCGTGGCCCGCGCCCGCGCCGGACCGTCCTTGGGCAGCAGCGCCTCGCTCTTCTCGCCGATGTGCAGCACGATGGCGCCGCTCTCGAACAGGACCTGACCGTCTTCCTCGATGATCGGCACCTGGCCGAACGGCTGCAGCGCCCGGTACTCCGGCGTGTTCTGATCGCCCTGCTCCAGCAGGCGCGTCTCGTACTTCAGCCCGGCCTCCTCGAGCGCCCAGCGCACCCGCAGGTCGCGGACTTGGCCTTGCGCGAACGGCGGAACCCAACGGAAAGCGGTGACGGTGATCATGGCGGCGCTCCATCGATGATTGGCCGCCCGATCCGGCGGCCTCGTTCTGAAGACGGCCGAGCCCCGGCCATTCCGACAGGCCGCCGGAATTTATGTCGCTACTTGCCCGTGGGCAGGGCGTTGCGGATGGCGGTGATGCGCCAGGCCTTGCCCTCGCGCACCAGGATGATGGTCGTCCAGTTGTGGACCACGCCGCCCGGTCCGGTCACGTCATACGGCCCATCCACCACCGCCGTGTCCGGCGTGATCAGCCGCAAAGTATCGACCCCGATCTTGAGGGACCCCGGCACGGCGGGCGTCGCGCCGATCGTGCCCGCCACCACCTTGTCATGCCCCCGGCGCCATTCGCCGCTGGTCAGATGCTGGTCGGCGTCCGCGGTGATCAGGGCGCCCAACGCCGCCGCGTCGCCATGGTCGCGCGACTCCAGATAGCCGCGCACCACCGCCCGGATCGCGGCGCCGTCCTGGGGTGATGGCGTAGCGGCGAGCGCGGCCGTCGGCAGGGCCGCCAAGGCGATCAGCAAGGCCAATCTAAACATGGTCATGTCCCGTTCGCCTCTCGCGCCGCCTCGACCACCGCCTCGAACGCCAGCACGGTCGAGGCATGCCGCGCCGGGTAGTCGCGCACCACCTCCAGCACCCTCAGGTCGCCGAACCGGCCCTGAGGCGGCGGCCCGCCGTCCTTGAGCATCGCCTTCAGCGCATCGCGCGCCGCTTCCAGCTCGCCGACACTGGCGCCGATCACATTGGCCCCCAGCACCGCCGCCGACGCCTGGCCGAGCGCGCAGGCCTTCACGTCCTGGGCGAAGTCGGCCACCACGCCGTCCTTCAGCACCACGTCCACCGTCACCCGGCTGCCGCACAGCTTCGAAATCTTCTCCGACGACGCCTGAGGCGCGGCCAGCCGCCCTGCCCTCGGCATGTTGGCCGCCAGCGTCAGCACACGGGCGCTGTACAGGTCGTCGATCACGCCTAGCCCCGATCCCCCTCGGCGATAGCCGTCCCGCTCTGCACCGCCAGCAACCGCGCGACGATGTCGTTGTTCAGCTGCTCATACCCCGCCCGCAGATGCCTGCGCCGGCGGTTGCCGATCCGCGAACCCACCAGCCCGTCCCAGATCTCGCCGTTGGACAGGATGCAGTTGGTGTCCTCCTCGTTCAGAGGTTCGATCTCGATGTAGCGCAGGCGCTTGACCATCCCCAGCGGCGCCCGGATCTGCCAGAGGATCTGCTCGTTGGGCACCCAGTCGACGATGGTCGGGGTGATCGTGGTCGGCGGCGCGTGCGGAAACACCTCGGTGATGGCCAGTTTCTGGGCGATGCGCAGCAGGCCGTGCACCTCGGGATAGACGGTGTTCCATTCGGACCAGCGGCCCAGGTCGGACAGCACGTCCCAGATCGCCCTGGAATTGGTCGGTACGCCGATGCGATGTTCGATCTTGATCATGTGTCTTGCTTAAGTGGGTTCGGATTCACGCAGGCGCCACGTCGCCCCCGTGGGGCTGTCCATGACGACGATGTTCAACGCGTTCAACTCGTCGCGGATGCGGTCGGCGGTGGCCCAGTCCTTGGCCCCTCGCGCCTCGATCCGCGCGGCTAGCAGCCCCTCGACCTTGGCCTTCAGTTCTTCGTCCGCCCCGCCCTCGAACCACGCATCCGGCTCGCCTTCCAGGAAGCCGATCAGCCGCGCGGCGGCCAGCAGGGCCGACTTGGCCTCGTGCTTGGCCCCGATGCCCTCGGCGCTGTCCAGTTCCTTGGCCAGGGCGAACAGTTCGGCTGTGGCCCGCGGCGTGTTCAGATCGTCCTGCAGCGCCTCCATGAACGCCTGGGGCGGCGCCGCATCGGCGTCGAACCCGATATCCACATTGCGCAGCAGCACGCCGTAGAGCCGGTCCAGCGCCTTCCTGCTCTGCAGGATCAGCTCGCCGTTCCAGTCCAGCGGCGCCCGGTAGTGCCCCGACAGCAGGGCCCAGCGGATCGCCTCCCCCGGCCAGGTCTTCACCAGATCGTGGACCAGCACCACATTGCCGATGCTCTTGCTCATCTTCTCGCCCGAGAAGTCGAGGAAGCCGTTGTGCATCCAGTACCGCGCATAGGCGCGCGGCTCGTCCGACCCATGCGCCGCGCACGACTGTGCGATCTCGTTGGTGTGGTGCGGGAAGATCAGGTCGTGCCCGCCGCCGTGGATGTCGATCGGCAGCCCGAGTGCGCGCTCGGCCATCGCCGAGCACTCAATATGCCAGCCCGGACGGCCCTTCAGCCGCCCGTTAAGGCCTTGGGGCCCATCCCACTCAGGCTCGCCCGCCTTGGACGGCTTCCACAGCACGAAATCGGCCGGATGGCGCTTGTTGGCCGCCACCTCGACCCGCGCCCCGGCGATCATCTCGTCCAGCGAGCGTCCCGACAGCTGGCTGTAGCGGCCCGAGCCCTTGTCGTAGGCCCCGACGTCGAACAGCACCTCGCCATCGCTCTCATAGGCCAGGCCCTTGCCGATCATGTCCTCGATCAGCGCCGTCATCTCGCCGATGTGGGCGGTGGCGCGCGGCTGGGTGGTCGGCGTCAGGGCCCCCAGCGACGCCATGTCGGCCTCGTAGATCGCCGCGAACCTGTCGGTGATCACCGAGATGTCGACGCCCTGCTCGCTCGCCGCCGCGTTGATCTTGTCGTCCACGTCGGTGACGTTGCGCGCATAGATCACCGCCCGCTGCGGATAGAGCCGTTGCAGCAGCCGGAACAGCACGTCGAACACCACCACCGGCCGCGCATTGCCGATGTGCGCGTAGTTGTAGACCGTCGGCCCGCACACATAGAGCGTCACCCGGTCCGCATGGGCCGGTTCGAACGCGCGCTTCTCGCGGGCCAGGGTGTCGTGCAGGTACAGGGTCATTCAGGTCTTCTAAGAACATTGCGCGAAGCCGCGCTTGCCCCATATATCCATGTGTCCTTCAGGAAACCACGCGCATCGGCGAGGTTTTGACGCTCCCAACCTGGGTTCAGACGTCTTGACCGTGAAGGTGTGAAGGGGTGGCACGCGTCATTCCAGGGCCAACGCCCTGGCGCAACTCAGCCCCGAGGACGATTTCCCATGGACGCTGTGGTCAACAAGCCCAAACTGGTCGCCGCCCGCGATCTCGCCGCGCCGCGCACCGCTCCGGCCAAACGCCCGACCCGCGAACAAGCCCTGGAGGCCGTGCGCACCCTGATCGCCTGGACCGGCGACAACCCCGACCGCGAAGGCGTGCTCGACACCCCCCGCCGCGTGGTCGACGCCTACGGCGAATGGTTCGACGGCTACGACGCCGACCCCGCCGCCGAACTCTCGCGCACCTTCGAGGACGTGCAGGGCTACGACGACATGGTCCTGCTGCGCGACATCGAGGTCGAGAGCCACTGCGAGCACCACATGGCCCCGTTCCTGGGCAAGGCCTACGTCGCCTACATTCCTACCGACAAGGTGGTCGGCATCTCCAAGCTGGCCCGCGTCGTCGAGATCTTCGCCCGCCGCCTGCAGACCCAGGAAACCCTGACCCAGCAGATCGCCAACGCCATCGTCGAGCACCTGCAGCCCGCCGGCGTGGCCATCCTGATCGACGCCGAGCACCAGTGCATGACCACCCGCGGCGTCCACCACCGCCACGTCTCGACCCTGACCACCCAGTTCACCGGCGTGTTCAAGACCGACCAAGCCCTGCAGGACCGCTTCCTGTCCTTCTGCAACCGGAAGTAACTCACCTCCCCCCGCGGAGTGGCGGCGTTCGGTCAATCGCATGCGATTGATCGGACGGACCGCCCGCTGAAAAGCGGGGGGTGGAGGGGGCTAGCCAAGCCCACTGAGCCGTAACGCGCCCCTCCACCACCAGCCTAGGCTTCGTCGCTCCACCGCTCCTTGGCTTCGTCGCCGGTCAGCGACAACACGATCTTGTCGCCCTCGATCACCGCGATCCAGTCCAGCGGGATGTAACGGTGCTTGAAGCCGGTCGAGATATCGAGTTTGGCCAGTTCGATCTTCTCGCCCACCACCCGGTCGACCCGGCCGATGTGCTGATCGTCCGAACTGTGGACGTGCATGTGTTCGCGGATGTCTGAAGCCAGAGCGCTCATCGGTATCTCCTTGGGTTGGAGACCGCTAATCCACCAGGCCGGGGGTAGTTCCGCTCTCGCAACCCGCCAGGCCTAATGTCTGAGCACGACGCCAATGATCGGCTCCGTTGATTAGCGTCAAATCTTAAAAATCGCTCATAGATTGAATATGGCAACAATTTGGATGCTATAATTATTTAATAATATAGCATCCTATTTCGCAAGTGTGCGTTTCATCTATGTGCCGTACCGACCATCACTCATTGAACGCGCTTTCTTTCTTGCTCGCAGTCAGTACGACGCCGCGCACATATTACACTTACTTCGTGCGGAGGGATACGACGATCAAGACCTTTCCAACCACCACCGCGCGCTGAGCGCGGTCCGTATTCGTAGTGGACGGTTGAACAGGACGTTGAACGATCACCATGACTCTTGATTCGATAAACGCCGAAATCGGCAAGCGCGTGCGCAGCAGGCGACGTGAAATCGGCATTACTCAAGCGGTTCTCGCCCAGAGCCTCGCCGTTACCTTTCAGCAGGTGCATAAATACGAGCGGGGGCAATCCGCGATCTCGGCCGCCCAACTCAGCGCCATCGCTTCAGCGCTTTGCGCGCCGATCGATTATTTCTACGACAGCCTCGCGCCCGAGCGTGACGAGGCTTAGGGCTCTCAAGCCCGCCTTGCGCTGACGATCACCACCGGCGGATTGAGCATTTCCCCCGCCATCTCCGGGTTCAACGCCGGCCCGCCGGTCGGCAGGGCCAGGATCGCCCGAACCACGTCCATCCCCTCGATCACCTGGCCGAACGCGGCATAGCCCAGGTTTTCGCCGGGCATCTTAGGATCGGCGTCCATCTGCGAGGCTTCGCCGCAGATGATCGAGAAGTCGCTGGCCGCCGTGCCCGGCGCGAACCGGGCCATCGACAGCGTCCCGTCCCGATGTGTCAGCCCGGTGTCCGTGGTGCTCTCGTGGGCGATCGGCGGATAAAGCTTGGCCGGATCCTTCACCCCCGCCTCGATGAACCCCACGTCAGACGCTCCCGGCGCGTGCGAGGCGCGGTAGAACACCGCCCCGTCCATCCGGCGGTTGTCGATGTAGCGCAGGAAGTTGGCGACCGTGATCGGCGCCTTGTCGTCGGCCAGCTCCACCACGATCGCGCCGTTGGCGGTCTCAAGCCTCACCCGCGTGCGGGCCGGCTGGGCCCAGGCCCGGACGCTGGTCAGGGCGGCTGCGGCGGCGAGCAGGAAGCGGCGGGTAATGGCGGCGGTTGCGGGCATCGGCGGGCCTCAAACCTGGGTCGGCGGCCTCAGCCTAGCGCACGCGCCGCCGGCGCGGAACACGCACCGTCGCATCGCCGTCCATGATCGGTTCGCCGTTCACGAAGCCCTCGCAGCGCAGGACGACCCGCGCGGCGACCTCGTCGATCGACGCCACCGTGACCCGGGCCACCACCACGTCGCCGATGCGCACCGGCTTGTGGAAATTCAGCGTCTGGCTGAGATAGATCGCGCCCGCGCCGGGCAGGATCGTCCCGACCACGGCCGACCCGAACGACGCGGTCAGCAAGCCGTGCGCGATCCGGCCGCGATAGGCCGTCTTGGACGCGAACGCCTCGTCCATATGCACCGGATTGAAGTCGTCCGACGCCTCGGCGAAGTGGGCGATACGCTCTTCCGTGATCGGGACATGCTTTTCGGCGGTCATGCCGACCACAAGTTCTTCGAGAATGTAGCCGCCGGACGGATGGGGTTCGATCATGCGACCGGGTTAATCGCCGCGCCGACCCCTGGCCAGCAAAAACGAAGGCGGCCCCGCCGGCCGCTTCGCCAAGCTTGACAAATTATCCGATTTTGTTCATGATTTGTTCACTCATGAGGACGCCAGCGCCCGCCTTTTCCCAAACCGACAACAGCCCCGCCGGCTGGGAGCGGACCCTGCTCGACCGTCAGCTTGAACGGCTGGACCGGCTGGCCGAGATGGGCATGGCCATCGCCGGGGCGATCGAACGGCGGGCGGAGCAAGCCGACGCCGAACTTGCTCACGTCGCCATCGACTTCGCCCGCGCCTCCCGCGCGGTGCGCATTACCCTCGCCCTGCAGTCCAGGCTGGTTCAGGACTTCAAGACCCCCGCCCGCGGCGCCCGCACGGCCGCAGCCGCCCCCCAGACCTATCGGATCAGGTGGGACACCGCCGCCTCGTCCGATGCGCACACCCGCAAGGTCCAGGACGCCGTGCGCGAGCTGGCCGAAGATCGCGGCCTGGACGACGACGCGGTCGAGCGCCTCACCGTCGAGGCCGCCGAACGGGTCGAGCGCGACGACATCTACGCCGACCTCAAGACCCGCCAGGTCGAAGAGATCGTCGCGCGTATCTGCGAGGATCTGGGGCTCACCTCCCCCATCGCGGAAGCGATGGCGGGAGGGGGACCGCCTGCCGAGCGTAGCGAAGAGCGGGGGGTGGAGGGGGCAGGCAACGCACATAGCCTCATTCCACTTCCAATTCGAGACAGCTCTTGAAGCTCGATGATACCCCTTCCCCCTCCACCGCCCGCTCTGCGGCGTGCGGTCCCCCTCCCGCCGCTTCGCGGGGGAGGTAAAAGGGTCTAATAGCCGCCCATGACGACATCCTTCCCCCCGCCCGGCGACAAGGCCGCGCTCGAACATGGCTCCGCCATCACCCCGCGCTTCGATGCGAATGGGCTGATCGCCTGTGTCGCCACCCATGCGGCGACCGGCGAGGTGCTGATGTTCGCCTGGATGAACGCCGAGGCGCTGCGACTGACGCTGGACACCGGGACCGCCCACTACTTCAGCCGCAGCCGCAACGCCCTCTGGAAGAAGGGCGAGACCTCCGGCCAGCTGCAGCTGGTGCGCGAACTGCGCATCGATTGCGACCAGGACTGCGTCTGGATCAAGGTCGATCCGCAAGGCGACGGCGGCGCCTGCCACACCGGCGCCCGCTCGTGTTTCTACCGGGTCTGGGAAGACGGCAAGCTGGTCGAGCGCTCGTGAACGACTCCAAGGTCGATCTCGACGAACCGGAAGACGACGGCGGCCACACCATCGAAATCTCGGTCCTGCCCCAGGACGCCGGCGACCGCCTGGACAAGGCGCTCACCGCCCTCGTGACCGAGCTGTCGCGCGGCCGGGTCCAGGCCCTGATGGCAGAGGGCGCCCTGACCCTCGACGGCAAGGTGCTCGACAATCCCTCGGCCAAGACCCGGCCCGGCCTCTACAGCCTGCGCGTCCCCGCCCCCATCGCCGCCGAACCGGAGGCCCAGGACATCCCGCTCGACGTCCTCTACGAGGACGAGCACCTGATCGTGCTCAACAAGGCGGCCGGCATGGCCGTGCACCCGGGCGCCGGCGTCCACGCCGAGACCCTGGTCAACGCCCTGCTGCACCATTGCGCGGGCTCCCTGTCGGGCATCGGCGGCGTCACCCGTCCCGGCATCGTCCACCGCCTGGACAAGGACACCTCCGGCGTCATGGTCGCCGCCAAGAGCGATCAGGCTCACGCCGGGCTGAGCGCCCTGTTCGCCGCCCACGACATCGAGCGCACCTACATCGCCCTCACCCGCGGCGCCCCCAACGCGCCTCATGGCGTGATACAGACCCAGATCGGCCGCTCGAAACACGACCGCAAGAAGATGGCCGTGCTGCGCCACGGTGGCCGCGAAGCGATCACCAAGTTCCGCGTGCAGAAGGTCTACGGCCCCCAGCTGAAGCCCCTGGCCGCCCGCATCGCCTGCACCCTGGAGACCGGCCGCACCCACCAGATCCGGGTTCACCTGGCCTCCAAGAGCGCGCCCTGCCTCGGCGATCCCGTCTATGGCTCGGGCGGCCTGCGCCGCCAGGCCCTGCACGCCGCCGTCCTAGGCTTCATCCATCCGGTCACCGGCGAGGCCATGCACTTCGAAG
>CANJMO010000049.1 GCA_947475845.1 Caulobacteraceae bacterium | reverse complement strand
GTCGCCCTGACCGGCCTGACCCAGGCCGAGTACTTCCGCGACGTGGAAGGCAAGGACGTGCTGCTGTTCGTCGACAACATCTTCCGCTTCACCCAGGCCGGCTCGGAAGTGTCGGCGCTGCTGGGCCGCATCCCCTCGGCCGTGGGCTATCAGCCGACCCTGGCCACCGAGATGGGCAATCTGCAGGAGCGCATCACCTCCACCAACAAGGGTTCGATCACCTCGGTCCAGGCCATCTACGTTCCCGCCGACGACCTGACCGACCCGGCGCCCGCCACCTCCTTCGCCCACTTGGACGCGACCACGGTGCTGAGCCGCGACATCGCCGCCCAGGCCATCTTCCCGGCCGTGGACCCGCTCGACTCCACCTCGCGGATCATGGACCCGTTGGTGATCGGCGAAGAGCACTACAATGTCGCGCGCCGCACCCAGGAAATCCTGCAGCAGTACAAGGCGCTGAAGGACATCATCGCCATCCTGGGCATGGATGAGCTGTCCGAAGAGGACAAGCTGACCGTGGCTCGCGCGCGCAAGATCCAGCGTTTCCTGTCGCAGCCGTTCTTCGTCGCCGAGCAGTTCACCAACTCGCCGGGCAAGTTCGTCGAGCTGAAGGAAACCATCGCCTCGTTCAAGGCGATCTGCGACGGCGAATACGACCACCTGCCCGAAGCGGCCTTCTACATGGTCGGCGGCATCGAAGAAGCGGTCGCCAAGGCCGAAAAGATGGCGTCGGAAGCCTAAAGCCCCATGGCCGGCAAGCTCCACTTCTCCCTGGTCGCGCCTGAGCGGCAACTGTTCTCGGCCGAGGTCGACCAGGTGGACGCGCCCGGCGTCGAAGGCGACTTCGGCGTCCTGGCCGGCCATGCGCCGTTCATGACCGCGCTCAAGGCCGGTCCGGTGACGGTGTTCGACGGCTCGGCCCGCCGCACCTTCACCATCGAAGGCGGTTTCGCCGACGTGACCCCGGCGGGTCTGACCATCCTGGCCGAACAGGCGACCGAGGTCGGAGCCTAAGGCTCCGCTTCATTTCGTGAGCCTCCCCGACATCGGCGGCGTCTTCGGCGTCGCCCTGATGCTGTTCGCCTATGCCGGCGGCCAACTCGGCAAGCTTGAGATGACCGCCCTGCCGGCGCTGCTGATGAACCTGGCCGGGTCGGCCCTGGTGCTGTGGTCGCTGGCCTTCAAGTTCAACCTGTCGGCGGCCCTGATGGAGGGCGCCTGGTTTGTGGTCGCCCTGTTCGGCTTGATCAAGCTGGCGACGAAGAAGCGTTAGCCGCCGAACAGCTTGGCCAGCCAGCCGCGCCGGGTTTGTCCCCTGGGCGGCGCGGCGTATTGCGCGAACGCCTGGACCACATGCGCGTAGGTCGCCCGCTTGAACGGGATCACCTTGCCGGGCGCCTCTTCCAGCCGTCCCCAGCGCCAGGCGTCGAATTCCGGCGGCAGGTGGCCGTTCAGGTCGATCTCCCCCTCGTCGCCCTCGAAGCGGAAGGCGAACCACACCTGCTTTTGCCCGCGCCAGCCCTTCTGCGCCTTGGAGCTGCTCCAGCCCTCGGGGAAGTCGTAGGTGAACCAGTCCTCGGTGCGGGCCAGCAGCGTGACGGTGGACACCCCGGTCTCCTCCTGCAGCTCGCGCAGAGCGGCGGCGTAGAGATCTTCGCCCTCGTCGACCCCGCCTTGCGGGAACTGCCAGTTGAACGGACCCTTGGTCTTGGCCCGGCGGCCGAGCCACACCCGGCCCTCGTCATCGAAAAGCACCACCCCGACGTTGGGCCGGTACAGTGAAAGATCGATGGGGGCGGCGTCGGTCATGGCCGCCTTATAGCGCGCCGTAACGAGGCGGCTAGGGCCGAACGGTCATCAGGGCCGAAGCCGGGGCAAGGGCGTAGCCGCGGTCACGCGCCGCGGCGGCCCAGCTCTGGACCTGGGTCACGGTCAGGGGATAGCCGGCGCCGACGCCGACCGCGCCGCCCTTCTGCAGGGCCTGAGCCTCCAGCGCCAGCAGCTGACCGTCGATGGCGGCGCTGTCCAGATTGCCGTCTATACGCACCGCCGCGCTGGCCCGGTGCAGATCGCCGCCGCGCCCGGCGCCCTGGCCGTCGTCGATGAAGGCGATCCCGCGCTGGCGCAGCACCTGGGAAAACACCGCCATCGGCTTCTCCTGGCTGAGGAAGCGTCCGCCGAAGCTGTTGGTCACGCCGAAGAAGCCCGTGGCCCGCGACAGCAGCCACTCCATACGGTGGGTGATTTCCACCCCTTGGGTGTTGGCCACCAGGGTGTAGGGGCCCGGATCGGTGTCGGGATAGTCGAGCGGCTCCATCGGAATCTCGATCATCACCTCGTGCCCGGCCGCGCGGGCGGCGTCGATCAGCGCCTGAAGACCTTCGGCATGGGGCTAAACGAGAGCGTGACCTCGGGCGGCAGGGCGGCGATGGCGGCGCGGGCGACTTCGGGGTTGAGGCCGAGACCGCCGATCACCAGGGCGATCTTGGGCCGGCCGTCGTCGGTGAACGGCCTGGCGTAGGCCTTCCACGAGGCGCGTCCGTCTGCAGCAATGATCGGAAGAAGCCCGCCGGGGCCGGGGGCGGTAAGGCCGGCGATGGGCGCGGCCTCCAAGGCGCCGACGGCGTTCAGCACCGGGGCCTTCATGGCCGGCGGAGCGGCGGTCAGGGGACCGGACACGCGCACGCGGACCACCGGAGCCCCGTCATAGGGATTGCCCCGCGCCGCCAGCAGAGCCGCGGCGGCGGCCAGGAACAGCAGGGCGGTGCCGGCCAGACCCAGGGCGCTGCGCGCCGGCACGGGCTTGCGCGGGGCCGCCGGGGCGGCGGGCGCCAAGGCTGGGCTTTGGGCGGACGATGCGGTTTGGATGGCGAGTTTGCGGCCGAACATGCGGGGAGCGTGGGCTGCTCCGGTTAAAAAAACCTCTCGGAGTTTAGAGAGCGCCGGCCGTCCCGGTCAGGCCATCGAACTGCAGTTCCGGCGCGGCGGCTCCGGCGTAGGCTTCCTCGGGAAGGTGACAGGTGAAGGTCGCGCCGTTACCCGGCTCGCTTTCCAGCGCCACCCAGCCGCCATGCAGCTCCACCAGGGCCTTGACCAGCGCCAGGCCCAGGCCCGGGCCGCCCCGGTCGCGGCCGATGAAGCGGTCGAAGATGTGAGCCTGCACATGGAAGGGGATCCCGCGCCCCTGGTCCGACACCTGGATCTGGATTTCGCCCAGGGCCCGGCGCGCGGTCAGGGTGATCAGGCCGCCGGAGGGCGACTGGCGCACCGCGTTTTCCACCAGATGGTCGAGCACCTGCCCCAAGCGTTTGGAGTCGGCGCGGATCACCCCGATATCCTCGGGCAGCAGCATCTCGATGCGCGCGCCCGCCTCCTGCGCCTCGCGCTCCCAGCGCGCCGCCGCGTCGCCCAGCAGGGTCTCCACCGGAGCGTCGCCGAGATCGAGCGCCATCTCACCGGCGTCGACCTGAGCCATGTCGAGCACATCGTCGATCGAGCGCGCTAGGTGGCTGGCCGCCACCCGAACCGCCGCCACATACCCCTTGGCCCGCTCGGACAGGCCTTCGCCCATGTGATCGAGCAGTTCGGAGTAGCCGATGATGGTGGTGAGCGGGGTGCGCAGTTCGTAGGAGACGTTGCCAACGAAGTCGCGCTTCAGTCGCTCGGCGTCCTCCAGCGCCTGGGAGCGATCGGCCAAGGCGCCTTCCAGGTCGCGGGTGTCGGTGACGTCGGCGAAGGCGATCAAGGTCGCCCCGTCCGGCAACGGCCGGGACTGATAGGCCACGATGCGGCGGTCGGAGGTGCGCACCTCCCCGGCCAGCGGTGCGCGCGCCTGCGGATCGATATCGGTGACGCGGGCCTTCAGCTCGCGCCACAGCTGCAGGTCATGGACCCGGCGCACGCACAGCTCGACCACGCCGTCGAAATCGGAAGCCGCGGCCAATTGAGCCGCCGTCGCCCCCCAGAGGCCGGCGAAGGCCTCGTTATACAAGCGCAGGCGGCCGTCCGAGCCGAACACCGCCACCGCGTCCGACAGCTTGTCGAGGGTGGCCTGCTGCACCTGGATCAGAGCGTTGTACTGCGCCTTCAGCTTCAGCTCGTCGGTGATGTCGCTGAACAGCAAAAGTAGGCCGCCCAGCGGGTGCGGCTGACGGACCAGGCGCAGGGTGCGCCCGTCAGGCAGGATCCAGATTTCGTCCGCCGTGGCCCCCAGCGCCTGGTATTGGCGCAGCTCTGCGGCCTTCCAGCCGGCGTAGTCCGCCGTCTCCGGCAACCGGCGGCGCTGGCGCAGGCGGTCGAGGATCTCGCCGTGGGTCGGGCCATCGGCCAGCCAGGCGGGCTCCAGCGCCCACAGTTCGGCGAAGGCGGTGTTGTGGAACAGCAAGGTCCGGGTCGGCGAGAAGATCGCCACCGCCTCGCCGATGTGGTCGAGGGTCTCACCCTGAGCCGCGATATGCTTTTTGAGGGCCTCGCGCGCTTCCTCGGCGTCGGTGACATCGGTGGCCGACACGGCGATCAGGCCGCTGCGCAGCGGCCGGGCCGAAATGTGGAACGCCCGGCGGCGGCCGTCGGCGCTGATCCAGCGCACCGCGTCGCGGACCCGGCCGTCGGCGGCGGCCTCGCGCACCATGCCCTTGGCGCTGTCGTCGAAGGAGAGGCCCAGCGCCTCGGCATCCTCGACCGAGACGGCCTCCACCGCGTCGAGCCAGGCCTGGTTGGCCCAGACCAGCTTGCCGTCGGGCCGCGCCAGCCACACCGGCTCGGTCTGGGCGTCGAGGAAGTCACTGAGCAAGCCGCCGCTGGGCGCCTCGCCGGCGGCGTCGGCCTCCATCTGGCGCAAAGAGAGCCGCACCCAGCACAGGGCGCCGGCGACGCGGCCCTCGATCTCAACCGACATCTCGCCGCGATGGACATGGCCGGTGAACGGCTCGCCGGTCTCCATCAGGGCCTGCAACCGCGCGCCCACCGGCGGGTTGGACCTGGCCAGGGCCTCCAGCACCGACCGGGGGTCCTGCGCCGCGCCGAACAGGCCCGCGCAGGCGACAACGGCTTCGTGGCCGCAGATCAGGTGGACCTCGTCGGCGTCGATCGCCAGCACGGCGCCGTCGAAGGCCTCGGCCGCGCCGCGCGCCGCGTCGGCCTCACGCTCGGCGACCTTGAGGCGGGCGCTCAGCACGGCCATGCGCGCGGCGGCGGCGCGGCCCTGGGCCAGGGCCCACAGGGTCGCCGCCAGGGCCAGGAAGACCGCCCCAGCGGCGGCGATCAGGATCGGATCGAACGCGCCCATCAGCCTCTATCCGGCGCTGCCCCAGCGCCGCACGCGAATCATCTCGCCCACCACAATAGGCACGCCGCTGAAGCGTGGAAAACCAACCCCTGCGATGCGCTTCGCTTTGGCGGAAGATTTTCGGCACAATGGGCTGGTGAGCGCCATCCTCTACCCCATCGCCGCCGACGCTTCGGGCGCCCTGGACGCTCCGCGCGGCCGCGCCGCGCGTGAAAGCGACGCCGCGCGCCTGACCAACGAGCCGGTCAGCTTCGCGCGCGAGTTCACCGGCCCGGCCTATCGCACCGAGGACGAGGCGCGCGCCGCCTGGGCCGGGCGGCTGGACGGTCCCGGATCGACCCTGCAGCCGCAGGACCGCTTCTGCGAACTGAAGCCGATCGCCCAGCGCAGCCGCATCCCGTTCACCCCCGCCCACACCGTCTGGCGGCTGTCGGTCGCCTACTGGCGGATCGGCGCGGCGACGCCGACCGTGATCGAGGCCGCAGAGCAGGCCCGTCAGGCGCGGCGCAGCCGGAAGGGCTCGGCGCCAGACAGCCAGGCGCTCGGGGCCCTCGCCCAGCAGCCCTTGCGCCCGATCAAGCCGCAGCAGCCGCTCGACGTCGGCCTGTTCGAGGTGCGCATGCCCGAAGACCCCAGCCGGCTGATGCCCGATGAATAGACTCTTCGATTTTACCGACGCCGCGGCCCCGTCGCTGGACGACTTCGCCACCCTGGCCCAGGCGGCCCTGAAGGCTCTGCCCGAACCGTTCCGCGGCCTAGCCGGGGACGTGCGCATGCAGGTGGCCGACTTTGCCGACGAGGAAATCCTGCAACAGCTGGGGATCGAGGACCCGTTCGAGCTGACCGGCATCTACCAGGGCGCGCCGCTGAGCGAGCGTTCGGTGCTCGACGTCTCATCGCTGCCCTCCCAGGTCTATCTGTACCGGCGGCCGATCCTCGACGAATGGGCCGAGCGCGGCGACGTCACCCTCGGCGAGCTGATCGCCCATGTGCTGGTGCACGAAATCGGCCATCACTTTGGCCTCAGCGACGACGACATCCACGCCGCCGAAGAGGACTGACGCCCGCGCTCTTGAATTGAGCCGTCGGCGGAATACTGTGCCTCATCGTCCCGCGCCCCCGGAGGGAAGCGCATGAAGCTCAACTATGCGCCGCAGGCCGGCCTTCGCCGCCGCAGGCCCGACCATCAACGCGAACGCCTCGCTTTCTGGGGCGGCATCGCCATCGTGGCTCTGTTCGAGCTGATCCTGATGGCCAAGACCTGGCCGGCCTTCGAAAACATCCAGTGGCCGTGGTCGGACCCGCAGATGGCGGCCCTGATCGACCCCGAAGACGGTTCGGTCTCGCCCTTGCCTTACCAGCCGGACTAGCTCAAAAGCCGGAGCTTGGCGGTTCCCCTCGCAAGGGGGGCCAAGAGGGAACGCGGTCAGGGACATCTGTTCCGATGCCGCGGCTGTACCCGCAACTGTAGGCGGCGAGGTCGCCGTCCATTCCGACCAGGCCTTTAGAGCACGGCGGGCGCCACTGGGATCACTCCCGGGAAGGCGTGGACGACGACCGATGACCCGCAAGCCAGGAGACCTGCCGCCAAGCGTCGCTCGTCCGAAGCTCGGGAACAGGCTTTGGCGCGGAAGTCTCCGCATAGCGACTGGCCCCGTCCGACGGGCGCGTACGGCTCAGGCCGGGCGCCCCGTGGCCATTCGCTTTGCACGGCTCGTCCTCCGGCGTGGGGCGGCCTTACGGAGACATCGCGCCATGTCGCGTCCCACCTACGCCTGCCTTCTGCTGGGGGGCTGCGCCCTCCTGTCCACGCCCGCCTTCGCCCAGAGTGGGGATGTGCAGGAACTCACCGTCACCGCCGCGCGCCTGCCGGCCTTGCTGAGCCGCACGCCGGGCGCCTATGTCGTCACCGAGCAACGCATCGACCAGCGCCAGGGGGCCTTGGCCGCCGACCTGCTGGCCGAAGTCCCCGGGGTCAGCATCAGCGAGAGCGGCGCCTTCGGCGGCGTCTCGTCGGTGCGCCTGCGCGGAGCCGCCGCGGACAAGACCCTGGTCCTGATCGACGGGGTCCCGGTCAACGATCCGTCCGCCCCGGCGGGGGGATTCGATTTCTCCAGCATGGACCTCGGCGACATCAGACGCATCGAAGTCCTGACCGGGCCGCAGGGTTCGCTGTGGGGATCGGACGCCATCGGCGGCGTGATCGCCTTCACCAGCCGTGAGCCGGACGGCGTGCGCGCGTCGGCGGAAGCCGGATCGCTGGCGACCTATCGTGAGAACGCGTCGCTTGGACGCTCGACAGACCGTTACGCCTTCGGCCTCAGCGCCTCGGCCCAGCGCACGGACGGTATCTCGAAGGCCGATGAGCGGGACGGCAACCGCGAGCGCGACGGCTTCAACACCGTCACCGTGGCCGTGAACGGCCGCATCGCCCTAAGCGACGCCATCACCCTGGACGCCCGCGCCCGCTACAATCGCGCCGGGACCGAGTACGACGGTTTCGGCGGCCGCACGGGGGTGGTCGATTCCAACGACAGTTCCGACGTGCGCACGGTCAACGGCTATCTGCGCGCCGCGGCCAAGGGCGTGCTGGGCTTCGACCACGAACTGCGCGCCGACCTGATGGACCTCGATCGCCAGTATCATGGGACGTTCCCGTTCGGGGCGGTGGGCAATCAGCAGGTCTACCGCTGGTCGGCCCAGCGTCAGACCACGGCCTACGGCCTGGCGTTCGGCGTCGAGCACAGGCAGGCGTCGGAGAACACCGGCGACGGCCGCCAGACCCTCGCCGCCAACGGGGCCTACGCTATCGGCCGCTGGTCGCCGACCATGGCGATGGACCTCACCGTCAGTCTGCGCCGCGACGATCCCGACCACTATCAGGGCCAGACCACCGCCCGCGCGGCCGTCAGCTACCGGCTCTCAGGCGGCTTTACCCTCAACGCCTCGGCGGGTCAGGGCTTCAAGGCGCCGTCGATCTACCAGACCACCTATCCCTGCTTCGAATGCACCGTCGCCGGCCCCCCGCGTCTCAAGCCTGAACGGGCCGAAGGTTTCGATGGGGGACTGGCCTGGCGCTCGGCGGATGGCGCGCTGGAGGTGCAGGCGACCTACTTCGATCTGAAGGTCACCGACCAGATCGATTACCGCTACCCCACCGGCTACCTCAACATCGCCAAGGTGAAGAGCTCGGGCGTCGAAGCCGGCGGCCAGGCCCGCCTGCCCGGCGGGTGGTCACTGCGCGGGTCCTACACCCACGACGAGGCGGTCGACGGGACCACCGGCAAGGCCCTGATCCGTGTACCCAAGGATGTCGGGACCGGCTCGGTGGGCTGGCAGGGTTCCGGTTGGCAAGCGGAGGCGGGCGTCCGCTCACAGAGCCTGGCGCCGGACAGCAATGGCCCAATCCAGCCCTTCACCGTCGCCTACGCCGCCGCCTCCTACGCCCTGACCCCGCATCTGACGGTGACCGGGCGGATCGAGAACCTGGGCGACACGCGCTACCAGGAAGCCTACGGCTACGGCGAGCCGGGCCGGCTGTTCATGGTCGGGCTCAGGTGGCGTTAGAGACCTAGGCGGCCCAGCCGCCGCCGCCGACCAAAGCCGCCGGATCTTCGAGGGCCATCTCGTCCCAATCGAGGTCCGGCGGCGGGCTGGTGGAGGCGGCGATCACCGCCTGCAGCTCGGCGGCCGAGGCGACCCCGACGATCACATGGCGGGCCTCGGGCCGCGAGAGGGCGAAACCCAGGGCGGCCTGCAACGGGTCGCTGCGGCCCTCGGCGATCATCCGCCGGACCCGCGACAGCGGGCCGGAGGCGCCGCGCAGGGCCACGGGCATGCGGTCGGGCGGCAGGAACAGCAGGCCCTGCAGGAAGATCGAGCGCAGGTGCACCTCTACGCCGAGCCCGGCGATCTCGGCCAGGGCTCCCGAGGTGATCAGGCGCTGATCGAGCAGGGACGCCGGCGCTTGAACAATGTCGGGCTTGAAGCGGCGAGTCAGGGCGACCGGCTCATCGGAGGCGAACACCGACACGCCGATCTTGGCGAACAGGCCCTCGTCGCGCAGCTGGCGCAGGCGGTCCCAGACGGCGGCGCCCTGCGGACAGAACAGATCGCCGGCGCTCTGCACCATGATGGTGTCGGCCTTGTCCAGGCGCAGCCGGCGCAGGGCGGCGCGGGCTTCGTCCTCGACGTAATCGGGGCCGCGGTCGGCGCGGCCGGCCTTGATCATCACGCGGAAGGGGCTGGGTCGCGGCATCAGGTTGCCGATCACCGTTTCGGCGCGGCCGAACGAAACCTGGGCGTCGAGCACGGCGAGGCCGGCGCGGGCGGCGATCTGCATGGCGTCGGCCGCCTCGCGCTCGGGCGAACGGCCACGGGGCGCGGACGGCGGCTGGTCGAGGCCCAGCTGCGAGGCGCCCAGGCCAAGCTTGGGGTGGCCGTGCCGGTAGGGCGCGGAAGGGGTTTGCGCGTTGCTCATACTATCCCGCGGCCCGCCTGGCGGCGGGCCCATCAGCCAAAGGAACAGCCCCGCAAACCGCCAGGGCCAGACGTTCGGCCGCCTGCTCGCAGGCGGTCAGCAGCACGCCGATCTCACGATCGCCGTGCGCGTAGGACATGTTGACGGCGCCCAGGGTGAATAAACGGTGCGCAAGACACTCATTGGTCCACAAAGATCGCATCGACGCCCCGTGCGAGGGCCCTAGACCCAGGGCGGCGGGGTCGAACGCCATGCGCAGGGCCGCCGGATCGCCTTCGATCCGCACCGCCCGCTCGAGCCCCGCGGCGCGGATGCGCTCGGAGACTTCGGCCTGGACCTCCGCGCCGCCGATACGCAGTTGGGAGATCACCGGCTCATTCTCGATCTTGACCAGCACCGCCTTGGCGGCGGCCAGGGAAGCGATGTCCGCGCCCAAGTGCTCTTCCGCTTGGGCGGTTTCGACCAGATCGCGGCGGCCGATCAAGGCGCCCAGCGGCAGGCCGTTGGCCAGATTCTCGCCGAACACCACCAGGTCGGCTTCGACGCCATACAGCGCCTGAGCGCCGCCTTCGTGTACGCGGAAGCCCGACAGCGCCTCGTCGAAGATCAGCACCACGCCGTAGCGGTCGCACAGGGCGCGCACAGCCGGCAGGTATCCGGCGGAAGGCGGCCGCGCGCTGCACGGAGCCAGCACCAGGGCGGCGGTCTCGGTCCCGTGCATGTCGAGCAGGTGGCGCAGATGTGGCAGGTCGTCGAAAGGAAACGGCGGCGCACGCACCGCCGAGCCGCAGACGAACACCAGCTCGCGTCCGGTCGCCAATCGCGCGGCGGTCAGGGCCGCGCGCATCACCTGGGCCACATCCGCGCCGAAAGCGCAGGCCTCGGCGCCGGGGGCCATGTGCTGGATGCGTTCGGCCAGATCAGCCTGGTAGCGCGCCGCGCCGCGCCGCTCGTCGGCGCTGCGGGCCAAGCGTACGGCGGCGATCACCGCCGGATCGCGGTGGCCGAGCAGCACGGCGCCGCCGGCATTGTCGAAATCGATGTATTCGGCGCCGTCGGCGCTCCACAGCCTTGCGCCGATCGCCTGGACCATCTGCGGCGGCGCGGTTTCGGCCACGTCGAACGCGGGCGCGGACCAGCTCACGCCGATGCGCGTCGGGAAAGGGGTCGGCAGGGGGGACGCAGAGACGGGCATGGGCCGTCCTTCGCGGTCGAAGAAGGAGCCGCAAGCATCGCCGAAATAGTTTAACGAACAGGTATCGCTAACGGAGTTTGACCATGCTCGCGCTCAAGCAGCGAAGCGGTAGCGCAAAGACATGAACGCCTTCCCCGCCTTCTTTCCCCTCGCCGGCCGCAACGTCGTGATCGTCGGCGACGGCGAGGGCGCGGATATCAAGGCCCGCCTGTTCGAGGGCTCGCCAGCGCGGATCGTCCGGCTGAGCGCGACGCAGGGCGCCGATCCCGCCGCCTATGCCGGGGCCGTGCTGGCCTTCGTCGCGCTCAAGGACGAGGGTGAGGCGCAGACCGCCGCAGCCGCCGCCCGCGCCGCTCATGTGCCGGTCAATGTGGTCGACCGCCCAGCCCTGTGCGACTTCACCACCCCCGCCCTGATCGACCGGGGCGAGGTGGTGGCCGCCATCGGCACCGGCGGGACCGCGCCCCTGCTGGCCAGCCTTCTGCGCGGGGATATCGAAGCCCGCCTGCCGGAAGGCGCCGGGCGCGTGGCCGCCCTGCTCGGCCGCATGCAGAGCGAGATGCGTGAGGCTTTCCCCGACCTGGCGCAACGGCGCGCCTTCCTGCGTTCGGCGATCTCGGGGCCCGCCGCCGACGCGGCCCTGGCCGGCGATACCGACAAGGCCGAGGCCCTGCTGCGTCAGGCGATGACGGCGCAGACGCCCCAGGCAGGGCGCCTGCGGCTGCTGGAAGGCGGCGGACCGGCGGACCTGCTGACCCTGCGGGCCGCGCGGGCCCTGAGCGAGGCCGACCTGCTGATCGTGGATGACGGGGCGGCGCCTGACATCCTGGTGCTGGCCCGCCGCGACGCGCCGCGCGTGGGCTCGGCCGATATCGACGCCGCCGATATCGCCGACCGCCTGGCCGAGGGCCTGCAACTGGTATGGATCACGGCGCGAGACATGGCGCAGAGCCGCGCCGACCTGCTGGCCGCGTCTGGACTGGCGGCTGAGTCCCTGCCTCAGGTCTCGGCGTAGAGGTCGCGGCCCTTGGTCTCCGGCAGGAAGATCAGGGTGACCAGCGCCGACAGCAGGGTGCAGCCCAGCGGGTACCAGAGGCCGAAATACATATTGCCGTTGATCGCCACCACGGCGAACACCACCGCCGGCAGGAAGCCGCCGATCCAGCCGGTGCCGATGTTGTAGGGCAGGGACATGGCGGTGTAGCGGATGCGGGTCGGGAACAGCTCTACCAGGGCCGAGGCCATCGGGCCGTAGAGCGCCGTCGCCGCCACCGCGAACACCATCATGGTCCCCAGCAGCAGCGGCCAGTTCACCTGTTCCGGATCGGCGGACGCCGGATACCCGGCCTGACCAAGCGCCGCCTTCAGCGCCGTCTCGACCCCGGCCTTGACCGTCTTGGCGTCCGCGGCGGGCAGGCCCACGGCGGATTTCGCAGTCACCTCGACGGCGCCGACCTTGACCAGGGCCGCCGTTCCAGCGGGCGCGGCCTGGTTGGCGTAGGACACTCCGGCCCCGGCCAGGATGCTCTTGGCGATGTCGCAGGAGGACAGGAACGCGGTCTTGCCCACCGGATCGAACTGCACCGAACACTCGGCCGGATCGGCAATGACGGTCACGGGGGTGCGTTTGGTTGCTTCCGCCAGGGCTGGATTGGCGGCCTGGGTCAGCAGGTGGAAGCCCGGGAAGTAGAAGGCCACGGCGAGCAGCATGCCGAACAGCATCACCGGCTTCCTGCCCCAGCGGTCCGACAGCCAGGAAAACAGCACATAGAGCGGCGCGCTGGCCACGGTGATCGCGATCATCAGGGTGTTGACGCTGGCGGGCGCCAGCTTGACCACCTTCTCGACGAAGAACTGGGCGTAGAAGAAGGTCGTGTACCAGACCGCGCCCTGGGCGACGGTGACGCCGAACAGCACGATCAGCACCCGCTTCAGGTACTTCCATTTGAGGAAGGCTTCGCTCAGGGGCGCCTTGGACGCGGTCCCCTCGGCCTGCATGGCCTTGAAGGCCGGGCTCTCGGCCAGCTTGGCGCGCATGTACAGCGAGACCAGCAGCAGGACTGCCGACGATAGGAACGGGATCCGCCAGCCCCAGTCGGCGAAGGCGGTCTCGCCCATGATGGTGCGCGTGGCCAGGATCACCAGGAGGGCGCCGATCAGGCCGAGCGAGGCCGAAATCTGGATCCAGCCAGTGTAATAGCCGCGCTTGGCCGCCGGGGAATGTTCCGCGACATAAACCGCGGCCCCGCCGTATTCGCCGCCCAGCGCGAAGCCCTGAACGATGCGCAGCAGGATCAACAGCGCAGGGGCGATGATCCCGGCCTGCTTATAGGTGGGCAGAAGGCCGATGCCGATGGTCGCCGCGCCCATCAGGCTGACGGTGATGATGAAGGCGCCCTTGCGTCCCAGCTTGTCGCCGAGCCAGCCGAACACCAGTGAGCCCAAGGGGCGGAAAGCAAACCCGGCCCCGAAAGCCCCGAGCGCGAAGATGAATCCCGCCGCGTCGCTGACCCCGGCGAAGAACGCCTTGGAGATCAGGGCGGCGGAGGTGCCGAAGATGAAGAAGTCGTACCACTCGAAGGCGGTGCCGGCCGACGACGCCGCCACGATCAGGCGCATGTCGTTGGATTCCGTGGTCTTCGTCATGGTCTCTCCCCCGAGGCCTTGTCTTTAACAGACGGGGACCGTTCGCAAAGCCGTGCGATGTCAGCGTCCGCGCGCGACGAACCAGCCGTTCTTGAAGCCCTGGTCGGCCTTGCCGTAGAGAAACGGCGTTCCGTCGGGCTGGGTCACGGTCCCACCGGCGGCGATCAGCACCGCGTGGCCGGCGGCGATGTCCCACTCCATGGTCGGGCCGTGGCGAGGGTAGATGTCGGCCGAGCCCTCGGCGATGATGCAGAGCTTGATCGAAGAATCCATCGCCTGGGTGCGGGCGAAGCGGTACTGGGCCTTCAGCGCATCGCCGTGCTCGGGCTTCAAGGTGTGGCTGACCAGGGCGACGGCGTCGTCAGACCACGGCCGCACATGGACCGGCTCGCCCTTGCCGGCGAACGGCCGCCGCTCGCAGCCCGCATCCGTGGTGTACCAGGTGCGGCCCTGCACCGGGGCGGCCACCGCGCCCGCGACTGGGGTCCCGTTCTCGATCAGGCCGATGTTGACGGTGAAGTGGTCGTCGCCGCGCACGAAGGCCTTGGTCCCGTCGAGCGGATCCACCAGGAAGAAGCGAGAGGCGATATCCAGCGGCACGCCCGAGGCGGCGGACTCTTCCTCGGCTATGATCGGGATGTCGGGGAACTGCGCGCGCAGCCGGGCCAGGATCACCTTCTCGGCGGCGTGGTCGGCCTCGGTCACCGGGCTTTCGTCGCTCTTGTGGCTCATGGCGAAGTCGCCGCGCCACAGGCGCAGGATGGCGGCGGAAGCTTCCTCGACGATGTCGGCCAGCTGCGGCCCGATATTGCTCATGCGGACGCTACTCTCTGGGGTCGGGCCCGACATAGGTCAGGCGTACGTTGTTGGTGTCGATCAGCTGCTTGCCGGCGTGCTCGAAATTGACGGTGACCCGGCCCCCGACCACGGTCTGCACCTGGCCCAGGCCCCAGTCGTCCTGGCCCGGATGGCGCACCAGGGCGCCCGGCTCGATGAAGGGGTCGATCACGCGGTCTGTTTGGCATGGGGTCGCCGTTTCCCAAAGCGGCAAATCAGGCCAACGTCGGCGGCCATGCTCGACCCCTCCGACCTGCCCATGATGACCAGCGCCACCCAGAAATCCGTGCACCAGGCAGAGCTCGCCGCTCATCTGGCGGGCAGGCTGTGCCACGATCTGATCAGCCCGGTATCGGCCATCGTCTCGGGGCTCGACCTGCTGGAAGACCCCTCTGCCCAGGACATGCGCGAGGACGCCATGGGCCTGATCGACCAGAGCGCGCGCAAGCTGGCGGTGATCCTGTCGTTCGCCCGGGTGGCCTACGGCTCGTCGGCCTCGGCCGAGACCTTCGACCCCAAGGACCTGGAGACCCTGGCCCGCAGCATCTTCGGCCACGCCCGCGCCGAGCTGGACTGGGGCGTGATGAGCGAGCGGCTGGACAAGCCGGCCGCCCGCGCCTTGCTCAACCTGGCGCAACTGGGAGTCACCGCCCTGCCGATGGGCGGCAAGGCGCGCCTGACCGTCGACACGGCCGGCGGCGAGACCGTCGTCACTCTGGAGGCCGTTGGCGCCCGCGTGCGCCTGCGCCCGGAGGCCATGTCCGGCCTGCGCGGCGAGCTGATGACCGAGGGCCTGCCGGGTCAATGGGTGCAGCCCTACTATCTGCATGCCCTGGTGGCCGACGCCGGCGGGAGGCTGACCTGCGGCCTGGCCGAAGAGACCATCACGGTGGCGGCCCACCTGCCCCGATAAACCTTATTGCGCCAGGGAAACGCGGGTTTTCCTGCACGCCTCCTTAACCAGGTCCGCGCGAGATAGGAGCCAGGAGATCGCAACAGTGAGAACCTGTCTCGTGGTCGACGACAGCCGCGTCATACGCAAGGTTGCCCGTCGCATTCTGGAAGAGATCGGCTTTGACGTCGCCGAGGCCTCGGACGGCATGGAGGCGCTTGCCTGGTGCCGGACCGACATGCCCCACGCGATCCTGCTGGACTGGAACATGCCGGTGATGAACGGGCTGGAGTTCCTGCAGCAGCTCCGCCGCCAACCGGGCGGGGACGCCCCGGTGGTGGTGTTCTGCACGGTGGAGAACGACCCTGACCACATCGCCCGCGCCCTCGGCGCCGGAGCCGCCGAGTACATCATGAAGCCGTTCGACAGCGACATCATCGAATCCAAGTTCGTCGAGGCGGGCCTTCTATGACCCTGGACGAGATTTCCGTCCTGGCCGAACTGGTGCGCCGCCGCTCCGGCGTGGTCATCGACCGTGACAAGACCTACCTGATTGAGACCCGTCTGGCCCCGGTGGCCCGCCGCGAGGGGTTCACGACCATCAGCGAGCTGATCGGGGAGCTTCAGGCGCGCCGCAACGAGACCCTTATGTGGGCCGTGGCCAAGGCCCGCTCGGCGCCGGTCCGCATCTGGAGCCTGGGCTGTTCGACCGGGCAGGAGCCCTATTCTCTGGCCATGCTGGTGGAAGAGGAACGCGGCCACTATCCCGGCCTGAAGGTCGAGATTTTCGGCGGCGATCTATCCGAACGTTGCCTGGAGAAGGCTTCCAGCGGCCTCTACACCCAGTTCGAGGTTCAGCGCGGCCTGCCCGCGCGCCTGCTGGTCAAGTATTTCGACAAGATCGACGACGCCTGGGTGCTGTCGCCGCGCATCCGCCAGGCGCTGTTCTTCCACCCCTCTTCGCGCCGTCAGGCGGCCTGAATCACGGCCTGAACCCGATCTCAGTCCAGGCGTTCCTAGGAACACGGGGGCCGCAGCCTGCGGCCCCCTTTTTCTTTGGAGATACGCCATGCTCGGATGGGCCCTGACCTTCGCCATCCTCGCCATCCTGGCCGGCCTGCTCGGCTTCGTCGCCCTGGCCGGCCTGGCCGCCAGCATCGCCAAGATCCTGTTCGTCATCTTCCTGGCGCTGCTGGTGATCAGCTTCATCATGCGCGCGCTGCGCGGCGATTCCGTCGTCTAGGCGGACCTTACGGCTTGGTCGGCTGGGCCGGAGCGTCGAAGCTGCGGGCCGCCGCCGGGCTGTCGATCTTGGGCTGGCTGCCGCCGGCCATGCGGCCCGCGTTGCCCAGCCACAGCACGGCGAAACCAATCACGATAAGGAACATGGAGATGCCGAGAACCCAGGCCACATGACGTCCGCGCCGGCCCTGACGAGCCTGCGTGGTGGTTAGGACCGCGGCGTGTTCTTCGGCGTCCTGCACGGTTGCCATGGCGAAATCTCCTGTGGTGTACAAGGCAAACGCCGCTCGACGCGGCGATGTTCCTGCAAACTGCGTCTTGCCAGGGGACCTGTGCATAGCCACCTTGATTGGATGAACAGGTTAATCGCCGCCATTGTCACCGCCGCCCTGTTGTCGGCGCCCCTCGTCGCCGGCCCGGCCTACGCCCAGACTCCCGTGCGGGTCGGGGCCAAGGTGGTAGATTCCAAGGGCAAGGCGGTCGGTCAGGTCGAGCGGGTCATCAATGGCCCCGACGGCCGGCCGTTACAGGTGCTTGTGCGGGTGGACCGCATCCTGCGCACCCTGCCGGCCGACGCGCTCATGCCCGCCCCGGACGGCTACGCTTCGGTCCTCAGCCGCGCCGAGATCGCCTCCTTGCCGCCCTCAGAGTAGGGGCGAAGATTTTTTCGGAATTTTAGATCGGATTTGGAACAAGCGTCCGGGTCTGGAGTTTATGTGATGCGGAGGCGGCGACGCCCCCCCGACTTGAGACCGGTTCTGCCGGTCAGTCGCCTCCGCACCCCCCGATTCTGATGCACCTCAGGGCGGCCCGATTATTCGGACCGCTCTTTTTCTTGTGCTGAGGAGTCAGCGCGCGAAGCGGATGGCGACGTTCACGCGGCGGCGCAGTGGATCCTGCACGCCCGGCAGGGCAGGCTCGGCCGGATCGCCCACCGCGCTCAGCCTGAAAGCGGGTTCGGGCAAGCCGGCCTTGGCCAAGGCGGCGGCGACCCGTTCGGCGCGTAGACGCGGCAGCTCCAGCGCCCCGGGCGCGGGATCGCGGAATCCGGCCAGGCCGAGCACTTCGACCCGGCCCACCGTGCAGCCGGCGATGTGGGCGCCGGCCTTGTTGATCACCTGGATGGCGGCGGGAGTCAGTTCGGCCGAGCGACCGGCGAAATAGACCGGGAACACGAAATCCGAACAGCGCGGCGTGGCGTTGATCCTTACCCGCGTGACCATGGCCGAGGTTCCGGCGCAGCCCGTCGATAGCAGCGCGAGGGCCGCAACCGAGGCCCACCGATAAAGCCCGTCTCGCCACGGCCGTCTCCTTGCTTTGGCGTCCCGGCTAGAAGCGCGGGTCGCCGTTTTCCCAATAGTATCGACCGCTGGACTGGTCGAAATAGTAGTAGCGGGTGCTCTTGTCGTCGTAGAACTGCCGGCGATTGAGCGGCGGACAGCCCACGCCGCCCTTGCTGCAGTCCTTGGGCGCGATGCGCGCAACCCCCTTGGACTCCTGGGCGTCCTCCCTGAACTTGGCGACTGAACTGCACCCGGCCAGGCAGACGACCGCGCCGGTCAGGGCGATCAGGGCAAAGCGCATGTCTAATTCTCCGTCACCCAGCAAACGTCTGATGGTTCACCGGGTTCCTGGGTGGAACCGGGCGCCCAGGCCCCCGTTGAATCGCTCGGGTTGGGGACTGTCAATTCTCTTGGGTGATCGGGGCGTGGCTCCGCAAGCCCTGGAGCACCCACCGACCGGAGATTGGGTCATGGAATTCTTCAGATATCGCCGCCGTCCTGTGGTGGTGGACACCACCGAAATCAACGGTCCGCCGGACCGCCGCGACGCCTTCGAGGAAGGCGTGCGCATCGGCCGCACGCAGGAACGCGCGCGTCATCGCGGACATCCGCTCGTCAAGCTCGCCGTGGTGGTGATCGCCATCGCCGGCGCCGCTGTACTGGCCCTGGCTGCCCGTGAGGGCTCGTTCTCCCGGGGCGGTGGTCGACCAGAACATCGCCGTCGCCGCCGACAACGCCAAGGTCAGCGCGGCGGACGCCGCCGCCCAAGCTGGACAGGCGGTCAAGGACGCGGGTGACACCGTGGCCAAGAAAGCCGCCGACGTCGTCAACAAGTAAAGCTAGACTTCGTCGAGCCTCCGGGGGCGGACACCATGACAGAGCCAATGATGAAGGCGCCGGCATTGCAGCCGGCGCCCAAGCTGCGCCGGATAGAGATCATCGCCAACGAACACTCCGGCAGCGTCGGGGTCGGGGCGGCGGCGGACGCCGAAGAGATCGCCCGGACGCTGGGCTTCGAGGTCCACGCCAGGGCCGTCGCGCCTCATGACCTGCGCGCCGAGTTGACTGCCGCGGTGGCGGCAAAGCCGGATCTGCTGGTGGTCATCGCCGGCGACGGCACCGCCAATATGGCCGCCACCCTGTGCGGAGCCGAAGGGCCGCTGCTGGCCTGCCTGCCCGGCGGCACCATGAACATGCTGCCTCGAGCCCTGTACGGTCACCGCGACTGGAAAGCCGCCCTCAAGGCCATCCTGGAGGATCCCGCGGTCATGCCCGTGGCGGGGGGCGAGGTGAACGGCAACGCCTTCCATGTCGCCGCTATCCTCGGCAATCCGGCCCTGTGGGCCACCGCCCGCGAGGCGATCCGCGACGGCAAGCTGGACGAGGCCTGGCGCCGCGCCGTCTACGCCTGGAAACGCGCCTTCCGCTCCAAGCTGCACTACGTCCTGGACGGCGACATGCACGGCAAGGCCGAGGGGCTGGGGCTGCTGTGCCCGATCGTATCCAAAGGCATCGCCGACGACGCCCCAGGGCTGGAAGCCGCGGCGGTCAACCCGCCGAGCATGATCTCCGTGCTGCGGCTGGGTTTGGATACCCTGGTCCTGCCGTTCATCAATCCCATGCTTGGAGGCCACTGGCGCACCCACCCCTTCGTCAAGACCGGCGAGACGCGCAAGGGCCACGTCTCGGGCCGGCGCCGGGTCCACGCCATTCTCGACGGCGAGATCGTGCGTCTGCCCAAATATGTCACCATCGGCTTCACCCCGGTGGCCTTCCGCGCCCTGGTGGTGGCCGCCGACAAGGGCCGTCCCGAAGGCGGCGGCGCAGCGATCTGATGGCGCGCATCCTGCACATGTCGGACATCCATTTCGGAGCCGAAAACACCATGGCCGTGGCGGCAGCGGCCGATTTTGCCAAGAGCGCGCCGTTCGACCTGCTGGTGGTGTCGGGCGACATCACCCAGGACGGCAAGCCGATCGAGTTCGAGGCCGCCTCGCGCTGGTACGACATTCTGCCGGGCCCGAAGATGATCACCCCGGGTAACCACGACATGCCCCAGGTGAATCCGGAGCGGATCTGGCACCCCTTCGGCCGCTACGAGCGACGCTTCGGCCCGCCAGGCAGCGCCTGGTTCGACGGCGCCGGGATGGCGGTGCGCGCCTTCAACACCGCGCGCGGCATCCAATTTCGGCCCAACTGGTCCAAGGGCGCCTTGTCACGGGGCCAGGCCAGCGCCGTGGCCCACGATCTCACAGCAGCCGATGCGGCCCTGCTCAAGGTCGCCGTCTGCCACCATCCCCTGGTCGAGGTCCCCGACGGTCCGATGACGGCGCGGGTGATCGGCGGCCCGGCGGGCGCCCAGCTGATGGCCGAGGCCGGGGTCGACATGATCCTGTCGGGCCATGTGCATACCGCCTTCGCCTTTCCCCTGCCTTTTGGCGACGGTCACACCTATTCGGTGGGGGCGGCGACCCTGTCCCTGCGCGAACGCGGCGCGCCGGGGGGGTTCAACGTGATCGAGACCGACGCCACGACGATCCGCGTCACCGCCCTGGCCTGGACCGGCTCGCATTTCGAGCCCGCCCGCACCTGGGCCCTGCCGCGGCGCCCAACGTCATAGAAAGGCCTCCCGGCGGACCGGGAGGCCTGATCGCTTTTCTCGTCCGACCGCCGCTAAAGCGGCGTTCGGCCGCCGCGCGCCAGGTGCATGATCAGCGAGACGACCAGCAGCACCAGGAAGACGTAGAACAGGATCTTGGCGATCCCCGCCGCCGCGCCGGCGATGCCGGCAAAGCCCAGAAGGCCCGCGATCAGCGCGATAACCAGGAAGATTAGGGCCCACCTCAGCATGGTCCGTGCCTTTTCCGGGCGCCCCGAGGGGCGCGTGTTGATGTCCAGACCCTCCCTTGCGGGGCGGGTCTGGACATCGAACGTGCTTAGGCGCGGGCCGTTCCGCTAGGCGAGGCAGCCTTTAAGGGTGGATCCAGACTTGGCCCTGTCCTTTGGCGGCGGCAAACTGGCCGGCGGCCAGACTCCAGTTCACCAGGGCGTCGAACCAGGCGCCGAGAAAGGCTTTCCGGTCGTTCTTGTAATCGACATAGTAGGCGTGCTCCCACAGGTCGCAGACCAGCAGGGGGACGAGGTCCTTGGTCAGCAGATTCTCAGCATCATGGGTCTGAACGATTGAGAGCGCACCGGACCTGTCCGCCGCCAGCCACACCCAGCCCGAGCCGAAATGGGCGAACCCTTCATCGACGAACTTGGTCTTCAGGCCATCGAGCCCGCCGAACGCGGCGGTGATCGCGGCCAGAAGGTCGGCCGACGGCGCCGTCTTGTCCGGGGTCATGCTGTTCCAGAAGAAGGTGTGGTTCCAGGCTTGGGCGGCGTTGTTGAACAGCTTCTTCTCGCCGTCCTTGGCCGCCTTGACGATGACGTCTTCCAACGTGCCGTCCGCCTTGTCGCCAAGGATCTCGTTGGTCACCGTGAAATAGCGGGCGTGGTGCTTGTCGTGGTGCAGATGCAGCGTCTCGGCCGACATAGCCGGCTGCAGCGCCTCATAGGGGTAGGGAAGATCGGGAAGTTTAAACATACGCAATGACTCCACGGGGGGCGCGGCCCCCGTGGGAGCGGGCGCGCGCTACTTGGCCTTTTTGCTCGGCGGCCGTTTCGGGTCGAGGAACGCCTTCACAACGATTGCCGTGATGGCAGGGTTGCGAATAGCCAGGGTCGCCGCGCCGATCAATCCGGCGGCCGACACGATCGGCCGTTCCTTGACCATGGTGATGAGCTTCTGCACCAGGTCGGGTTCCTCATCGACCTTGGCGCTCTTGGACCCCTGCGCCCACCGCTCGAAGATGAAGGCGGTCAGGGCGGCCAGGATCGCAGCCGCCAGGGCCACCACGGCGGCCGCGCCGGCCGGGCCCAGCGGGTCGCGCACTAAGGCGTAGAGGGCAAATCCTGCGGACACCACCAGCACCCCGGCGGCAGCCGCGATGGTGGCGGCGGCGATCAGGCCGACCAGCAGCTTACGCAGGATGGCCTTCACCGGCGGCGGCCGGACAGCAGGATGCCGAGCACGACGCCGACGCCGAGCGCTGTCAGGGTGGCGGCGACGGGGCGCTCCTGCACCCGCTCGACCACATATTTCTGGGCCACGTCGAAACGCTCGCCGGCGACATCGGCATAGTCGCGCGAACGGGCGCGCAGTTCGGCCAGGCCTTCCTGGATGGCCTTTTCCGTGCGCTTGGCCAGGTCCGCCAGGGAGCGCTCGCTCTCGGCGGCGGCATCCGCGGCGGCTTTGGAAGCTTTGGAAATGGAGGTGGACGCGTCGGGCATGGACTTGGCTCCAGAGGGAATGGCCAGCATTTTTAGCGCGAAAGCTTGGCCTTGCACAAACGCCGCCTTGGGCGCCGGGTTCCGCGCGCCCACGCGCTCAAGCAACGAAGCGGCAGCCCATCCAAAAGACTAGTTGCTTTGTCATTGCGCCCTCTTGATTTAGGAACGGTGCACGCTGGCGTGAAACACAACGCCAAAGAGGGCGCGCTAAAACGCCCCGCCTGTCTTTTGGAGCTCGAAATGAACCGTTATCTGCTCATCGCCAGCGCCGCCGTGCTCGTCCTGGCCGGCTGCAACAAGCCCGGATCGGGCGCCGCCAGCGATGCCGCCGCCGCCTCCGCCGCCTCCGCCGCCCCCAAGGTCGACGCCGTCGCCCTGGCCGGAACGCAACCGGACGTCGAGGCCCAGGCCCCGGCCACCGCCATGTTCATCGAAAACATCGGCGTCGCCGACATGTTCGAGATCAAGGCCGCCGAAATCGCCGCCAAGAAGAGCAAGAACAATGACGTCAAGGGTCTGGCCAAGGCGACGTCCAAGGATCACGCCAAGATTCTCGACAACCTGAAGCAGGCGATCAAGGACAGCGGCCGCGCCGACCTGGAAGCGCCGACCCAGCTGTCCGAGGAAAAGGAGGCCATGCTGTCCGACCTCGACAAGGTCCCCGACAACCTGTTCGACGCCATGTATGTGACCCAACAGATCACCGTGCACGGCGACGCCGAGCGCCTGCTGTCGCGCTACGCGGCCCACGGCGAAGTGGCCCAGCTGAAAAGCTTCGCCGAAAAGACCGACAAGACCATCCAGGGCCACCTCGACAAGGCCCACGACATCCAGACCAAGATGAACAAATAGGACTGACGCCTAGTCCGCCGACGCGGCGGCCAGGTTGGCCCTGGCCGTCCTCGTCT
>CANJMO010000048.1 GCA_947475845.1 Caulobacteraceae bacterium | reverse complement strand
TGCAGCAGGCCGTCGATGCCGCCCAGGTCCACGAACGCGCCGTAGTCGGTGATGTTCTTGACCACGCCTTCGCGGATTTCACCCTCTTGCAGCTGGCTGACCAGCTCGGTGCGCTGTTCGGCGCGGGCTTCTTCCAGGATGGCGCGGCGCGAGACGACGATGTTGCCGCGCGGACGGTCCATCTTGAGGATGGCGAAGGGCTGTTCCTTGCCCATCAGCGGACCGACGTCGCGCACGGGGCGGATGTCGACCTGCGAGCCGGGCAGGAAGGCCGAGGCGCCGCCGAGATCGACGGTGAAGCCGCCTTTGACGCGGCCGACGATCGAACCCATGACCGGTTGGTTTTCGCCGAACACGCCTTCGAGGCGCGTCCAGGCTTCTTCGCGGCGGGCCTTCTCGCGGCTGATGACCGCTTCGCCCAGGGCGTTCTCGACACGCTCGAGGTAGACCTCGACGTTGTCGCCGACCTTGACGTTGGCCGGCGTGCCGTCGGTTTCGGCGAATTCCTTCAGCGAAATCCGACCTTCGGTCTTCAGACCGACGTCGATGATCGCGAAATCTTTTTCGATAGCGACGACGATGCCCTTAACAACGGAGCCTTCAACGAAGTCGCGGCCACCCATGGCCTCGTCCAGCAGAGCCGCGAAATCGTCGCGGGTCGGGGACATACTCATATCATCAGCCATATGGCTCTTCCGTCTTTCAATGCGAGGCGCGGGCGCACGCATGCGGCCCGGCTAACGCTCTAGGGGTTTTCATGGAGTCCGGGCCGAAGGGCTCTTTTAGAAGCGTGGCACCCGGGGTCGGCGAGGTCGGCGTGTTGGATTTGCTCTTAAAGAGCGCGCGCCGTCTCGACGATGCGACGGGCCGCATCGGCGGCCTGCTCTATACTCAAATTGGAGGTGTCCAGCAAGACGGCGTCGTCGGCCATCAGCAGAGGCGCAGCGGCGCGGCCGGAATCGCGTTCGTCGCGCAGGCGGATGTCGGTGAGGATATCGGCCAGTTCGACGCTCTCGCCCTGGCCCTTGAGCTGCTTCCAGCGGCGCTCGGCGCGCACCTCGGGCGAGGCGGTGACGAACAGCTTGGCGCGGGCGGCCGGCGCGATCACGGTGCCGATGTCGCGGCCGTCGATCACCGCGCCGGAGCCTTGCGCCGCGAAATCGCGCTGGAAGATCAGCAAGGCCGCGCGCACGCTGGGGAACACCGCCGCCTGGCTGGCCAGCTCGCCCGCCGCGCGGGTGCGCAGGGCCGGGTCGTCGAGCACTTTAGGGTCGAGCCCGCGCGCCGCCGCCTCGGCCGAGGCCTCGGTCACCGCCCCGGACCCGCGCTCGGCCAGCACGCCCACCGCGCGGTATAGCAGCCCGCTGTCGAGGTAGGGCAGGCCGTAAAGCGTGGCGAGGCCGGTGGCGACCGTGCCCTTGCCCGAAGCGGCGGGTCCATCGACGGCGATGACCAGGGGCGCGGTCACGCGATCTGAGCCCCCAGGCTCTTCATCAGAGCCTCGAAGGTCGGGAAGCTGGTGGCGATCATGCCGGGCTCGTCCACGGTCACGGGCTCGTTTGCGGCGAGGCCGAGGACGAGGTGGGCCATGGCGATGCGGTGATCGCCGTGGGTCGTGACAGATCCGCCGCCGCGTGGCGCCGATCCGGTCCCGGTGACGATCAGGGCCTCGGGCTCCTCGGCCACAACAACGCCGCAGGCCGCCAGGCCTGTGGCCATCAAGGCGATGCGGTCGCTTTCCTTCACGCGCATCTCGCCGATACCGTTCATCCGGGTCACGCCTTGGGCAAAAGCCGCGGCCACCGCCAGTATCGGATATTCGTCGATCATCGAGGGCGCCCGGGCCGCGGGCACGTCGACGCCCCTGAGCGGGCCATGGCGGGCGGTCAGGTCGCCGACCGGCTCGCCGCTTTCCTCGCGGGCGTTTGTGATGGTCAGGTCGGCGCCCATCTCCCTGAGCGTCTCGAACAAGCCCGCGCGCAGGGGGTTCAGCAGGACGCCCTCCACGGTCACCTCGGAGCCCGGGGTGACCAGGGCGGCGACGATCGGGAAGGCGGCGGAGGACGGATCGCCGGGCACCCGCACATGGGTCCCGGTCAGGGGCTGGCCGCCAGCCATGCGGATGCGCCGGCCCTCGCCCTCCGGCGTGATGTCGAGCTTGGCGCCGAAGGCCTTGAGCATGCGCTCGGTGTGATCCCGCGTCGCTTCCGGCTCGATCACCTCGGTGACGCCCGAGGCGTTGACCCCTGCCAGCAGCACCGCCGACTTCACCTGGGCCGAAGGCACGGGCAGGCGGTAGGAGATCGCCTTGAGGGCACCGCCCTGCAAGGTCAGCGGCAGCCTGCCGTCGTTGTCGCCGCTCCAGGTCGAGCCCATCTCGCCCAGCGGATTGAGCACGCGCTTCATCGGCCGGCCCTGCAGCGAGCTATCGCCGGTGAACTGGACCGAGATCGGGAAGCCCGCCGCCGCGCCCATCAGCAGGCGAACCCCGGTGCCGGAATTGCCGCAGTCGATGATCTCGATCGGTTGGTCGAAGCGGCCCTTGCCCTTGACCACCCATTGCGAGCCATCGCGGCTGACCACCGCGTCGAAATCCGCCGCCGCTTCGGCCGTGGCCAGCACGTCGTCGCTCTCCAGCAGGCCGTCGATCCGGGTCTCGCCGGAGGCCATCGCCCCGAGGATCAGGGCGCGATGGGAAATCGACTTGTCGCCGGGCGCCCGGACGCGGCCCACCAGGGGACTGCCGGGGCGCGCGGTCAGCGTGGCCGCACTCATTACAGGGAGAGCTCCGATTTGAAGGGCTTTGCTTTTGACAGCGGCCAAACAGCGTGGCAAGGGAGCCGCCGCTTCCGCACATATCCCAGAGGTCCGATCCGTTGGCCAATCCTGAACTCGGCGCCAAACAGATTTGCCCCAATTGCCAGGCCAAATTCTATGACCTCGGCAAGCGCCCGGCGACCTGCCCCAAGTGCGCCACCACGTTCGACCCGGAAGAGGCGGTCCGCAACCGCCGCATCCGCGCCCGTACGGCGGTCCCGGCCGACTATGAGGCCGACGACGAAAAGCCGGTGAAGCCGGTCGATCCGGACGTCGAGGGCTTCGAGGACGAACCCGATCAAACCCCGGAAATCGACGACGAGGCCGCGGCCGAGCCGATCGAGACCGATGACGACGTCGATCCCACCGAGGCCGGCCCCGCCGCCCCCGACGGGGACCTGGGCGTCGACTTCGCCGAGGAAGAAGTCGAGGACGACGCCGAAGACGACGCCGTTCCCTTCCTCGAAGACGAGGACTTCGTCGAGGACGAGATCGAAATTCCGGGCGAGGACGAGGGCTAGAGTCTTCGTTTGCGCTACCGCTTCGCTGCTTGAGCGCGGGCCCTCGGGACCGCTCTCAACGGCGGGCGGATGAGCCTGAAATACCCGGTGGAAAGCCGCTTGATCGCTAAGATCATTCGGCATAGGTTCCGCCGCCTTGCGGGACCCCTCGGGTCCGGCGGCTTCCCAATAGACTTGGGGCTATAGCTCAGTTGGTAGAGCGCTTGAATGGCATTCAAGAGGTCAGCGGTTCGACTCCGCTTAGCTCCACCATGTAGGCCCGCCGGGGAAACCTCCGGCGGGCCTTCTCCTTTTTGGCCGGACGGCATGCAGGTTTGTGGCGATCGCGCTGAGAGCCTTACGACTCCCTTATGTCACACCACTGATCCCCGTCTCGAACCCTGATCCGGTTCGGCGCGATCGTGCAGCCTGGCCGCGTCCCTTCGCGGCGGACGTGAGGCTGTCATGCTCGATCTTTTATATCTGGCGCTGGGCGTGGGCTTCTCCGCAAGTTGCTGACCGCCGTCTGGGGCCCGGCCCATGAGCAGGACGTGCAGTACCTGCGGGTGTTTGTCGGGCAGTTACGACAGAAGATTGAGCCAAACCCAGCCGCGCCCGCCTTAATCCTGACGGAGGCAGGCGTCGGCTACCGCTGGACAGGCGGAAAGCAAATCTGACCGCATCATCGGCGGGCAGGCCTCGCTAGCGGCCCTGCCCACGCCCTTGCCCATTGACCTTTGGGCCGAATACGGCGGGATTGTCCGCCAATGGGTGAGGCGCAATTGCGAGATCCGGACGTGCTGGTGGTGGGGGGAGGCAACGCCGCCCTGTGCGCCGCCGTGACCGCGCGCCGGGCCGGAGCCAGCGTGCTGATCCTGGAGCACGCGCCGCGCGACATGCGCGGAGGCAACAGCCGCCACACCCGCAACCTGCGCGCCATGCACGCGGCGCCGACCGAGGTGCTGACCGAGGCCTATCTCGAGGACGAGTACTGGCAGGACCTGCTGCGCGTCACCGGCGGGCAGACCGACGAGCATCTGGCGCGGATGACGATCCGGGCGAGCCGGGGCGCGCTGGATTTCATGGACGGGTGCGGGGTGAAGTTCCAGCCGGCGCTGTCGGGCACGCTGAGCCTCAGCCGGACCAACGCCTTCTTCCTCGGTGGCGGCAAGGCCCTGGTCAACGCCTACTACGCCACGGCCAAGGCACTGGGGGTCGAAGTCGCCTATGGGGCGGAAGTGCGGTCGCTGGCGCTGGACAAGGGTCGCATCGCGCAGGTCGAGGCGGTGGTCGGCGAGGAGACCCTGACCTTGAAACCGAAGGCGGTGGTGGTCGCCTCCGGCGGCTTCCAGGCCAATCTGGAATGGCTGCGCGAGGCCTGGGGGCCGGGGGCGGAGAACTTCATCATCCGCGGCACGCCCTACGCCACGGGCACGGTGCTGAAGGACCTGCTCGGCCAGGGCGCCGCCTCGGTCGGCGATCCGACCCAGTGCCACGCGGTGGCCATCGACGCCCGCGCGCCGAAGTTCGACGGCGGCATCGTCACCCGGCTGGACTGCGTGCCGTTCGGCATCGTGGTCAACAAGACGGGCGCCCGGTTCCACGACGAGGGCGAGGACGTCTGGCCCAAGCGCTACGCCATCTGGGGACGGCTGGTGGCGCAGCAGCCGGACCAGATCGCCTGGTCGATCATCGACGCCAAGGCGCGCGAACTGTTCATGCCCTCGGTGTTCCCGGCGATCACGGCCGATACGATCCCGGAACTGGCGGTGAAGCTCGGTCTCGATCCGGCCGCCGTGCAGGCCACCGTCGACGGCTTCAACGCCGCCGTGCGCCCAGGCGAGTTCAAGCCCACCTCGATCGAGGACGGCTGCGCGACGCAGGGGCTGACCCCGCCCAAGACCCATTGGGCCCGGGCCATCGATACGGCGCCGTTCATAGCCTATCCCCTGCGGCCCGGGATCACCTTCACCTACCTGGGGCTGAAGACCGACGAAACCGCGCGGGTGCAACTGGAGGGCGGCGGGGCGGCGTCCAACCTGTGGGCGGCGGGGGAGATCATGGCCGGCAACATCCTCGGCAAGGGCTATCTGGCCGGGTTCGGCATGACCATCGGCACGGTGTTCGGCCGCATCAGTGGAGAGGAGGCCGCGCGCCATGCCCTTGGTTGATCGGCCCTCGCTGGATAAGGCCCGCTACGAGATGGAGGTGTGCAACGCCTGCCGCTACTGCGAGGGCTATTGCGCGGTGTTCCCGGCGATGATGCGGCGGCGCGAGTTCACCGACGGCGACCTCAACTACCTCGCCAACCTTTGCCATGGCTGCAAGGCCTGCTTCCACGCCTGCCAGTACGCCCCGCCGCACCAGTTCGGCATCAATGTGCCGCAGACCCTGGCCAGCCTGCGGGCGGAGACCTACGCCCAGTACGCCTGGCCGCGCCCGCTGGCGGTGCTGTACCGCAAGAACGGGGTGACCGTGGCCGTCGTAGTGGCGCTGGGGATCGCCCTGGTGCTCGGTGGCTTGGCGTTCCTGAAACCGGAGGCCCTGACCACCGGACAGGGCGGCGAAGGGGCCTTCTACCGGGTGATCCCGTGGCGGGTGATGGCCGGGGCGGCGGGGCTGAGCCTGCTGTGGTCGATGCTGGCTCTGACCATGGGCGGCATCCGTTTCTGGCGCGACACCGGCGGCGGGTTGGCCAAGGGCGGGGCGGCGGCGCAGGCGATCCATTCGGTGCTGACCCTGCGCTACCTCGGCGGCGGGCACGACGGGCAGGACGGCTGCAACGATGTCGGCGAGAGCTTCAGCCAGGAGCGGCGGGCCTTCCACCACGCCCTGTTCTACGGTTTCGGCCTGTGCTTCGCCTCGACCTGCGTCGCCTTCGTCTATGACCATTTCCTTTTCCGGGCCGCGCCCTACCCCCTGACCAGCGCTCCGGTGATCCTGGGCACGGCGGGCGGGGCGGCGATGATGATCGGCGCCGGCGGCATGGCCTGGCTGAAGGCGGTCAGCGATCCGCGGCCCGAAGCGCGCCAGGTGCTGGGCGGCGATTACGCCCTGTTGGCCCTGCTGTTCGCGGCGGCGGCGACGGGGATCGGCCTGCTGGCGCTACGCGACACCGACGCCATGCCGGTGGTGCTGGCCGTGCATATGGGCGTGATCCTGTCGCTGTTCGCGCTGCTGCCCTATAGCAAGATGGTCCACGGCCTGTATCGTGGGCTGGCGCTGCTGCGGTCCGCCGCCGAGGCGAAACAAGAAGGGTCTTAACGGCCCACGATCAGACGGTCCGGCAAACGGACCGAGGGGGGAAGCCCATGCTGTCGGCCGCCGAACGTCGCGCCAAGACCGCCGCCGTCATCCGCGTCTCGAGCGGTAATTTCATCGAGATGTATGACTTCATGATCTTCGGCTACTACGCCAAATATATCGGCGAGACCTTCTTCCCGGTCGCCGATCCCTTCGCCTCGCTGATGCTGTCCCTGGCCACATTCGGGGTCGGCTATCTGATGCGCCCCTTGGGGGCGATCGTGCTGGGCGCCTACATCGACAAGCACGGGCGGCGGCAGGGGCTGCTGGTGACGCTGGGCCTGATGGCCATCGGCAGCGCGACCATCGCCCTGACCCCCAGCTACGCCTCTATCGGCATCGCCGCGCCCCTGATCGTGGTGGCGGGGCGGCTGATTCAAGGGCTGTCGGCGGGGGTGGAGCTCGGCGGCGTGTCGGTCTACCTGGCCGAGATCGCCACGCCGGGCAACCGAGGCTTCTACACGTCGTGGCAATCGGCCAGTCAGCAGGTGGCGGTGATGGCTTCGGCCCTGATCAGCCTGGTTTTGCTGATGACCGTATCGCCCGCCGACATGAGCGCCTGGGGCTGGCGCATACCGCTGATCCTCGGCTGCCTGATCATCCCGCTGGTGTTCGTGCTGCGCCGCTCGCTGCAGGAGACCGAGGTGTTCGCCAAGAAGCGCACCCATCACAGCGTCGGTCAGATATTCGCCATCGTCGCCAAGAACTGGCCGGTGGTGATCATCGGCATGATGATGTCGGTGTTCACCACCACCGCCTTCTACCTGATCACCGCCTACACCCCGACCTTCGGCCGCGAGGCGCTGAAGATGAGCGCCCAGGATGCGATGCTGGTGACCCTGTTCGTCGGCGCCTCCAATTTCATCTGGCTGCCGGTGGGCGGCTGGCTGTCGGACCGCTTCGGGCGGCGCAAGCTGCTGTACGGCATTCCGTTGCTGGCGATCCTCACCGTCTATCCGATCATGGACTGGCTGGTGGAGGGCCCAACCTTCGCCAAGCTGCTGACGGCGGAACTGAGCATCTCGGTGATGTTCGGGCTCTACAACGGGGCGATGGTGCCTCGCCTGACCGAGATCGTCGATCCGCATGTGCGCACCGCCGCCTTTGCCCTGGCCTTCAGCCTGGCCACCGCGATCTTCGGCGGCTTCACCCCGGCGGTGGCGACCTATCTGATCCACGTCACCGGGAACAAGGCCTCGCCGGCCCTGTGGCTGATGCTGGCGGCGGCGATCAGCCTGGTGGCGGCGTTCCTGTCGCGCAATCTCGGCAAGGGCGTGCACGACAGCTTCGAGGTGGACACGACGGAGCCGCTCTAACGGCCCCTACTGACGGTCCTTCACACCGCAGTCCCTGAGGCTGGGGTTGTAGCCGAGGCCGCCGATCTGGGCGCCGGTGGAGTCGTTCTTGGCCGACAGGCTGGGCATGGCCCCGCCGCGCGGGCCTTTGCAACGGATGTTCTTCTCATAGGCGGCGAGGTTGGCCGCGGCGATGGCCAGGGCCAGAGGCTTGGCCGTCTTTGCTGTCTGAGCCAGCTTGTCGTTGCAGGCGGCGCGCTGCTTGTCGTCGAGGTGAAAGCTCAAGGGGTCGTCGCAGCCGGCCTGGCCGGTCAGGCTCGGCAGCAGGCCCTTCTTGTCGCCGAAATCGCCGGGGTTAATGCCGGGGGCCGTGGGAGCGGCGGGGGCCTTGGCTTCGGGCACTGCCAAAGCGGGCGGCGCATCCGGCGCGACGAGCGGAGCCAGATGCGGGCGCAGCACCGGCGCGGCGGCCTGGGTCCGCTGCGGCGAGGGCGTGGGAGTTTCGGCCTTGCGCACGGGGGTGAAGATCGGCGGCGGTACGAGGGTGACCTCGATCGGCGGGGTCTCGGCCGGAAGCTTCACCTCGCGCAGCCCGAGCACCATGGCGGCCAGGAACAGGCCGTGCAGGGCGACGGATATCGCCGACGCCCCCGCCGCCTTTTTCCGATCCGCCGCACGCATACGCAAGCCACCCTTTGGTCCGCTCGAACGGCTGAGATGGAGGCCGGTTGCTAATCCGGCAAGGCCTCACCATGTAAGCTTGGCGCCCGGGTCGGCGCCAAATTTGGGCCGTCCCGGACACATTTGGAAGTCGCTTCAACGCGAGGGCTTCAGGTGAACCGGACGATATTCTTCGACAGCCCGTTCCTGCTCGGTTTCGAGCACACGCGCAATCTGGTGGAACGGGCGGCCAAGGCCGCCGGCGAAACCTATCCGCCCTACAATGTAGAGGATCGCGGCGAAGGCCTGATCCGCATCACCCTGGCGGTGGCCGGCTTCTCGCCGACCCAGCTGGAAGTGACGGTGGAGGACAATCAGCTGGTGATTTCGGGCAAGCGGGATTCCGACAAGATCGGGGGCGAGCCCAAGGACCAGCCTGAGACGCCGGAGCGGGCCTTCCTGCATCGCGGCATCGCCGCCCGATCCTTCCTGCGTAGCTTCGTCCTGGCCGACGGCATGGAGGTGAGCGGGGCGGTCCTGGAACACGGCCTGCTGCACATAGACGTCTCGCGAATCCCGCCCGCCAAGCTGGTCAAGCGTATCCCCATCACCACGGCCGGCTGAACCGGCGGCCCACTGGTGCGTTCGATTTTTAGGAGGTGGTCATGATGACACCGATACCGACGTCCGAAGCGTTCGCAGCCCTGGGGGCTCCGGACCTGGTC
The DNA here is from genome assembly GCA_947475845.1 of Caulobacteraceae bacterium. Lineage (GTDB taxonomy): Bacteria > Pseudomonadota > Alphaproteobacteria > Caulobacterales > Caulobacteraceae > BOG-938. The sequence continues at coordinate 14,425 of CANJMO010000048.1, read as the reverse complement.
TATGTCCGCCCGATCACGGCCCAGGAAGTGCTCGCCTCCACCCCCGTGGAAGCGATCGAAGGCTTCAAAATGGGCTCCGGCCAGATCTTTTACGCGGTGCACCGCGCCGACGGCGAACGCCTCGCCGTGATGGTGGACCGTGAGTCCGCCGTGGCCGCCGTGGCCGCCGCAATTGCCCATGAGTTGGCGCCGGTGAGCGTGCACTAGCTCCAGTTGGGCGAGGCGCCTACCATCGGGGCGTGAGTCGCGCCCGATCACTGATCGCCTATGAGTTCTTCGCCGGGGGCGGCATGGCCCGCGCCGGGCTCGGCGACGGCTGGTCGACCGCCTTCGCCAACGACTTCGACCCGGTCAAGGCCGAGACCTACCGCGCCAACTGGCCCGACGAGCCGCTGGTGCAGGGCGACGTCTGGGCGGCGGAGGCCGCGCAGCTTCCGGGACAGGCCGACCTGGCTTGGGCGTCCTCGCCCTGCCAGGACTTCAGCCTGGCCGGCGGCCGGGCTGGGCTGAAGGGTGGACGCTCCTCGGCTTTCTGGGGCTTCTGGCGGCTGATCGAGGCCCTGGCGGCGGAGGGCCGCGCGCCGCGCGCCCTGGTCATCGAGAACGTGCCCGGCCTGCTCAGCTCGCATGGCGGCGCAGATTTCGCGGCCCTGGGCCAAGCTCTAGCCAAGCAGGGCTACCGCTTCGGCGCCCTGGAGATCGATGCAGCGGCTTTCCTGCCCCAGTCGCGGCCCCGGGTGTTCATCCTGGCGACCCGCGAGGCTGCGCCTCCGGGCCTGACCGGCGACAGCCCGTTCCACACCGCGGCCGTGCGCGCGGCCCACGCCGCCCTGCCTGCTGCCCTGCAAGCCCAGTGGCTGTGGTGGTCGCCAGGCCAGCCGCCCCGCCGCAACACCGAGGTCGCGGCCCTATTGGAGCCGGACGCCGATGTCGCCTGGCACAGGCCGGAGCAGACCAAGCATCTGCTGAGCCTGATGGCGCCCCTGCACCAGGCCAAGGTCGAGCAGGCCCGCACCGCCGGGGGCCGTCAGGTCGGCGCCGTGTTCCGCCGCACTCGCCTGGAGCACGGTAAAAGCCAACAACGGGCCGAGGTGCGTTTCGACGGCCTGGCCGGATGCCTGCGCACGCCGCGAGGGGGCTCCTCGCGTCAGATCCTGCTGATCGTCGATAAGGGCGAGGTGCGCACCCGCCTGCTGTCTGGCCGCGAAGGCGCTCGGCTGATGGGCCTGCCCGACGACTATCGCCTGCCGAAGTCCGCCACCGGCGCTTTGCATGTGGTCGGCGACGGGGTGGCCGTGCCGGTGGTGCGGTTCCTGGCGGAGCGGCTGCTGGAGCCACTCCTAGGCAGCAAGCGCGTGCTCGCGGCGGAGTAGCAAATCCCGCTGCATCTCTAGAGAAGCTGGCAAGACAAAGCCCGGCGGCCTGACTAGATTGCGGGTCAAGCATCCGCACTTCCAAGAAGGTCGCGACCATGGACTCCGCCTACGACGCCAGCCGCCACAAACGCTCGGGCCGCGGCAAGATCTACGACTCCATCATCGAGACCATCGGCGACACCCCGCTGGTGCGCCTGCCCAACCTGACGGCGGCGCTGAAGCCGAAGGGTACGGTGTTGGCCAAGCTGGAGTTCTTCAACCCGATGGCCAGCGTCAAGGACCGCATCGGCGTGGCCATGATCGAGTCGCTGGAAGCGCGCGGCATCCTCAAGCAGGGCTCGACCATCATCGAGCCGACCTCGGGCAACACCGGCATCGCCCTGGCGTTCGTCGCGGCGTCCAAGGGCTATCCGCTGATCCTGGTCATGCCCGAGAGCATGTCGATGGAGCGGCGCAAGATGCTGGTGCTGCTGGGCGCGCGGCTGGAGCTGACTCCCGCCGAGAAGGGCATGCGCGGCGCCGTCGGACGGGCGCAGGAGCTGCTCGCCGAAATCCCCGGCTCGGTCATGCCGCAGCAGTTCGAGAACGGCGCCAACCCCCTGATCCACCGGGTCACGACCGCCGAGGAGATCTGGAACGACACCGACGGCAAGGTCGATGCGGTGGTCTCCGGCGTCGGCACCGGCGGCACCATTACCGGCGTGGGTCAGGTGCTGAAGGCGCGCAAGGCCTCGCTGAAGATGGTCGCGGTGGAGCCGGAAGGCTCCGCGGTGCTGTCGGGCGGCGCGCCCGGCCCGCACAAGATCCAGGGCATCGGCGCCGGCTTCGTGCCGGGCATCCTGGACCGCGGCGTGATCGACGAGATCGTCACCGTCAGCAATGACGAGAGCTTCGAGATGGCCCGGCGGGTGGCGCGCGAGGAAGGCATCCCGGTTGGGATTTCCTCCGGCGCCGCGATCAGCGCCGCCTTCCGCCTGGCCGCGACCGACGAGTACGAGGGCAAGCTGATCGTCGCCATTATCCCCAGCTTCGCCGAACGCTATCTGTCGACGGCCCTGTTCGACGGGCTTTAGCCCCGGCGGGGCCGAAAGATATTTGACCACCAAGGACACCAAGAACACCAAGGACGCGCGACCTCTTGGTGAACTTGGTGTCCTTGGTGGTTGATGTTCCTTTTCGCCGCTGCGCGGCCGGACCCATGACCGACGTCTTCTCCTCTGAAAAACGCTCGTCGGTGATGCGCCGGGTGAATAGTACGGACACGTCGCCCGAGCTGAAGGTGCGCCGGCTGCTGAGGCGGATGGGCGTCGGCTACCGCCTGCACCGCAGGGATTTGCCGGGCAAGCCCGATATTGTCATGGCCGGGCGCAGGCTGGCGATCTTCGTCCATGGCTGCTTCTGGCATGGGCATGACTGCGCGCGGGGAAGCCGCGTGCCCAAGGCCAACCGCGACTACTGGGAGGCCAAGGTCGGACGCAACCGGGCGCGGGATGTGGAGCACCGCGCGGCGCTGGAGGCCAAGGGCTGGCGGGTGCTGACGCTTTGGGAATGCGACCTGAAGGACGACGCGGCGCTGGAGGCGCGGCTACGCGCTGAGGTCGCCGCCCCGTAACGCGCGCTCGATCAGGCTGGCGGTCTCGTCGACGCCGTAGATGGCGACGAACGAGCCGAAGCGCGGACCCTGGCTTTGGCCGAGCAGGACTTCGTAGAGGGCGGTGAACCAAAGCCGCAGGGGCTCGAAGCCGTGCTCCTTGCCGACCGCGAACACCTCGTTCTGGATCAGCTCGGCGTCCTGGCAGCCGGTGGGAAGCGCCTTCAACCGGGCCAGCAGGTCCTGCATGGCGCCACGCTCCTGCTCGGTGGGGGCGCGGAAGGTCTTATTGGGGCGGACGAAGTCCTCGTAGTAGTTGATCGCGCCCGCCGCCAGCTTGGCGAGCAGAGGCTGGGTTTGCGGCGTCGCGCCCGGGATGTAGCGCGAGATGAAGCCCCACAGGATGTCCTGATTGGACGCATTGGCGGCCGAGGTCAGGTTGAGCAGCAGGCTGAACGACACGGGCGATCCGCCGCCCTCCGGCGGCTTGCCGGCGTGGACGTGCCAGACCGGGTTGTCGACGGGATTGGGCGCGGGCTTGGGCGGCTGGCCCTCGACCGGCGGGGCCGGCGGGCGGCCGAGCGCATCGAGCTGCTGCAGATATTCGTCGGTGGCCTTGGGGATGACGTCGAAGAACAGCCGCTTGGCCGACTTCGGCGACTGGAACATGTAGTAGGCTAGGCTCTCCGGCGCGCCGTAGCGCAGCCAGTCCTCCATGGTCAGGCCATTGCCTTTGGACTTAGAAATCTTCTGATTGTTCTCGTCGAGGAACAGCTCGTAGTTGAAGCCCTCGGGCGGCTCGCCGCCGAGGATGTGGCAGATCTTGTTGGACGCCTTGACCGAGTCGATCAGGTCCTTGCCGGCCATCTCGTAGTCGATGCCGAGCGCGGTCCAGCGCATCGCCCAGTCGGGCTTCCACTGCATTTTGACCTGGCCGCCGGTGACCGAAACCGTGGTCAGCTCGCCGTCCTCGTCCTTGAACGTGATCGTGCCGCGGCCGGGGTCGCGCTCCAGGGTCGGGACCTGCAGCACGCGCCCCGTCTTGGGGCTGATCGGCAGGAACGGGGAGTAGGAAGCGCGGCGCTCTTCGCCCAGCGTCGGCAGCATCACGCCCTGGATGGCGTCGAACTGCTGCAGGGCCCACAGCAAGGTGGCGTCGAACAGGCCGGACTTGTAGCAGGCGGTCGAGGACAGGAACTCGTACTCGAAGCCGAAGCCGTCGAGGAAGGCGCGCAGGCGGGCGTTATTGTGCTCGCCGAAGCTCGGATATTCGCCGAACGGGTCGCGCACCACGGTCAGGGGCTTGCCGAGGTCTTCCTCGAGCACCTGCTTGTTGGCGATGTTGTCCGGCACCTTGCGCAGGCCGTCCATGTCGTCTGAGAAACAGATCAGGCGGGTGGGGATGGCGTCGTCGGTCAGGGCGCGAAAGGCGGCGCGGACCATGGTGGTGCGGGCCACTTCGCCGAAGGTGCCGATGTGCGGCAGGCCGGAGGGGCCGTAGCCGGTTTCGAACAGCACCGGGCGCTGCAGAGGGGCCAGGGCCTTGACCGCTTCGTCGGTCTTGCCGGCGTTGATCAGAGTGGTGGCGAAATCGCGGTCGCCGTCGCTCTCCAGACCGAACTTCAGCAGGCGGGCGAGCAGGTTGCGCGCCTGCTCGAACGGCCAGCTCTTGGCGTCGCGGGCGTTGTGGGAAAGGCCTTCAAACATGGGCGAGGGGTTACAGGAGCCGTGCGCCGGGGGCAACCGCGCCGCCGTCGGCCCTCGTCTTGCCAAGGCCGGCGGCACCGGTTCATATACGATCCCACGAGGGGCGCCGATGACATCAATCCTGAACCGGGCCGTGGCCACAGCCCGGCGTGGACGCGCCCGCCGCCTCCATGCGCTTATCCTCGGCATCTGCGAGCGGCGCGGCCGCTGCACCATCATCGACCTGGGCGGTCGGGTCGATTACTGGCGGGCCATGCACCTCGAGGATCTACGCGGGAGCGGCGTGCACATTACCCTAATTAATACCGAGGTCGTGACGTCGGACGATCCGATGATCGTGTCGATCCAGGCCGACGCCTGCGACCTTTCCCAATTCGCCGATAACCAGTTCGACCTGGCCCATTCCAACTCCACCATCGAGCATGTCGGCGAATGGTCGCGCATGGCCGCCTTCGCCCGCGAGATGCACCGTCTGGCGCCCAGCTACTACGTGCAGACGCCCTATTTCTGGTTCCCGATCGAGCCTCACTTCCTGTCCCTGGGCTTCCACTGGCTGCCCGAGCCCGTCCGCGTGCGCAGTCTGCTGCGCTGCCGCCATGGCCACCACGTCCGCGAGCAGGAAGTGGGCGAGGCGGTGGAGACGGTGCGCTCGGCGCGCCTGCTGGATCGCACCTGGTTCACGGCCCTCTTCCCCGACGCCCGCCATTCGTCCGAACGTTTTGCCGGCCTCACCAAGTCGCTGTTGCGGTTCGGGGCGACGAGACCTGATCTTGCCCGCGCGGCGCCCCCGCTAGGAGGGGTCGCGCACCCAGTGGATGGTGGTCGCCCCGGCGTCCGAGCTTTTCAGCACTCGCATCAAAGTCTCCAGGTCTGGGGCCACGCAGGCGGTTCCGACCACGGTCAGTCCGGGGAAGGACTTGAAGCGGTCGCGGGTCAGCACCGGCTTGTCCTGCAGGGTCGCGGTTTGCGGCGGGCCGCACACAGGGCGCACCACGCGGGCCTCGACGATGCGGTCGGCGGCGTCGAGCTTGGTCGGGGTGACCTGGGCGTAGACCCAGCCGAAGAACGGGTTGTCGGCGTCACGCGGGGCCGAGAAGCGGGCGTCCTTGAACACCTCGTTGGTCCAGTGGCTCTGGGCCAGGAACGGCTCGTCGAGGATCTTGCCGGGGGTGGCGTTTGGCATCAGGCGCACGGTCTGGGCCAGGATCATGCGGTCCTTGGTCACCATCCACCACTGGCCGCGCTGGTACATCGCCGCCGCCGCGCAGTCGGGCCAGCGGAAGGCGAGCTGGCGCGGACTGAACGGGCAGGTGTCGTCCTTGTAGCCGTCGGCGATCCAGAAGCCGGAGCGCAGTTCCGGATCGCCCTGCTCGCGGGCTTCCGGCACGAAAGGCTTACGCGAATAGACCTGGTCGCAGGCGCAGAGGCCTAAAACGGCAAGCAAGGCGAAGAGAAGGCGCATGCGCGAGCCTTATCATGGGGGCCGCTTGCAACGCATCCTGCGGGCGCCCATTCCTAGCGGATGGCCATGCTCAAGCCGGAAAGCCTGCTCTGTCCTAGACCCGAGGGGCTCTATTGCCCGCCGGGCGATTTCTACATCGATCCGGTCAGGCCGGTGGACCGGGCGGTGATCACCCACGGCCACGCCGACCACGCCCGCCCCGGCAACGGGGTGGCGGTGGCGACGCCGCAGACCCTGGCGATCATGGCGACCCGCTACGGCGCCGATTTCGCCGGCCAGAGCCAGGGCCTGGCCTATGGCGAGACGTTGAGCCGCAACGGGGTCGAGCTGTCGTTCGCCCCGGCGGGCCACATCCTCGGCTCGGCCCAGGCGGTGGTGCGCTGGAAGGGCATGACCATCGTGGTGTCGGGCGACTACAAGCGCAGCCGCGATCCGACCTGTCCGGCGTTCGAGCCGGTGCCGTGCGATGTGTTCGTCAGCGAAGCGACCTTCGGCCTGCCGGTGTTCTGCTTCCCCGATCCGGCGGAGGTGGTGGCGTCCCTGTTGCACTCCGTCCCCCAGTTCCCCGAGCGCAGCCACATCGTCGGGGTCTACGCCCTGGGCAAGGCGCAGCGGCTGATCGCCCTGCTGCGCGAGGGCGGCTGGGACCGGCCGATCTATGTGCACGGGGCCCTGGAGCGGCTGTGCGCGCTCTATGAACAGCATGGCGTGGCGCTAGGCCCCCTGCTGCCGGCCACCGGGTCGAAAGCCGATTTCGCCGGCCAGATCATCCTGGCCCCGCCCTCCGCCATCGCCGACCGCTGGGCGCGGCGCTTTCCCGACCCGGTTCCGGCGTTCGCCTCGGGCTGGATGCGGGTGCGCGCCCGGGCGCGGCAGAAGGGGGTCGAGCTGCCGCTGATCCTCTCCGACCACGCCGACTGGAATGAGCTGACCGCCACCGTCGCCGAGCTGCGGCCGCAGGAGCTGTGGATCACCCACGGCCGCGAAGAGGCCCTGGCGCGCTGGGCCGAACTCAATGGCATCGCGGCGAGACCGCTGACCCTGGTCGGCTATGAGGACGAGGAAGAAGAAGAGGAACCCGCGGACCGCTCCATCGCTTGAATCGATGAAACGGAGACGCCCATGGAACCGAAGAAGCCTGTCCCGATCGCGCCGGACGACACCGGCGGCCACACCGACGCCCAGGTCGGCGCCTCGCCGGAGAACGCGGCTCCCGCCAAGGAAAAGCCTGGCGGCATGGCCAGCGAAGGCGACGCGTCTGGCGGCGGCGCTCCCGAACAAGCCCGTGAAGGCGGCATGATCGGCGAGGGCTAAGCCGGCGGGGGATTCTCGCCTCTAGATCGCCCGGATCGGCGTGCTAGCGTGCCGGCGTCCTTTCGGAGCTCCCCATGAAGCGTCTGCTTGCCTGTCTTGCCGCCCTCGGCCTCGTTCCCGCGGCCCAGGCCCAGACACCCAAGCCGGCGGTGGCCGCGCCCGGCGCCATCGTGGTGCCGCCGATCAAGTATCAGACGCGGACCCTGGCCAACGGGCTGAAGGTGGTGACGGTGGTCGATCACGCCGCGCCGATCGTCACGGTGCAGGTGTTCTACGGCGTCGGGTCGAAGGACGATCCGGAGGGCCGCTCGGGCTTCGCCCACCTGTTCGAACACATGATGTTCAAGGCGACCAAGGACATGCCGGCCGAATTCATGGACCGGCTGACCGAGGACGTCGGCGGCATGAACAACGCCTCCACCGGCGACGACTTCACCAACTACTACGAGGTGATCCCGTCCAACCATCTGGAGCGGCTGCTGTGGGCTGAGGCCGAGCGGATGAGCTCGCTGTCGGTGGACGAGGCCAACTTCAAGTCAGAGCGGGCAGTGGTCGAGGAAGAGCTGCGCCAGCGGGTGCTGGCCGATCCCTATGGCCGGTTCCAGGCCCTTGCGATCCCGCAGGCCTCGTTCACCGTGCACCCCTACAAGCGCCCCGGCATCGGCTCGATCGCCGATCTGGACGCCGCCAGCCTGGACGACGTGCGCGCCTTTCACGCCACCTACTACCGGCCGGACGACGCCCTGCTGATCGTGGTCGGCGACTTCGACCAGGCGACCCTCGACGCCCAGATCGACCGCTACTTCGCGCCGATCAAGGCGCCCGCCGCGCCCCTGCCCCGGGTCACGGTCAAGGAGCCGCCGCGCACCGGGCCCAAGGTGGTCACTTCCTACGGACCCAACGTGCCCCTGCCCGCCGTGGCGATCACCTGGCTGGCGCCCTCCGCCGCCGACCCTGACGATCCGGCCCTGACGGTGCTGGACGCGATCATGACCGGAGGCGATTCCTCGCGCCTGAACCAGTCGCTGGTCTACCGCCAGCAGATCGCCCAGAACGTGTTCTCGGCCGCCGACACCCGCCAGCAGCCGGGGCTGTTCTACATCGGCGCCATCATGGCCGGGGGCAAAAGCCCCGACGACGGCGAGAAGGCGATCCTGGCTGAGCTGGCCAAGCTGCGCGACGCCCCGGTCACCGCCGCCGAGCTGGACAAGGCCAAGACCCTGCTGATCGCGTCGTCGCTGCGTTCGCGCGAGACGGTCGACGGGCGCGGCTACGCCATCGGCAGCGCCCAGTGGGTGCAAGGCGATATCAGCAGGGTGAACGACTATTTCGCGCTGCTCCAGGCGGTGACCGCCGCCGACGTCCAGCGCGTGGCGCGCAAATACCTGCCCGACGACCGCCGGGTGACCATCCGCTACGTCTCGGAAAAGGAGCGGCCCGCGGGCGCCAATCCGGCCGACGATGTGGCCAGCCCCTCCAAGCCATCCGCCCCGGTCGCCGCCAAGGCACCGACCGTCGCCGCGCCGCCCGTGGCCGTCGCCGCCGGGGGACGCACCGAAGCGCCGCCGCCGAGCGCGCCGGTGACTCCGAACCTGCCGGCCGCGTCGGAGCGCACCCTGGCCAATGGCCTGCGCGTGATCGTGGCACATTCCTCGACCTTGCCGCTGGTCACCGCTCAGCTGACCGTCAAGGCCGGCGGGTCCGCCGATCCGGCCGGCAAGGCGGGGCTGGCCGACGTCACCGCCAACCTGATCACCGAGGGCGCCGGCCGCCGCACGGCGACGCAGATCGCCGAGGACATCGAGACCCTGGGCGCCCATATCGACACCAGCGCCGCGTGGGACGGCAGCCGCGCCAATCTGCAGGTGGTCACCAGCAAGTTGCCCGCCGCCATGTCGATCATGGCCGATGTGGTGCGCAGGCCGACCTTCGCGTCCGACGAACTGGACCGGGTGCGCCAGCGCACTCTGGACGGGCTGGAGGTCGACCTGCAGCAGCCGGGCGAACTGGCCCGCTTCGCCGGGTCCGCCGCCGTGTTCGCCGGCACGCCCTACGGCCACGTCCTGTCCGGGACGCCCACCTCGATCAAGGCGATCACACGCGCCGACATCGCCGCCTTCCACCAGACCTGGTACCGGCCCGACAACGCGGTGCTGGTCCTAACCGGCGACATCACCCCGGAGGCCGGGTTCGCCCTGGCGCAGCAGGCGTTCGGCGACTGGACCAAGCCCGCCGCGCCGGTTCCGACCGTCACCTTCACCCCGCCCTCGTCCAAGCCGCGGGTGATCGTGATCGACCTGCAGGGCACGGGCCAGGCGGCGGTCAACCTGTACCTGCCCGCCATCCGGCGGACCGATCCGCGCTACTATCAGCTGCTGGTGGCCAACACCGTGCTCGGCGGCGGCTATTCGGCGCGGCTGAACGAAGAAGTGCGGGTCAAGCGCGGCCTGAGCTACGGGGCCAATTCGGTGGTCGACGCACGGCGCGGGGTCGGCCCGATGGCGGCCGCCTCGCAGACCAAGAACGAGTCCGCCGCCGAGGTGGTCGATGTGATGCTGGCGGAATTGGCGGGGCTGAACACCTCGCCGCCCGACGCCGCCGAGCTGACCGCGCGCAAGGCGACCCTGACCGGCGGTTTCGGGCGCAATGTGGCCACGTCGTCGGGACTGGCCAACTACCTGTCGGGCCTGGCTTTGCAGGGCGTCGATTTGCAGGAGATCAACCGCTATGCGCCCAGCGTGGAGGCGATCACCGCCGCCCAAGTTAAGGCCATCGCCGGGGACGTCGCCGATCCCAAAGCCGCGACCATCATCGTGGCTGGAGACGCCAAGCTGTTCCTCGACAAGCTGAAGGCCAAATATCCGCAGGCCGAGGTGATCGAAGCCGCCAAGCTGAACTTAGACAGTTCGACGCTGCGCTAGGTCGCGCGCTCAGCTCTGCGCAAATCGCTCGCCCGCACCTTCTCGCTTTCGGACTTGAGCTGGCCGCAGGCGGCGAGGATGTCGCGGCCGCGCGGGGTGCGGATCGGCGAGGCGTAGCCGGCGCGGTTGATGATGCCGGCGAACTTCTCGATCGTTCCCCAGTCGGAGCAGGCGTAGGGGCTGCCGGGCCAGGGGTTGAACGGGATCAAGTTGATCTTGGCCGGGATGCTGGTCAGCAGGGACACCAGCGCCTTGGCGTCGGCCGGACTGTCGTTGATCCCCTTGAGCATGACGTATTCGAAGGTCACGCGGCGGGCGTTGGACAGGCCCGGATAGGCGCGCACGGCGGCCATCAGCTCCGCGATCGGATATTTGCGGTTCAGCGGCACCAGCTCGTCGCGCAAGGCGTCGTTGGCGGCGTGCAGCGAGATCGCCAGCATCGCCTGGGTCACTTCCCCCGCGCGGAGGATTTCGGGGACCACGCCGGAGGTGGAGATGGTCATGCGCCGGCGCGAGATGGCCGTGCCCTCGTTGTCGGAGATCACCTCGATGGCGTCGGCGACGTTGTCGAGATTGTAGAGCGGCTCGCCCATGCCCATGAACACGATGTTCGACAGCTGGCGCTCGCCGGCGGGGGACGGCCATTCGCCGAGGTCGTCGCGGGCGATCTGCACCTGGGCGACGATCTCCGACGAGGTCAGGTTGCGCACCAAGGGCTGGGTGCCGGTGTGGCAGAAGGTGCAGTTCAGCGTGCAGCCGACCTGGCTGGAGACGCACAGGGCGCCGGCCCGGCCCACGCCGGGAATGAATACCGTCTCAGCCTCGACGCCTGGCGAGAAGCGGATCAACCATTTGCGGGTGCCGTCGCGGCTGACCTGACGCTCGACCACCTCGGGACGGCCGAGCGAGAAATCGCGCTCGAGCACCGCGCGGGTGTCCTTGCCGATGTCGGTCATGCCGGTGAAGTCGGTGACGCCGAAGTTGTGGATCCAGCGCCAGATCTGGCTGGAGCGCATGCGCGCCTTGCCCGCGTCGACCGCGCCGTGCTCGACCAGGGCGGCCTGCATCTGGGCGCGGGTCATCCCGGACAGGTTGGGCAACCCCGGCGGCGTCGGCGCGAGCGCCGGGCGCTTGAGATCGAGGGTGACGCCCAAGACCGGACTTCCTTCTGCTGAACGAGGCGGAGCCATAGCAGATGGGAGCCCGCCCGCCAAAATCCAGAAGAGGAGCCCGAGGTTAGACCTTCGGCCGCTGGATCTGCGGACCGAGGTTGGTCAGGACTTCGCGGGCGTCGAGCGCCTGGCCATCGGACGGGCGCGGACCGTGGCCCATGACGATCTCGGCGGAGACCTCGTAGCGGTTGTATTCGCGCACGCTTAGCGGCGGCGGACCGAACGGGCTGCCCCAGGATCCGCCATAGCCGGCGCCCCAGCCGTAGCCGCCCCAGGCCGAACCGCCCCAGGCGCCCCAACCGCGACGGCCGCGGAAGCGCCAGCTAGGGGCCCAGCCGTAGCCGCCGTAGATCGGGTCGACGAAGGCCTCGCTCTTTTTGTCGGTGTGTTTGTCGGCGGCGACGAACCAGTCGAAGCCCTGGGTGGTGGTCAATTCGGCGGCGCGGTAGAGCAAGTAGCGCTCGACGGTTTCGCGCCCGGTCAGGGTGTTGCCCGAGAACGAGACGCGCCAGTGGTCGGCGTTGAGCTTGGTGTCGCTGTAACCGCCCGCCTCGGCGTCGCGCAGGTTGAGCGGCTGGTAGGGCGTCGCGCTGACGCAGGCCGACAGGCCGCCGGCCAGGGCGATGGACGCCGCTATCGCGAGAAGTGTGCGTTTCATTCGAACCGCTCCAAAAGCCGTTACTGCATATGTGGGGTCATGGTGGCCAAACACCATGGCTGAAGTTGGGTTGCGGACGGCTCAACGCACCCGACGGTAGCTTGTACGGCTTACAGGCGGCTGACGATCAGTCCCGCCGCTGCGGTCAGGATCAGCGCGACTGCGATAGCGAAGCCCCTGCGGAAGCGGGGGTCGGCCATGCGCGAGGCCAGGGCCGCGCCGCCGAAGCCGTAGGCGATGGTGGCGACCACATCCAGGCCGATAGTGGCCGCGGCGAACATCACGAACTGGGCCGGCAGGGGCCGGGAAAAGTCGAGGAACGGCGGCAGCACCGCGCCGAAGAACAGCAGGATCTTGGGGTTGGCGATCTGCACCATGAAGGCGTCGCCGAAGGCCGAGCCGCCCGCCTTGATCTCGACGTGACCAAGGCCGCCCTCATCCTTGAAACCGGCCTTGAGGGACTTGTAGGCCAGCCCCAGCAGGTACGCCGCGCCGATCACGATCAGCGCCTTCACCGCCTGGGGAAAGGCGGCGGCCAAGGCGCCCAGCCCAAGGGCGGCGGCGAAGGTCAGGTACCGCGTGGGATCGACGGGCAGGGTCATGGCGTTAGATCATCGCCTTCCAGAGTGATCGACATGCCGTCTACCGCCATCCGACGTTTCAGCTACGACGACCAGAGCCAGACCCTGTTCGTCACCTTCATCGACGGCGATGTCTATGCCTACCGGGGCGTCGAGCCCAAGGTCCACGACGCCTTCAAGGACGCTTTTTCCAAAGGCCGCTTCTTCTCGCAGCACATCCGCGACCGCTACCCCTACACCAAGCTGCCGCAAGCTTCACAGGGAACGGAGCCTTCAGGCGCACGTTGGTCTGCTGCCGATCACGCAGCCCGTGATCGCACCAGAAAAGAACGGACACCGTCATGAAGATCCTGCTGATCTCCGCCGCCGCCATCGCCATGCTGGGCGCGGCCACCACCGCCTCGGCCAACCCTGTCGAAGGCGCTGCTATCGGTGCGGGCTCGGGCCTGCTGATCGCCGGTCCTCCCGGCGCGATCGTCGGCGGCGTCGCCGGCGCCGTGGTCGGCAGCCGTCACCACCGCGTCGTGCATCACAGCCGCGCCTGGTACCGCGCGCACCGCCACCACAAATAATCGGCGCTAGAGCCTACTCCGGGGCCGCCGAGCGGCGGTCCCGCTTGGCCGCAACGCGCAGGCGCAGGGCGTTGAGCTTGATGAAGCCAGCCGCGTCGCGGTGATCGTAGGCGACCTTGCCCTCTTCGAACGTGACCAGCTCCTGGTCGTACAGCGAATAGGGGCTGGTGCGACCGATGATCGAAACATTGCCCTTGTAGAGCTTCACGGTGACCTGGCCGGTGACCAGCTCCTGGCTCTTGTCGATCAGGGCCTGCAGCATGATGCGCTCGGGCGAGAACCAGAAGCCGTTGTAGATCAGCTCCGCATAGCGGGGCATCAGCTCGTCCTTCAGGTGCCCGGCGCCGCGATCCAGCGTGATCGACTCGATGCCGCGGTGGGCGCCCAGTAGGATGGTGCCGCCGGGAGTCTCATAGACGCCGCGCGACTTCATCCCGACGTAACGGTTTTCCACCAGATCGAGGCGGCCGACGCCGGAATCGTGGCCCAGCTGGTTGAGCTTGGTGAGCAGGGCGGCGGGGCTCAGCTTCACGCCGTCGATGGCGACCGGGTCGCCCTTCTCGAAGTCCATGGTGAAGACGTGCGGAGTGTCGGGCGCGTCCTCGGGGGCGATGGTGCGCTGATAGACGAATTCCGGCGCCTCGACGGCAGGGTCTTCCAGCACCTTGCCCTCGGACGAGGAGTGCAACAGGTTGGCGTCGACCGAGAACGGGCTTTCGCCGCGCTTGTCCTTGGCGATCGGGATCTGGTTCTCTTCGGCGAAGGCGATCAGCTGCTCGCGGCTGGCGAAGTCCCATTCGCGCCAGGGGGCGATCACGCGGATGTCGGGCTCAAGCGCGTAGTAACCGACCTCGAAGCGGACCTGATCGTTGCCCTTGCCGGTGGCGCCGTGACAGACGGCGTCGGCGCCGACCTTCCTGGCGATGTCGATCTGGGTCTTGGCGATCAGCGGGCGGGCGATCGAGGTGCCTAGCAGGTACTGGCCTTCGTAGACGGTGTTGGCCCGGAACATCGGGAACACATAGTCGCGCACGAATTCCTCGCGCAGGTCCTCGATGAAGATGTTCTCCG
>CANJMO010000047.1 GCA_947475845.1 Caulobacteraceae bacterium | reverse complement strand
GTCGACGCCAACGCCCTGCAGCGCCCCAAGCGCTTCTTCGGCGCGGCGCGCAACATCGAGGAAGGCGGCTCGCTGACCATCATCGCCACCGCCCTGATCGACACCGGCTCGCGGATGGACGAAGTCATCTTCGAAGAGTTCAAGGGCACGGGTAACTCGGAAATCATCCTGGACCGCAAGGTCGCCGACAAGCGGGTGTTCCCCGCCATCGACATCCTCAAGTCCGGCACCCGCAAGGAAGAGCTGATCACCCCCAAGGACGTGCTGCAGAAGACCTATGTCCTGCGCCGCATCCTCAACCCGATGGGCGCGCAAGACGCCATCGAGTTCCTTCTGGACAAGTTGCGCCAGACCAAGAACAATGGTGAGTTCTTCCAGTCGATGAATACCTAGGAATACTGTATAGTATTATAGAAGCGGGGGCCGCCGGAGCAATCGGGCGGCCCTTTTCTATGCGATCAGGTCTGCCGGATTGGCATTCAGCACACGCAAAGCTTCGTTTGGGTCGAGCCGCACCTGCAGTCCGCGCTGGCCGCCGTTGATGTAGACGCGCTCTTCCAGCAAGGCCATCTCCTCCATCGCGGTGGGCACGGCCTTCTTCTGGCCGAACGGGCTGATGCCGCCGACCACGTAGCCGGTGAGCCGCTCGGCGGCGGGGACCTTCATCATCGCCCCGGCCTTGCCGCCGAACGCCGCCGCCAGCTTCTTCATCGAGACTTCCTGGTCAGACGGGATCACCACGCACACCGGCTTGCCGTCGACCTCGGCCATGAGGGTCTTGAGCACCCGGCATGGATCCTCGCCCAGCGCCTCGGCGGCCTGCAGCCCGACCCGTTGGCTCCCTGGGTCGTAGTCATAGGTGTGCAGGGTAAAGGCCACGCCCGCCGCCTCCAGGGCCAAGGTCGCCTTGGTGGTTTTGGACATGGCTACGGAATGAGCAGGGTCGAGCCGGTCGTCGCCCGGCCCTCCAGCGCCCGGTGGGCGTCGGCGGTGTCTTTCAGAGCGAAGCGTTGACCGATCTCGGGCTTCAGCGTGCCCGACTGGAGCATGGCCCACATGGCTTCGGCGGCGGCGTCCATCTCGGCGGTTTCGACGATGTAGTCGAACAGGCTCGGCCGGGTCATCACCAGGGAGCCGCCGCGCATCAGGGCCAGGGGATCGATCAGCGGCGCGGGACCTGATGCCCCGCCATAGACGATCAGCCAGCCGCGCCGGGCCAGGGTCTTCATCGAGCCCTCGACGGTGGTCTTGCCGACCGCGTCATAGGCGACGTCGACACCCCGGCCGCCGGTCAGCTCGCGCACCCTGTCCGGCCAGGATGGGTCGGCGTAATCGAGCACATGGTCGGCGCCGTGACCGCGGGCCAGATCCTGCTTGGCGGGAGAGCCCGCCGTGCCGATCACCGTGGCGCCGATGGCCTTGGCCCACTGCACCAGAAGGCTTCCGGCGCCGCCGGCGGCGGCGTGGACCAGGGCGGTCTGGCCAGGCTTCAGCTGATAGGCGCGGCGCACCAGCATCTCCACCGTCAGGCCCTTGAGCATGACCGCCGCTGCGGTCTCGTCGCTGACAAAATCGGGGACATGCACCGCCTTGCCGGCGGGGATGGTGGCGAATTGGGCATAGGCGCCGGACGAGCCAGCGGCGTAGGCGGCGCGGTCGCCGACCTTGAAGCGGGTGACGCCCTCGCCGACGGCGTCGACGGTTCCGGCCGCTTCCTGCCCCAGCACCTTGGGCAGGGTCATCGGATATAGGCCGCTGCGGTGATAGGTCTCCACGAAGTTCAGGCCGACCGCGCCGTGGCGCACGCGAATCTCGCCAGGGCCTGGCTCGGGCGTTGGGATGCCCTTGGGGACCAGGACTTCGGGGCCGCCGGTGCGTTCGATCTGGATGGCCAGCATGGGGTGCGCCTTATTCGAGCTTGCCGTGGGGACATAGGCGTTCAGCCTTGCATCCGCTAGGGTGATGCGGATGTCTGACGGTCGGCGGTATCAAGCGGAAGTTCGAGAGGCAAGATGAAGGTCACGATCGAGGTGGAATGCACGCCGCTGGAGGCGCGGGCCTTCATGGGCCTGCCCGACGTCACCAGCCTCAACGACCACATGGTCGCCGAGATGAAGAGCCGGATCGACACCAACCTCAACATGCTCCAGCCCGAGGAACTGCTGAAAAGCTGGATGAGCTTCGGCGGTCAGGCTCAGGAAAGCTTCATGAAGCTAATGCAGGCGGCGGCCAACGGCGGTCAGGGCAGCCGCTAGATGACGGACACCATCTTCGCCCTGGCCACGGCGGCTGGGCGAGCGGCGGTGGCGGTGGTGCGGATTTCGGGGCCCAGGTCGGCTGAGGTTGTCGAGGCCTTGGCGGCTCCCCTGCCCGCTCCCCGCCGAGCGGCGCTGCGCCGTTTGCGGTCGGGCGGCGAAACCCTCGATGAAGCCCTGGTTCTATGGCTGCCCGGGCCCTCCAGTTTCACCGGGGAGGACAGCGCCGAACTGCATCTGCATGGGGGCCGCGCCGGGGTCGAAGCGGTCAGCGCCGCCCTGGCCGATATTGGCGTGCGGCTGGCCGAGCCCGGCGAGTTCTCCAGGCGCGCCTTCCAGAACGGCAAGCTCGACCTGACCCAGGCGGAGGCCATCTCCGACCTGGTGGACGCCGAGACCGAAGGCCAACGCCGGCAGGCCATGGGTCAGTTGGAGGGCGGGCTTTCGGCTCGGTACGACGCCTGGCGCACGCGATTGATTCAGGCCCTGGCCCGGCTGGAGGCGGCTGTCGACTTTCCCGATGAAGATTTGCCCGAGGCGCTATCTACCGAAGTTGGCGCCCGGATCGCTGAACTGGCGGAAGAGCTGGAAGCCGCTCTGGCCGATGACGGACGCGGCGAGCGGGTGCGCGAGGGGTTCAAGATCGCCCTGGTGGGCGCGCCTAACGCCGGCAAGTCGTCCCTGCTCAATCGCCTGGCGGGGCGCGAGGCGGCGATCGTAACCGATCAGCCGGGGACCACGCGGGATGTGATCGAGGTTCCTATCGTCATCGGCGGCTTCAAGGTGCTGCTCGCCGACACCGCGGGGATCCGGGTGGCCAAGGGACCGATCGAGGCGGAGGGCGTTCGCCGGGCGCGGGCCTGGGCCGAAGGCGCCGATCTGCGGCTTTGGGTCGTTGACCGTTCGGCCAGCGGGCAGTGGAAGTCGAGCGCGGGTGTGGCCAAGCCGGGCGACTTCCTGTTGCTGAACAAGGCCGACATGCGCTCGGGGGATGATGCCGCCTTGGCCTCCTCACCTCATGCGCGCGAACTGGAGGTGCTCGACATTTCGGCCACCGGGCAGATGGGCATGGACGCCCTGTGGTCGGGGCTGGAGGCGCGGGTGCGTAAGCTTTCAGGCGGCGACTTCCCGGCGGTCACCCGACTGCGGCATCGCCGCCATCTCGAGCAAGCCGTGGCGGCGCTGCGACGCGCACAGAGCGGTCTGGCGCAGTCGCCGGAACTGGGCGCCGAGGATGTTCGGCATGCGGGCCTCGCCTTGGGCCGGATCGCCGGGCGCATCGATCCGGAACAGGTCCTGGACGAGGTGTTTTCCAGCTTCTGTATCGGCAAATGATGTTTCACGTGAAACATCGGCGGATTCGACCCTAGGGTCCCTTTCCGCTATAAGGCCGGTCAATCGCCGCCCCCGCCCGCCGGGGGCGTTTGTGTTCGGGCTTATCGATGACTTCGGCCAATTCATCCTGGGACGTGATCGTGATCGGTGCCGGCCATGCCGGCTGCGAGGCCGCGGCCGCCTCCGCGCGCGTCGGCGCGCGCACCCTGCTACTGACGCATCGCCTCGACACCATCGGCGAGATGAGCTGCAACCCGGCAATCGGCGGCCTCGGCAAGGGTCATCTGGTCCGCGAGATCGACGCCCTGGACGGGCTGATGGGCCGCATGGCCGATGCGGCCGGCATCCAGTTTCGCCTGCTTAACCGCTCCAAGGGCCCCGCTGTGCGCGGTCCGCGCGCCCAGATCGACCGCGCCAGGTACCGCGCCGCCATGCAGGCGGCGCTGGCCGAGCAGACCAACCTCGAGATCATCGCCGACGCCGCCGAAGACCTGACGGTGGCCGACGGCCGGGTGACCGGCGCGATCGGGTCGAGCGGACGCGCTTATCCGGCGGGGGCTGTCGTGCTGACCACCGGCACCTTCCTCAAGGGGGTGATCCACCTGGGCGAGACCCGCACGCCGGCGGGGCGCGTGGGCGAGGCCCCGTCGATCGGGCTGGCCGACCGCCTCTACGCCCTCGGGCTCGACATGGGCCGTCTGAAGACCGGCACCCCCGCGCGCCTGGACGGCAAGACCATTGCCTGGGACCGGCTGGAGATGCAGCCGGGCGACGAGCCGCCCGTGCCGTTCTCGTTCATGACCGACGCCATCGTCACGCCTCAGATCAGTTGCGGGGTGACCTATACCAATGAGCGGACCCATCAGATCATCGCCGACCGGCTGACGGAATCGGCGGTCTACGGCGGGCGCACGACCGGCGTCGGGCCGCGCTATTGCCCCTCGATCGAGGACAAGGTGGTGCGGTTCGCCGACAAGACCAGCCACCAGATTTTCCTGGAGCCGGAGGGCCTGGACGACGACACGGTCTATCCCAATGGAGTCTCGACCTCTGTATCCGCCGAGACCCAGGATCTGTTCCTGCGCACCATCGTCGGGCTGGAGGACGTGCGCATCATCCGTCCCGGCTACGCCATTGAATACGACTACGTCGATCCGCGCGAGTTGACCCCGGCGCTGGAAACCAAGCGGCTCAAGGGCCTGTACCTGGCCGGGCAGATCAACGGGACCACGGGCTATGAAGAGGCCAGCGCCCAGGGGTTGGTTGCCGGGCTCAATGCGGCGCGGGCCGTGTCGAGATCTGCTCCGGTGACTTTCGGCCGCGACGAAGCCTACATCGGGGTGATGATCGACGACCTGGTTACCCGTGGCGTGAGCGAGCCCTATCGCATGTTCACCAGCCGGGCAGAGTTCCGCCTGACCCTGCGCGCCGACAATGCCGACCAGCGCCTGACCCGCCGGGGGATCGACCTGGGACTGGTGGGCCGCCAGAGGGCCGAGATGTTCCACGTGAAACAGTCGGCTCTGGACGCCGCCCGGGCGCAGGCGGCCAAGCTAATCCTGACGCCGGCCGAGGCGATCCGCGCTGGGCTGAAGGTCAATGCCGACGGGGTTCGCCGCGACCTGACTCAGCTGCTGACCTACCCCAGCATCGGCTGGCCGGAGCTGGAGGCGATCTGGCCGCAGATCGCGGACTGGGCGCCCGCCGCCCGCGAGCAGATCGAGATCGACGCCGCCTACTCCGGCTATCTCGACCGGCAGACCGCCGAGGTCGAGGCCTTCCGTCGCGACGAAGCCTTGGAGCTGCCCTTGGAGCTGGACTACGCCGCGGCGCCCGGCCTTTCCAACGAAGCGCGCCAGAAGCTTGCCGCCGTGCGGCCGAAAACCCTGGGCCAGGCCTCGCGCATCGAAGGCGTCACGCCGGGCGCGATCACCTCTCTGCTCGCCTACGTTCGCCGCGGCATTAAGGCCGCCTGATGACGCCGCCCACCGACGCCGCCGGCGTCCAGACCCTGCTGGGCGCCTCCGACGCGCAGATGGCCGATCTGGGGCGCTATCGCGGCCTTCTGACCGAGTGGAACGAGAAGATGAATCTGGTGGGCCCCTCGGCCCTCGCCCAGTTCTGGCCCCGCCACGCCTATGACAGCGCCCAGCTGCTGGCCCTGGCCCCCGATGCGGTCACCTGGGCCGATCTTGGGGCGGGCGCGGGCTTTCCCGGGGTGGTGCTGGCGATCCTCTTGAAAGGCAGGCCGGGCGCGCGTGTGCATCTGGTGGAGAGCATGGCCAAGCGTTGCCGCTTTCTGGCCGAGGTCGCGGAGCAATTGAGCCTGCCTGTGGATGTTCACAACGTCAGGGCTGAACAACTCGGTATTAAGGTGGATATCGTCACGGCCCGGGCTTGCGCCCCCCTGACCCGACTGCTTGGTTATGCGGAGCCTTCGCTCAAGACGGGCGCTACCGGCCTGTTCCTCAAGGGACAAGATGTAGTGGCTGAGTTGACGGAAGCCGCTAAATGTTGGAAATTTGAAGCAGAACTCCTGGCCAGCTCATCCCATCCCGATGGCCGGATTCTGCGAGTTAAGGGGTTGTCGCGTGTCCGCACAGTCTGACCAAGTAGCGCCCGGCCATACCCCTGCCCGGAAAGGCCTTTCGCAGGAATTGCGAGTGCTTTCGGTGGCTAACCAGAAAGGCGGCGTGGGCAAGACCACCACGGCGATCAATCTGGCCACGGCTCTGGCCGCGCTCGGTGAAAAGGTCCTGATCCTGGATCTCGACCCTCAGGGCAACGCCTCCACCGGTCTGGGCATTCCACCGCACTCACGGCGCTCGAGCGTCTACGAAGTGCTGATGGAGGAGCGCCCGCTGCTTGACACGGTGATGGACACAGCCCTGCCCCGGCTGTCGATCGTGCCAGCCGACGCCGACCTGTCGGGCATCGAACTGGAGCTGGGACAGGCCGCCGGCCGCTCGTTCCGCCTGCGTGAGGCGCTGAAGCCCCTGCGCGCCGACACCTCCGCCGACCGCTTTACCTATGTGCTGATCGACTGTCCGCCGTCGCTGAACCTGCTGACGGTCAACGCCATGGCGGCCTCTGACGCTGTTTTGGTGCCACTACAGTGCGAATTCTTCGCTCTAGAAGGCCTGACGCAGCTGATGCGCACCATCGACCTGGTGCGTGGCAGCCTCAATCCGCACCTGGAGATCCAGGGCGTGGTCCTGACCATGTACGACAGGCGCATCGCCCTGTCCGAGCAGGTGGCCGAGGACGTGCGCAGCCACTTCGGCGAAAAGGTCTATGAGACGGTGATCCCGCGTAACGTGCGGGTGTCCGAGGCGCCGTCGTTCGGCAAGCCGGTGCTGATCTACGATCTGAAATGCGCCGGCAGCCAGGCCTACATCAAGCTGGCGCGCGAACTGGTCGGCCGCGAACGCGCCCGCTCGGCCGCCAAGGCCGCCTGATCATGGCCATCGAAGGACGCCGGGGCCTCGGCCGGGGCCTGTCCGCCCTGCTGGGCGAAAGCGAAGTCGCCGCCGCCCTCGACGCTGCCGTGACGGCGCCGCAGGCGTGGGCTTTCGAAGTTCCGATCGAGATGATCCGCCGCAATGCGGACCAGCCACGCAAAATCTTCGCCGACGAGGATATCGAGCAACTAGCTGCCTCGATCCGCGAGAAGGGCATCATCCAGCCCCTGCTGGTTCGGCCCACCGGCATCGGCGGCGAATACGAGATCGTGGCCGGCGAACGGCGCTGGCGCGCGGCGCAGCGGGCGGGTCTGCGCGAACTGCCGGTGGTGATCCGTCAGCTCGGCGACGCCGAGGTGCTCGAGATCGCCATCATCGAGAACGTCCAGCGGGTCGATCTCAATCCGATCGAGGAGGCCCTGGGCTACAAGGCGCTGATGGAACGCTTCGGCCGGACCCAGGATGGGGTCGCCGAGGTCGTCGGCAAGAGCCGGCCCCATGTCGCCAACGCCTTGAGATTGCTGAGTCTTCCCGAGGCTGTGAAGGGCTATGTGCTGCAGGGCCAGCTGAGCGCCGGCCACGCCCGCGCTATCGCCTCAGCGTCCGACCCCATGGCCCTGGCTCGCCGGGTGATCGACGGAGGCCTGACGGTGCGCGACGCCGAGGCGCTGGCGCGGATGAGCGCCGCGGCGGCCGGCAAGAAACCCCGCGCCGCCTCCGGCGGGCGCAAGGACGCCGACACCCTGGCCCTGGAAACCGATCTGGCCGAAAGCCTCGGCCTTCACGTCGAGATTCTCGACAAGGGTGGCGCCGGCGAGGTGCGGGTGAAGTACGCCACGCTCGA
Organism: Caulobacteraceae bacterium; assembly: GCA_947475845.1. Lineage (GTDB taxonomy): Bacteria > Pseudomonadota > Alphaproteobacteria > Caulobacterales > Caulobacteraceae > BOG-938. Next base: position 16,190 of record CANJMO010000047.1, on the reverse strand, counting down.
GCAATTGGACGAGCTGGTGCGGCGGCTGGGCAGGGCCTGATCTTGGCCGCCATCGAATTCGACCGCGCCACCCGCGACAGCCTCGGCCGCCTGCTCAAGACGCGCCTGAAAGCCGTCCTTAATGTAGACGCCGATCCGGTCGACTGCCTGGAGCTTCTGGATGTTTTGTCCGAGGTGATGGGCCCGCACTACTATAATCAGGGCCTCTACGACGCCCAGGCGGCGGTGCAGGGCCGGGTCGAATCGATCATCGAAGCCATTGGCGGCATCGAAAAGCCGATCAAACTCTACTGATCGAGGACGTCAGGCCGCTTTGCGCCGCGTCCGCCAGCCGACGAAATCGCGGCTGAGCCGGATCCACAGCAGGATCACGCCTGTAACGGTGACCATCAGCGTCAAGGCGGCGGCGATCACGATCAGCGGGTGGTTGTAGTTCTGTCCGCCGCTGAAGTTCATGATGTGGATCTGGTAGAAGACACTATAGAACCGCCACACGTTGGAGCGGCGGCTTTCGACCTCGCCGGTATAGGCCGACAGATAGAAGCTGGTGCGCTCCGGATCGTCGAAGGTGACGCGGTAGAGCGTGCCGTCGACGCCCGCCTCGGCCGGCGGATCCTCCAGATACTCGACCTTCACCGGCTTGCCGGGCCCCTGGTAGGCCTGCGCCGCCCACAGCTTGGCCTGGGCGTCGGTGATTTCGTCGACGTTCTCGCCGGTCAGGGCGTCGTACCAGGCTTCGCCGCGCGCGCCGGTGGTCAGCGACCAGATGGCGCCGCGCGGGGTGCTCTTGAGTTGCGCGCCGGTGACGTTGCCGAGCCCGGCCTTCTCGATCACCTGCTCCATCGGCATGATCTTGCCGGTATCGAGCGGCTGCATTTTCACCTGGGCGATATGCTGCTGGCTGCGCACCGTCTCGATCGGCAGCGACACCATGATCAGTCCGCCGAGCACCCAGCCGATGACCTGGACGCCGACGATCAGGGCGATCCATTTGTGCAGTTGCAGGGATAGGCGGAGCATCGGTTTCCTCATCCCGCGCGGACGGCGGTTTCGTTGAGCCTATACGGATTTGGCGGGCGCCGCCCTCACAGTCCGAGGCGGCGGGCGCGGCCGGCGATGGTCAGGGCCAGGCGCTCGGCGATCAGGTGGTTGGGCGAGCCGGCGGTCTTGCACAGTTTATCGGCCTGCAGCACCTCGGGCTGGATATCGTCCAGCTGCGGCAGGGTCCAGGCGCGGGCCTGGCGCAGAAATTCGCGCTCGTTCTTCCAGAATACGCCGGACGCCTTAGCCGCCTCCTGCGCCCCGGCGCCCGATTTGATCAAGGTGAGGGTGCGCCGCAGGCGACCGAGGTGGAAACCCATGGCGCGCACGGCGGCCGGGCCGCCCTCGCCTTCCGCCGCCGCCCGCCTCAGACCGGCCTGGGCCGCGCCGAGCCGTCCGCCAAAGGCGTCGATGGCCGCGTCGCCCAACGAAGCCTCCGGTTCGACGCCAAGGAAGTCCTGCAGGTCCTCAGGGGTCGCGACCATGCCGGAGCCCGGGCCGAGATAGAGCGCGAGACGCTCGATCTCCTGGCGGGCCACACCGCGTTCATGCGGCAGACGCGCGCGCAGCAGCTCCAGGGCCTCATTGGTCAGGCCGACCTTGTCCTTGGCCAGGCCCTCGCGGATCATCCGGGCCACATCGCCGGCCTCGTCCTCGTAGCAGGGGATCACCACCGCGGCCGGGTTCTTCTCGGCCTCCTTACGCAGGCCGGACTCGCGCCCGAGCGCGCCGGCCTCGATCAGAAACAGGGCGTCCGGATTGAATTCCCCGGCGGTGTGGCCCTTCAGCGCCTCGGCGGCGGTCTTATCCACCGACGCCTTTTCGTCCAGGCGCAGGCGCACCAAGCGGCGCCCGCCCATCAGCGACAGAGCCGACAGCTCCTCGAACAGCTTGGCGGCGTTGCCGTCGATATCCCCCTCGGTGACCACGGCCACATCGAAGGGATCGTCGATATTTGGCACGGTCTTCCTGGCCAGACCGTCGGCGCGTTCGTGCACGATGGCGCGGTCGCGGCCATAGATCAGGACGGCGCGGATGTCGGCGGTGGGGGCGGAGAGGAAGCGATCGACCTCGGCGCGCTTGCTGAGGATCAAGGCTCTACCGGCTCACTGCGCCGGAAACAGGCCCACGGCGGGGCCGGGCACGGGATCGAGGATCGGCGAAGGCGGCGCCAGGGTCGGCGGGACTGGGTCCGAGGGGGCCAGGAACGGACCGGAGGCGCTGGCGTCGTCGTCCGAAGTCACACCGCGCAGAGGCTGGCCGAAGATGTCGGCGCCGCCGCTCTGAGGCGTGGGTTGGCCCAGGGCCCGTTCGCGGGGCGACTGGATAGTTGCCGGCTGCAGACGCTCGGAGAAGGTGGCCGCCTGAGCGTCGGCGGCCAATTGATTGGCCGCGATAAGCTGGGTTGGGGGCGTGGGATTGGCAAAATAGTCGGCCAGCTCCAGCTGGATGCGCTGAGCTGTCTGTTCGGCGGCGCGTTCCTGCCCGTTGAGCTCGGCGGCGATGCCGGCGTAGGGCGCATTGGCGGATTCATAGGTCACCAGGACCTTGACCAGGCCGGTGGTCATCACCTTGCGGGTGGCGATGTCCACCAGGGTGTAGGTGGTGTTGAGGTCCAGTTCGTAACGGCTGGCGACGTTATTGACGCGCACGCCGCGCGGAATGCGCAGCTGGCTGCTCTTGAGCAGCAGGCGATAGAGGGGTTGCTCTCCCTGGGCGAGGCCAAAGCGATCATCCAGGTACTGGCCCATCAGGAACCCGGTGCGGCCATCGGGCCGCGATACGGCGATCGACGCCAGCTTAGGCGTGACACCCGGCGCGGCGTAGAGCGCGGTGTATCCGCCGCAGCCCGACAGACCCAGGGCGGCAGCGATCAGTGCGGTGCGGTTGGCGAGCTTCATCATCCAGCTACGATATTGACGATCCGGTCCTTGATCACAATGACTTTGCGGACATTGAGGCCTTCAAGATGCCGTTTGACGCCCTCGTCGGCCAGGGCGATGGCCTGGACGTCGGCGTCGGCCGCGCCCACGGGGACCTTGATCTCGCCCCGGCGCTTTCCGTTGATCTGGATCGGCAGCAGAACTTCGTCCTCCGCTGCGATAGCGGAATCGTAGGCCGGCCAGGCGGCTTCGACGACCATGCCCTCGCCGCCGATGCGGACCCAGCCCTCTTCGGCAAGGTGAGGTGTGAAGGGCGCGATCAGACGGGCCAGGGCCGACAGGGCCTCGGCGCGGGCCGCCAGAACGGCGGGCGAGGCGCCGGCGGCGGGATAAGCCTTCAAAACATTGAGGAATTCGTACAGGCGCGCGATACCGCTGTTGAAGCGGAAGCCCTCGATGCTGTCGGTGATGCTCTTGATCAGGCGGTGAGACGCCTGCAGCAGCGCCTTGGCCGTCTCGTCAGGTTCGGCGGGAGGAACGGCGCCGTCGGGCTGGCTGTCGAACTCATTCCAGACGCGGTGGACAAAGCGCCAGGCGCCCTCGACCCCGCCCACGGTCCACTGCACGTCGCGCTCGGGCGGACTATCGGACATGACGAACAGGCGCGCCGCGTCCACGCCGTAAGCGTCGAAGATTTCTTCGGGCGCGACCACGTTCTTCTTCGACTTGGACATCTTCTCGATGCCGCCGACCACGACCGGCTCGCCGGTGGCGACCTCGATCAGTTTACCGTCGCGCGATTCCAGGTCGGCGGGGGCGACCCACTGGCCGGAGGGGCCTTTGTAGGTCTCGTGGGTGACCATGCCCTGGGTGAACAGGCCCTTGAACGGCTCCTCCACCGACAGCATGCCCTCGTCCTTGAGGGCGCGGGTGATGAAGCGGGCGTAGAGCAGGTGTAGGACGGCGTGTTCGATGCCGCCGACATACTGGTCGACCGGCATCCAGGCGTCGGCGGCGGCCTTGTCGATCGGGGTCTTGGCCTTGGTGTCGGTGAAGCGGGCGAAGTACCAGCTAGAATCGACGAAGGTATCCAGCGTGTCGGTCTCGCGCTCGGCCGGGCCCGCGCACTTGGGGCAGGCGACGTGGCGCCAGGTCGGGTGGCGCAGCAGCGGGTTGCCGGGACGGTCGAAGGTGACGTCGTCGGGCAGGACCACCGGCAAATCGGCCCCGGGCACCGGCTGCGGGCCGCACGCGGCGCAGTGGATCACGGGGATCGGGCAGCCCCAGTAGCGCTGGCGGGAAACCCCCCAGTCGCGCAGGCGGTAGACCGTGGCGCCCTGGCCCTGGCCCATCTGCTCGATACGCCCGATGGCGGCGGCCTTGCCGGCCTCGATGTCCAGACCGTCCAGGAACTGCGAATTGTAGATCTTGCCGGGGCCGGTGTAGGCCTCGACGCCGATGCTGTTGGTCGCGGGATCGGCGCCGGGAGGCAGGACCACCGGCTTGACCGGCAGGTCGTATTTGCGGGCGAAGTCGAGGTCGCGCTGATCATGGGCGGGACAGGCGAAAATGGCGCCCGTGCCGTAGTCCATCAGGATGAAGTTGGCGATCCAGACGCGCAGGCGCTGGGCCGGGTCGAACGGGTGCTGCACCTCCAGCCCGGTGTCGTGGCCCAGCTTCTCGGCGGTCTCGATGTCGGCCTCGGTGGTCCCGCCCTTGCGGCAGGCCTCGACGAAGGCGGCGACCTTGGGATCGGCGGCGGCCAGGCGCTCGGCCAGGGGGTGGCCCGGCGCGATGCCGACGAAGCTGGCGCCGAACAGGGTGTCGGGGCGGGTGGTGTAGACCTCCAGGCCGTCCTCCAAGCCGTGCGGGGCGGTCCCGGCGAACTTGAAGCTGAACCGCAGGCCCTTGGACCGGCCGATCCAGTTCTCCTGCATCAGCCGCACCTTCTCAGGCCAGCGGTCCAGGGTGGCGAGGCCGTCGATCAGGGCGTCGGCGTAGTCGGTAATGCGCAGGAACCACTGGGTCAGCTTGCGCTTCTCGACCGGCGCCCCCGAGCGCCAGCCCTTGCCGTCGATCACCTGTTCGTTGGCCAGGACGGTATTGTCGACCGGATCCCAGTTGACGACGCCTTCCTTGCGGTAGGCAAGGCCGCGCGCCCACAGTTTCAGGAACCAGGCCTGTTGCTGGCCATAGTATTCCGGATCGCAGGTGGCCAGTTCGCGCGACCAGTCGATGCTGAGGCCCAGGCGCTTCAGCTCGGTCCGCATGCTGGCGATGTTGTCGTAGGTCCAGCCCTTGGGGTGGGCGCCGCGTTCCATGGCCGCGTTCTCGGCCGGCATGCCGAAGGCGTCCCAGCCCATCGGGTGCAGCACGTTGAAGCCGCGGGCGCGCTTGTAGCGGGCGACGACGTCGCCGAGCGCATAGTTGCGCACATGGCCCATGTGGATGCGCCCCGATGGATAGGGGAACATCTCCAGGACATAGTAACGCGGGCGCCCGTCGTCGGCGTTGGACGCCGAAAAGGCGTCGATCCGATCCCAGGCGGCGCGCCATTTGAGCTCGGATTCCTTCGGATTGTAGCGCGCCATGAGGAGCTTAGGCCTCTCGCGACCCGAAGGTGACTATCGCAGGTTGGACAGGCGCAGTTGGCGCGCCCGGGTCAGGATCGAGTTTTCGATATCGACCTGGGTCTGGGTCGAGGACGAGGTGTCCACCCAGTTGCCGTCGGCGGCCTTGACCTGCTTGAACACGGTGACGGTCAGACCATCGGCGCGCAGGCGGGTGTCGAGGATGTAGACGGTCGCCTTGAAGCGCTCGTCCGCCTTTTCCGGATTGGTGTACCAGTCGGTGATGATCACGCCGCCGTAGGGATCGGCCGAGGCCAATGGCATGAAGGCCAGGGTGTCGAGCGAAGCGCGCCACAGGAACGAGTTGACGCCGATACCGGCCACCGGCGCGGGCGCCGATTTGCGGCCGACGCCGAGGAAACCACCGCTTGAACCGTAGACTTCGGGACCGCCCGCTCGCCTGCTGGCGCAGGCGGCGACGGAAACCAGGCCAATGGCCAGAAGGGCGACGGAGGCGCTACGCACCAAAGCCATATTGCTCAGCTCCAAACCTAGTACGCTCGCAAGCCATCATAGGCCGCGTGCAGCGCCCCCCGGCATCAAAGCCGCCTCTATAGCACGCGTTCGGCGACCCAAAAGCGGAATCGCGTGACTGTGGAGCCACAGCGGTGCGGCAAACGGCCGGTTGATCCGTCATCATCGCACGGACTCCCATTGACCTTGGGGGCGCGGGGCCTTTAATCGGTCCGACGATGCAAATTCTCCTTTGCCGAGAACCGCTAAGGGGATGCTGCGTTTGAGCTGGATGGGGCAATTGAGTCTGGCATGACGGGCGTGAAGCTCTTTGCCGTAGTGGGTGCGCTGGTTCTTTCGGGAATCCTGGCGACGACAGTCCATGCCCAGACTCTGAACGCCGATCCGACCAAGGCCCTGGCCGACCGCAATCAGTGGGGCCCGCAAGCGTCGCAGCGGAAAACCTTCGAGTGGGACTCGGCGAAAAGCCGCTGGGGCCTAAAGCTCGGCCTCGACCAGCCTGGCTACCGCGAGATGGACCTGAACAACGTCCAGGCCGGCGCCTATTACAAGGTGACCCCGTCCCTGCGCGTCGGCGGGGTCGTGTCGCTGGGCGATCCTGCGCCGGTGCAACCGCGCGGCTACGTCGCCCCGCAGGTTCCGGCCCCCCGCGTGCGCCTCGAAGGCGCGTTCAAGTTCTAAGCGTCTCCAAGGCGGCGGCGAAAGCTTCCACCCCCGCAAGTCCGACCGCCCCCGTGCCGAGCAGCCTGGGGGCGTTTTTCGTTGTCACGCCGCCCAGCGCATAGGCCGGCAGGCGGCCGGCGCGGATCAGGGCGGCGAACCGCAGTGGACCCATCGGCGGCCCGGCGGAACGGCTGTTCGAGGCGAACACCGGAGACACCAGGACCGCATCGGCGCCGCAGCGGCGGGCGCGGATGATGGCGGGCAGGGAGTGAGCCGCGATGGTGACCAGCAAGCCGCGCGCCTTCAGCGCGCGCACCCGGTGCGCCATGCGCTCGGGCAGGTGCACGCCGGCGCCCTTCACCCGCACCGCGTCGGCGCCGATGAGCAATACCAGGCCGCGCTCGACGGCGATGCGGCCGAGCTTGCGCGCCGTCTTTGCCGCTTTTGGCGAACCGAAGGCGCGGTAGATCAGGCCGCAGCCGCGCGGCAGGCGGCGGGCCAGACGGGCTGGCTTGGGGGTGCGCTCGGGGTCGGTGACAAGCAACAGGGGCGGCAGGACGCGTGTTTGGGGCTTCCGGTGCCCGGCGGCGCGGCTTAGCGTCCGCCCGATCCGTTCCAGCTGAGCCCAATTGTCCGCCAATGACCGCTCCCCGTTTCGATTCCGCCGCCGCCCGCCGCTCCGTGCTGGACCGCATCAGCGCGGCGGCTGGCGCGTCGGGCCGTGCGCCCGGCGATGTGACCCTGGTGGCGGTGTCCAAGCAACAGCCTTGGGAGCATATCGCCCCGGTCCTGGCCGCGTGCCAGACGGTTTTCGGGGAAAACCGGGTACAGGAGGCCATGGAGCGCTGGGCCGAGCGGCGCGAGGGCCTTGAACTGCGCCTGATCGGGCCTCTGCAGACAAACAAGGCGCGCGAGGCAATCGCTCTGTTCGACGTGATCGAGACGGTGGACCGGCCAAAGCTGGCGCGGGTGCTGGCCGAGGAGATCGCCAAGGCGGGCAAGGCGCCGCGCCTCTATGTCCAGGTCAATACGGGTGAGGAGCCGCAGAAGGCGGGCGTGATCCCGACCGAGGCCGACTCCTTCGTCGCCGCCTGCCGCGGCGAATATGGCCTGATCGTCGAGGGCCTGATGTGCATACCGCCGGAAGCCGAACCGGCGGGGCCGCATTTCGCGCTGCTGGCCAAGATCGCCGCGCGTAATGGTTTGACGAAGCTGTCGATGGGGATGAGCGCCGATTTCGAGACGGCGGTGCGGTTCGGCGCCACCTCGGTGCGGGTCGGCTCGGCGCTGTTCGGCGCCAGGTGATGGCTAGGCGAGCTTGATCTCTACGGAATCCCCGGGCTTGGCGGCGGCGAGCAGGGCTTCCAGGTCCGGCCGCGCCAGGGCCACGCAGCCTTCGGTGGGCGGATAGCCTGGGCGGGCCAGGTGCATGAAGATGGCCGATCCCATGCCCGACACCACCGGGTCGTCGTTGTGGCCGAGGATCACGACCAGGTCGTAGATGTCGTCCTTGCGCCACATGTCCTCGTGACTGGCGGCGTAGGGCAGTTTGACCGGGCGGTTGTAGGCGGGATCGCCCGGCGCGTCGCACCATCCATCGTCCGCGTGCAGGGGCTCGACCGGGAGGGCGATCAGAGGCGGCGGGGCCTTGTCGGGGCGATAGAGCACGCGGCGGATCGGCCAGACGCCGATCGGGCTTGCCCCGTCGCCCTCGCGTTTGGCGGCGGCCGGTTTCAGCCCGCCCTTGCCGACGGCGGCGCGGTGCTCGTGTCCTGGCCAGCTGACCTTGGCCGCGCCGTCCTTGTCCGCCAAGGCCGTGAAAATCATCGGTCGGGCCCTATTGGGAGCTTAATCGCGGCCTAGGGCCTTTCCCTTGGCAATCCAGTCTCCAGCGGTGCATGTTTCCCCCCATGGCGCAATCCAAGACCCTCCTGATCGTCGACGACGACACCGATCTGCGCGAAGCGCTGGCTGAGCAGCTGCAGCTGGACGAGCAGTTCGACACCGTGCAGGCCGCCACCGGCCTGTCCGGCGTCGCCACCGCTCAGGAACGGCGGCCCGACCTGGTGCTGCTGGACGTCGACCTGCCCGACATCGACGGACGCGAGGTCTGCCGGCGGATGCGCGCGGCGGGGGTGACCGCGCCGATCATCATGCTGACCGCGGCCTCGGGCGACCTCGACACCATCGGCGGGCTGGAAGCCGGCGCCAACGACTACGTCACCAAGCCGTTCAAGTTCGCCGTGCTGCTGGCCCGCATCCGCGCCCAACTGCGCAGCCACGAGCAGTCCGAGGACGCGGTGTTCCGCCTGGGCCCCTATGAATTCCGTCCCGCCGCCAAGGTGCTGGTGGACGAGCGGCAGAAGAAGATCCGGCTGACGGAAAAAGAGACCAGCATCCTAAAGTACCTCTACCGCGCCGGGGAAAAGCCGGTGGCGCGCGACGAGTTGCTGACCGAGGTCTGGGGCTACAACGCCGGGGTCACAACCCACACTCTGGAAACCCACGTCTACCGCCTGCGCCAGAAGATCGAACCCGACCCGACCAACGCCAAGCTGCTGCTAACCGAGGCGGGCGGGTACAGGCTGCAGCCCTGATCGCGCGCGCCCTCGTCCTGGGCATCGCGCTGGCCATGACTGCACAGGCGGCGTTGTCCGAACCCTATTGTCCTATCCGCCAGTCCCGTGCGGCTCAGGCCTGGACCACCGTGCGGGTCAGCGCCGACCGGGCGGTGGAGAGCGGCGCCGACGGGCTCGGCGACCATTGCGACACGCAGGTTGTCGAAGGCCGGGTGCTGCAGGTGCTGCACGGGCCGATGCAGACCGGGCAGGCGGTGCGGTTTGTCCTAAGCCAGGGCGCCTGCGGCAGCAACCACGCGGTCAATGACGAGTTCGTACAGCCGGGAGCCGAACTGGTGGTCCTGCTGCGGCGCGCGTCGGACGGCTCGCTCTATCAGGTGCAGGCCGAGACCCCGGCCGCCTATGCCGCCAACGAAAAGGCCTGCGCGGCTCTTTAGCGGTCGAGCATCGAGTGAAACCTGATCTTTCCGCCGGGACAGCTGGCGGTGCGCGGCGCTTCGGCGAGGCAGAAGTCGGTGTCGCTTTCGCCGACCCCCAACGGCGTGTCGTCATCGACGCCGAACGCACCCTCGGCGACCACGCGAATGCTCGCCGAACAGCCGTTGTAGAGGTTGAAGTTGTAGTGGCGGGTGTCCTCGGTCGGACCATTGTTGGTTGAGGGCAGGGGCGTGACCTTCTCGCACGGTGTTCCGCTCTGGCTGGCGGCGCGGCCATCCGCCCGGGAGGTGGGCACCATCAGCCCCTGAGGACCCTTGATGTCGCCGTTCTCGAACGATTTGGGCGCCGGCGGCGCCTCGGTCATCTCCGACCCGGTGCGATCGTTTTCTGCGTCCTTGACGGAGTCGAGGATGTCGTCGGCGGCCTTAAGGAACTGGGCGGCCTGCGGATGGCCGGCGCAGATGCCGTTGAACAGGGTCTTGATCGTCTCGGCGTAGCGAATACGCACTTCGGCCGGGGTGCCGGGCCAGCTGTCCTTTTGCCGTTCCAGGGCCATGACCTGCTTGTCGCAGGCGTCGATGGCCTCGCGGGTCAGGGCGGGCCCGGTGTAGGGGGGCGGGGAGGAGGGCTCAACCTGCGGCAGGGGCGCAGGCGCCCTACCGCCGCCGCCGCCGATCGGCTTGGACTCTTCGAACTTATGGGGCGCGGCCGCGCCGCCGGCGATTTGGGCCAGCCGCGCGTCGATCATGCACAGATGATAGGTCGGTTCGGCGGTAAAGGCGGGCCCCCCGTTCATGGTGGCCAGACCCTCCGTGTCAGAACGGTATCGGCGAATCTCATCGGCCGCATCGGTGAACAGGCCCGCGAGGCGGTTTTCCACCTGCTGGGCGGCCTCCGCGTCGGTCAGCGGCCGAGTTCGGAAATTGTTCTTCACCATGATCTCGCTCATCAGGGCGGCGCCATGAAGCGCGTCCTGGTACTGCCCCTGGCAACGCGAGCGCAGGTCGGACAACAGTCCGGCGATGACGGCTCTGCGGTCCTGTTGGGCCGCGGCGGGCGCCGGAGCCAGCTGCGCGATCAGGGCCGAGACAACCAGGCCGGCGATAGCCCGCCGGCCGATCCGCCCCCCGATAGGGTTCATGCGCCTAATTGCCCAGGCCCGACAGGATCGCTCTTGTGGTGTCGCCGATGATCTTGGCCGTCTCGGCGTCGTCGCGCCGGCGGATTTCGGCCAGACGCGCCTGTTCGGCCTGTTGCGCCGCCTGCTGACGTGCGGCCTCTGCCGCCGCGCGTTGCCGTTGCCGCGCGACGACGTCGTTCTTGTACTGAGCGGCCAGGGCGTAGCCTGGATCCAAGCCCAGGGCCCGGTCGTAGTCGGCGATGGCCGCGTTTTCCTGGCCGAGATTCTCGTAGGCCACGGCGCGGTTGAGGTAGGATTCCTTGGTCGGCGCCAGTTGCAATGCGACGTTGAGCTCGGTGATCGCCCCGTTCCAGTCCTTGCGGCCGATGGCGGCGAAACCCGCCTGAGCGCGCGCGCCGCCGGCGGCCAGGTTGTTCTGCGCGGTCACCGAAGCCGGCCGGTTCTGGGCGATCACGGTGTCGTCGGGGCTGATCACCAGGGCGCGGTCATAGTCGGCGATGGCGCGCGGGTAGTTCTTCAGGCGCGAATAGACGATGCCGCGCCAGTTGAAGGCGATGGCGCTGTTGGGCGTCAGTTCCAGGGATTTTTTGATGTCCGCCAGGGCGGCCGCGTTCTGGCCGCGGTCCGACAGCATGCCGGCGAGGCGCTGCCAGGCGAGACCGGAATCCGGGATCAACTTGACGGCCTGGACCATGTCGGCCTCGGCCTTGGTCTTGTCGTTGAGGTTGAGGTAGGTCACGCCGCGGCTGAAATAGGCGCTGCCGAAGCCGGGCTCCAACTGGATGGCGTCGCTATAGGCGGCCACGGCGCCGTTGTAGTCCTTGCTGGTGTAGGCGGCGTCGCCGCGCTTGTTGGCCGCGCGCGCCTCTGCGGACATGGTCGCGTCCTGTTGCGACACCAGGGCCTGGTTGCGGTTGGCGACGTAGTCGGGGTTGCCGGGATCGATCGCCAGGGCCTTGTCGTAGTCTTCCACCGCCGCGTTGTATTCCTGGAAGGAATCGTTGAGCCGGCCGCGTTCGATATGGACTATGCCGCGCTGGTTGATGGCGCGGGCGTACTTCGGGTAGGCGGTCACGGCTTCGTTGAAGGCGATCAGCGCTTCGGCATAGTTCTTGGCCGTGCGCGCGGTGGCGGCCTTGCCGGGCGCGCGCACGGCCGGGGCGGCCTTGGCGGCGGCCGGTTTGGCCGGCGCGGTCTGGGCGAAGGCGGGCGGCGCGACCAGCGCCCCGGCCGCGATCGCGGCGGCGAAGACAGCGCCTCGTCTCGATATGGAAGTCATTCCCCGCCCCCGGTGAGATGAAGCTTCCGTTCTGCGGCGCCGGGGCGGCCGCCGCCACTACCGGATGGTAGGGTTTCCTAGGGGCGCGCCTGTGTGACGCAGGCCTAGATCGCCAGGTCGACGCTGACCGGCGCATGGTCGGACGGCCGCTCCCACGCGCGCACGTCCTCGTGGATGCGGGCCTGGGCGGACCCGGTGGAGAAGGCGGCCTGGCGCAGGCCTGGCGACAGCAGCAGATGGTCGAGCAGCAGACCGCGGTTGGACTGGTGGAAGTCCTGAGCGCGGTAGCTCCACCAGGAAGCCAGCTTCTCGGGCTCGGGCACGGCTTCGCGCAGGATGTTGATGAAGCCTATCGAACCCATCAGAGCGGCGAAGCGCTCGATCTCGACGGGCGTGTGGCTGACCACCTTGGACATGTAGCGGTGGTTCCAGACGTCGAATTCGCCCGGCGCGATGTTGAGGTCGCCGGTCACCACCAGCGGATCCTTGGGATCGCGCTTGCCCATGTAGGCGGTCAGGCGATCGTAAAAGTCGAGCTTGTGGGCGAACTTGGGGTTGAGCGCCGGATCGGCGATGTCGCCGCCCGCGGGGATGTAGAAGTTCTGGATCTCGACGCCCGCCACCTTGACCGCCACGCAGCGGGCGTGGCCTTCGCGGCACACCTCCAGCTTGGGCGCTTCCTCGAACGGCAGGCGCGAGGCGATGGCCACCCCGTGCCAGCCCTTCTGACCGGCGATCTTCAGATAGGGCATGCCCATGGCGGCGAAGGCCTCGGTGGGGAACTCGCCCTCCTGGCATTTGATCTCCTGCATGCACAGGACGTCAGGCTGGTGCTCGGCCACGAAGCGGGCGGCCTGCTCGGCGCGCAGGCGGACGGAATTGACGTTCCAGGTGCAGACTCTGAGGCGCATAGCCCTCAAGTAGCGAAGCGGCGGGGCAAAGCCAAATCCGCGCTCAAGCAGCGCGCAGCACGGCAGCGCCATCCAGACAAAAAAAACGCCCAGCTTATGGCCGGGCGTTGAAAGTGGTCTCTCATGCCGCGGCCGGGAGGGGATAAAGTCCGGCACGGTGGTGGCGAAGAACGACCCGTCCTTCGCTTTCCAGTGTTAAAATTGCCACGCGCAACCAAAAAGTCAAGATTAAAGTTTCTTGACGTTGAGCGTGTCGTAAGCGCCACAGGTTCGCGTAACCTGTTACTCGACAGCCGCTTGGGCGGGCTTTTCCGGCTTGGCCTTAGCCGTTGCCTTGGGGGCGGTCTTGGCCCCGTCGATGCGCTCGGCGGGCGGGCGCGGGTCCTTCAAAACGAACAGATCGGGGTTGATCGGCTGCGGCTTGAGGCTGGTGATCTTCAGCCGGGTCGCCTGGCCTTGGCCATCGACGAGGGTCCAGCCGCGCAGAGCCAGGGGCGTCCCGCCGAACACCAGGGTGATGTAGCCCTCGGCCTGGGCCTGGCCGTTGGCGTTGCGCGCGGTCAGGTAGAAGCCTTCGTCATAGCGGCCGACGCGGGTGACCTCGACGTCCTGATCCAGGCGCACCTTGCTGGCCAACAGGATCGCCAGGGGCGTGGCCCCCAGGGGCGTGCGGTCGAAGGTTTTAAGCCGGGCGTCCCACACCGACACGGTGCGGCCGTCGGAGACCACCTCCAGCCCGGACGGCGGATCGTATTGGAAGCGGGCCTTGCCCGGGCGGCTGAGGAAGATGTCGCCGGCGGTGACGACGCCGCGCGGATTGGTCTGCTCGAAGCGGCCCTGCACTTCGCGCAACGACTGCAGATAGTCGGTGGCTTGCTTGACCAAGCCCTGATCGTGAGTCGACAGAGCGGCGGTCCCCGTCTGCGCCTGGGCTGGCGTCAGGGGCGCGGCGGCGAACAGAAGGGCTGCGGCCACGGCCACGGTCGAAAAACGCAGGGTCATCCCCGCTCCTTGCACAGTTAAGTCGCGACTATAGGCGCAAACGCGCGTGGCGCGATGATGGCTGCGTCGGAGCGGGCGCCTTATCGCTCCGCCGGGCCGCCCACCGTGGCGAAGCCCGCGCCGCTGCAGCCCGTGGGGCCGTAGTGGATGAACTTCTGGATGCGTTTTCCGGTGTCGACCTCGCCGGTGTAGATGTTGCCCTGGCTGTCGAGGCTGACCTGGTGCAGCCAGTGGAACTGGCCGGCGGCGCGGCCGCCGCTGCCGAGGCGCCCCAGTTCGCTGAGCGACTTGCGGTCGAGGACGTAGATGGTCTGGTTGGTGTTGTCGCCGACGTAGATGCAGCTCTGGGCGGCATCGCGCGAGAAGTTGACCGACACCGCGCTGCCGGGCAGCAGGGGGGCGGTTTCGGTGTGCCCGCTGACGATCTGTTCGGCGACGTAGCCGCACTTGCCGGCTGCGCCGGTGGGGTTGGTGCAGGGCTTGCCGAGGCTGGCGTCGTTGCGGTTGAACACCTGGATGCGGTCGTTGCCGCGGTCGCAGACGTAGAGCTTGCCGTCGTTGGCCAGCTTCACGCAGTGCACCGGGTTGCGGAAGAAGGCGGGCTTCTGGGTTCCCTTGGAATAGTCGGTGGCCCAGCGGCCGGCGGCGGCGGACCCGGCGTCGTCCACCGGGTTGGAGCCATAGGCGCCGAAGTGGCCGATGTATTTGCCGGTCTCGGAATCGACGATCAGGATGCGGCGGTTGCCGTAGCCGTCGGCGACGTAGAGCCGGTGGGCGGCCTCGTCGACCACCATGTCGGCCGGCAGGTACATGGTCGGGGTGCCGTTGATGCCGCCGTTGGTGTTGTTGCTGTCGGGGCCCGTGGGCGTGCCGCCGATGCGCATCTTGAAGTTGCCGGCCATGTCGAACTTCAGGACGAAGCCGTCGCCGCCCTTGTGATTGGTCGTGGCCGGGGCGTCGGCGGGCGCAGGCGCGCTGTTGCCGGCCAGCCAGACATTGTCCTGGGCGTCGACGTAGATGCCGTGCTCGGAATTGGGCCAGATGCAGCCGTCGGCCTCCTTGCACTTGGTCTGCAGGAAGCCGGGATCGGCCGGGCCGCCCCAGGACCGCAGCAGCTTGCCGGCGGCGTCGAACTCCAGGACCGAGGGCGCGGCCTTGCAGCAGTCGGCGATCGGGCCGTTTGGCCGGGCGAAGCCGATGGCGTTGGCGCCTTCCAGCCCGGCCTCGTCGTTGGTCAGGGTGCGGGGGCGGTTATAGACCCAGACGTGATCGTGACGATCGACGTAGAGACCGCCGATCTGACCGAGGATCCAGTTGTGCGGCAAGGGCTGCGGCCAGGTGGGGTCGGCCAGGAAGCCAGGGGTCTTGGCGCCCGGCGCGGCGTGATAGACGCCGGTCTGCTTGACCAGGCGCTCGGCGACGCCGGCCGCGGGTGATTTCTTGGCGGGGGTGGCGGCGGACGCCGCGGCGGCGGCCAGCACCAGTGTAAGGACAAGACCCAGGCGTTTCATGCGGCGACCCCCCAACCTTTATTGTTGAGGCAGATAACCACGGTCTTGCGTGGACGTCATCAGATCGGCGGCGGGCCCGCCAGGATGTCCCGCTTGCCGGCGTGGTTGGCCGGGCCGACGACGCCTTCTCGCTCCATCTGCTCCATCAGCGAGGCGGCGCGGTTGTAGCCGATCTGCAGGCGGCGCTGGATGTAGCTGGTCGACGCCTTGCGGTCGCGGGTGACCACGGCGACGGCTTGGTCGTAGAGATCGTTGCCCGACGCGCTTTCTCCGCCCACCCCGCCGCCATCGTCGTCGCCGTCTTCGGGCGCGGCGGTGACTTCCTCGAGGTACTGCGGCGTGCCCTGGGCCTTGAGGTACTCGGCCACGTCGCGGACCTCCTCGTCGGAGACGAACGGGCCGTGCAGGCGGGTGATGCGGCCGCCGCCGGCCATGTAGAGCATGTCGCCCTGGCCCAGCAGCTGCTCGGCGCCCTGTTCCTGCATGATGGTGCGGGCGTCGATCTTGGAGGTGACCTGGAAGGAGATCCGGGTTGGGAAGTTGGCCTTGATGGTGCCGGTGATGACATCGACCGACGGGCGCTGGGTGGCCATGATCAGGTGGATGCCGGCGGCGCGGGCCATCTGCGCCAGGCGCTG